>JAFDEI010000285.1 GCA_019310425.1 Deltaproteobacteria bacterium | reverse complement strand
GGTCGTCTGTACCTTCCATCGCTTGCGCTTCGAGAGTGGCCGATGCTCGATGATCCGGACTCGGTCGCCGATCGAACAATCGTTGGATTCGTCGTGGGCCAGGAACTTGGTATAGCGACGGACGTACTTCTTGTACCGCGGATCCTGGACGAGTCGTTCGACCCGAACGACCACGGTCTTGTCCATCGCGTCGCTTACCACGAGCCCAATCAATGTGCGTCGCATTCCTCGCTTATTCACTTCGTCGCTCCGCGCTTTTCACGTAAAATGGTTTCCACGCGAGCAATGTCCCGACGAAACAGCTTCAGCTTCGCCGTGTTCTCCAACTGACCAGTTGCCAATCTGACCTTCGCGTTGAAGAGTTCACCGCGCAGATCGACTGACTTCGCAGACAGCTCCTCGAGCGTGAGTTCCCGTAGTTCCGTCGGGTTCATGCCGTCTCCTCGCGCTGTACGAAACGAGTCTTGAAGGGCAGCTTGTGCGCCGCGAGCCGCATCGCCTCACGCGCGACTTCGACCGTCACCCCTTCCATTTCGTAGAGAATCCTGCCCGGCTTCACGACCGCGACCCAGAACTCCGGGCTGCCCTTGCCCTTACCCATACGAGTCTCGGCGGGCTTCTTTGTAATGGGCTTGTCGGGGAAGACACGGATCCAGACGTTTCCGCCACGCTTCACATGGCGGGTCATCGCAATCCGGGCAGCCTCGATCTGACGTGCCGACATGCGAGAGCCTTCGACCGCCTGCAACCCGTAGTCTCCGAACGAGAGCTTGCTGCCCCGATAGGCCTTGCCGCGCATACGGCCTTTCTGCATTTTCCGGTGCTTGACTTTCTTGGGCTGGAGCATGGCCTACCTCGGGACCTCTTCACCGACTCGACTCGCGATCGAACCCTTCGAGAGGTCCTTGTCGCCGACTTCGCCCTTGAAAATCCAACACTTCACACCAATGATCCCGTAGGTGGTCTTCGCCTCTGCGAGTCCGTAATCGATGTCGGCGCGCAGCGTGTGCAACGGCACCCGCCCCTCGCGATACCACTCACGGCGGCCCATTTCCGAACCACCCAGGCGGCCCGAGCATTGGATCCGGATACCGCCTGCGCCGAACTTCATGGTCGACGTCACGGCCTTCTTCATCGCACGGCGGAAGGCGACTCGGCGCTCGAGCTGAAGCGCAACCGCCTC
Source organism: Deltaproteobacteria bacterium (assembly GCA_019310425.1). Classification (GTDB taxonomy): domain Bacteria; phylum Myxococcota_A; class UBA9160; order UBA9160; family SMWR01; genus JAFDEI01. The sequence continues at coordinate 2,773 of JAFDEI010000285.1, read as the reverse complement.
GGCCACCAGCTGTGCATCGAGCTCGGCCTTCCGGATCTCCTTGATGTTGATGAAGATCTCCTTGTTGGCGGAGAGCTCTCCCAGCTCGGCGCGGAGGGTCTCGACTTCGGCGCCGCGCTTTCCGATCAGGATGCCTGGTCGCGCAGTATGGATGTTGACGACGATCTTCTCACCGGTGCGGTCGATGACGACCTTCGAGATACCGGCGTGAAAGAGCTTCTTCTTGATGAAGTTCCGGACGTGCAGGTCCTCGTGGAGCTGCTCGCCGTAGCGTCGCTCGGCGAACCAATTGGACTGCCACCCAAAGAGAGTGCCGATCCGGAAACCGTACGGATGTACCTTCTGTCCCACGTTAATCCTCGTTCAAGACGACTTGAATGTGGCTGGTGCGGTGCTGAATCCACGCTGCTCGTCCCTGAGCGCGCGCCCGAATACGCCACATGGATGAGCCCTGGTCGACGGTCACCTCCTTCACGACGAGGTTGTCGAGGTCGATGCCCGCATGATCACGATTGTTCTTCTCGTCGGCGTTCGCGACGGCCGATCGCACGAGTTTCGCGAGCGGTTTCGCAAATCGCTTGGTCGACAGATCGAGGATCGTAAGCGCATCATCGACACCACGGCCGCGAATCTCGTTCGCGACGAGCCGAGCCTTCTGCGCGCTCACGCGGTAGTTCCTCAAACGGGCTCTCGCTTCCATATCAGCGCATCTTCACTTTCTTGTCGGTGGAGTGCCCGGTGAACTTCCGAGTCGGAGAGAACTCACCCAGGCGATGTCCAACCATGTTCTCGGTCACAAAAACCGGAACGAACAGTTTCCCGTTGTGCACGTGGAAGGTCATTCCGACGAATTCCGGTGTAATCATCGACCGGCGAGACCAGGTCCGAATCACCTGCTTCGAACCGCTGGCGAGAACCTTGTCGACCTTCCGCTGAAGGCTCGGGTCGATGAACGGTCCCTTCTTGAGTGATCGCGCCATTTACTTCTTCCCCCGCCGCTTCACGATGTACTTCTGCGACCTCTGGTTCTTGCGCGTCTTGTGCCCCTTCGTCGGCACACCCCAGGGCGTGCACGGGTGGCGTCCACCCGAAGAACGGCCCTCGCCGCCACCCATCGGGTGATCGACCGGGTTCATCGCAACGCCACGAACGATCGATCGACGGCCCTTCCAGCGCATGCGACCGGCCTTGCCGATTTTCTGGAGTTCGTGATCACCATTTCCGACGCTGCCGATCGTGGCAACGCAGTCGACATGGATCAAGCGATGCTCGCCACTGGGCATACGCAACGTGGCGTACTTGCCCTCGCGCGCCATCAGCTGTGCTCTACCACCGGCAGCCCGAACGAGCTGCGCGCCCTTGCCGACCTTCATCTCGATGGCGTGCACCACTGTACCCAGCGGAATCCGCGCCAGCGGCAGCGTATTGCCGACGTCCGGCGCCGCGTCACCACCCGACATCACCATTGCGCCCACGCGCAGGCCGGCCGGTGCCAGGATATACCGCTTCTCGCCATCGACATAATGCAGCAACGCAATGTTCGCGGAGCGGTTCGGGTCGTACTCGATCGCCGCAACCTTGGCGGGAATACCGGTCTTGTTGCGGCGGAAGTCGATCTTGCGATACCGCCGTTTGTGACCGCCGCCCCGGTGCCAGGTCGTAATCCGACCGTTCACGTTGCGACCACCTGTCTTGCTTACCGCGCCTTCGACGAGAGAACGCTCAGGCCTTCCGCGGGTGATCTCCGCAAAATCCGACACGCTCATGCCACGCCGAGCAGGCGAAGTGGGCTTGTAGTTCTTGACACCCATGACGCGCCTACACCCCCTCGAAGAATTCGATCGAGTGGCCTTCAGCCAGGCGCACGATCGCTTTCTTCCATTCGGGTTTCCGACCCATGTATTTCCCGACGCGCCTGCTCTTGCGGTGCATGCGCATCGTGTGAATGTCGAGCACCTTCACGTCGAACAGCCCCTCGACCGCACGGCGGATGTCGTGCTTATTCGCGCGCGGATCGACTGCAAGCGTCACGAGGTTCTGCTCTTCACGACCGATATTGCTCTTCTCGGTGACCAGAGGATGTTGGATCACGTCGTGGATGTTCATGCCGACGCCTCCTTCGGAGCACCGCTCAGGCGCGCATCGATGGCCTCGACGGCCGCAGACGTCAGCACCAGGCTCGGGTAACGCAAGACGTCATAAACGTTCAAGCCGGCCGCGCGTAGTACCTTCACCCGCGGAAGATTTCGTGCGGACCGCTCGATGTGCGTATCCTCAGCGTCGATCACGATCAGCACACCGCCTCCCTCGATGCCGAGGGCACCGAGTATTTCGGCCACGCGCTTGGTCTTGAACTCGCCGATCTCGAGTGAATCGACCACCGTAATGGCTGCTTCCTCGAGGCGCTGCGAAAGCGCGCAGCGCAGCGCGGCACGGCGCACCTTCTTCGGGAGCTTGTGGTCGTAGCTGCGCGGAACCGGTCCGAAGACGCTGCCGCCGCCGGCCCACTGTGGGGCGCGGATCGTGCCCTGCCGGGCGCGGCCGGTGCCCTTCTGCTTCCACGGCTTCGAGCCGCCACCGGATACCGCAGCCCGGTTCTTGGTGCTGTGGGTACCGCTATGACGCGCCGCCAGCTGCCGGGTCACCTCGGCGTGCAGCAGATCGGGCTTCACCTTGACCTCGAAGATCGCCGCAGCGAGGTCAACGGTCCCGGCCTTCTCGTTCTCGGTCGTAACGACGTCGAGGGTCGCCATGATCAGAGTTTGATCTCCAC
>JAFDEI010000109.1 GCA_019310425.1 Deltaproteobacteria bacterium | reverse complement strand
CGGAATTGGTCTGCGGATAGTCGGCGACCTGCTCTTCGCGCCAGACGATTCCGTCCTTGACGTAGACGTTCCAGGCACAGCCACGCTGGTAGGCGCAGTTGACATAGTGGGTGCACTTCGAGATCCGGTCCCAGGTCCACTTCTGTGCGTAGATGTCGTGCCAGTCGTCGTAGTGGGGCACGTCGGACGGAACGCGGGGGACCGGCGCGATCGGGGTTTCGGCGGGCGAGCAGCCCTGGAGCCGTGTGAGTCCAAGCGCGACGACGGCTCCCGTTCCAGCCAGGAACGTCCGCCGGCTGAGAGTCCCCTGGTGCTTCAGACGGGTCCTGTGTTCACGCATTGCCTTCTCCAGGCCTTTTCGCGTGAGCGAGGAGGCTCATGCGACGACGTGGAACTTCTGGTCGCGACCCACTCAGCGGACCGCCGTCCGCGCGCGGCTAGGCGCGTTCGACCTGGACTCCCGAACCGCGCGGTACGTGGCTCGGCGAGCCGTAGAACATTCGGTAGTGGAGATGCCCGTAGTCGCCCGCGAGGTGGATCGCCTTCCAGGGTGACTCGACGGGCTCGTCCTGTCCCTGCTCGTTCTTGAATTGGTAGGGCTCCCAGGCGTGGTAGATGATGATCTCACCGGGTTGGACGCCTTCAGCGACCTTGACCATCGCCTCGAACGAGCCCGTGCGGTTGAACACCCGGACCATGTCGGCGTCTTTGATCCCACGCGGCTCGCAGTCGGCCGGGTTCAAGAAACAGGCCGGCTCGCCGCGTTGGAGGCGCAACATGAGTTCGTGGTCACGCCAGATGGCGTGGATGCTCCAGCGCGTGTGGCCGCCATTGATGCGCAGCGGGAACTCGCTCGACTGACCTCCCGGTGCGTCCTTGTGGACGGGCAGGGCCTCGCCCGCTTCGAGGTACCAGGGGTGGTCGATGTAGAACTGCTGCCGGCCCGTGAGCGTCGGCCAGGCCATCTTGTCTTCGACGAACCAACGATGCGGCCAGTAGGTGTCGTCCGGATCGAAGTCACTGCTCGTCTGGGCGATCGGTGACGCGCGCGAGGGGCCGATGATCGGAATTGCGCCGAGCTTGAGCGCCTCCTCGGCGCCGATGCCGCCCAAGCTCGGGCTCGCGCGCAGGATGTTGTCCATCATCTTGATCGGGTCCTTCGGGTCGTGCGGATCGTACTTGCCGTCGGACGTGTAGTGCTTGTAGGCGTCGCGGAGGTCGAATGGCTTGTCACGGAATCCGCGCACGGACTCGATGCCGCGTTCCGTTGCGCGCCGCGCCACGGCCTCGGAGAGCAGTCCGAAGATCTCCCACTCGCTCTTGGATTCGCCCTGGGGCTTGACGGCCTCGTCCGAGACGATGATGTAGGGCGCATAGCTCTGGCCGTACTTGATGCCGTGCTTCTCGTAGTAGCCCGCGGCCGGCAGGAAGTAGTCGGCGTGCTTGGCTGTAGTGTTCATGCGGAAATTCACGGCGACGATGCAGTCGAGCTTGGGCCAGAGATGCTCGCGCGCGATCTGCGGCGCGGGCCAGCGCCGCAGCGGGTTGCAGCCGGTGAAGATGTAGACCTTCGGGTCGCGGTCTTCGCGCGGGCTCATCTCGGTCCAGCTGTTGTCGATGGCGTGGCGCATGTAGTCGGAGAGAGGGCGCGGCAATGCCGGATCTGCGAGGTCCTTGCGGTCCCAGAGTTCCTTGTAACCACCGTGCACGTAGAGGAAGGGCATCAGCGGTACGATCGGGCCCTTCTGGCTGTGCTCGATGAAGAACTGCTCGTAGTCGCGTGCGGTGAGTCCGCGGATCGCCTTCGGGATTGCGCGTATCATCTCGCCAATGCTGAGTCCGGTGCCGCCGAGGCGGTCGAGGCCGTCGAGACCCCACCAGGCGGCGATGCGCATGCCCCCGCCCGGCTTGCCCTGATTCCCGGTGAGCGCCATCAGCAGGATCATCGCGCGTTGGAAGAGGTCGCTGTGATAGTGCTTGCACGCGCCCCACGACGCGAAGATCATCGCCGTCGGTGCGGCGGCGAGCTGTGTCGCGAATGTACGGATCAGCGAGGGCGGAAGGCCGGTCGTTTCTGCGGCCATTTCGGGAGTGTTCTGCGCGAGCTGTTCGCGCAGGCGTTCGAATACGGGCCGCACCTCGACCTTCGTGCCGTCGAGCAGCTCGACGCTGTAGCTCCCCTCGAGCGCGGGCCGCAGCTTCTTCAGTGCGAGCGATCGCCCGCCCTTGCCGTCGCCTTCACAGCCCGGCGCCTGGGCGATCCGCTGCTTCTTCTCGTCCCAGAAATAGAACTGGCTCTCGCGACCCTTCTTCTTGAGGTCGCTCTGGCGCAGGAACATGCCGGTGTCTTCGCGCACGAGAAACGGCATGTCGGTCTGTTCGCGCACGTACTCCACGTCGTAGAGATTCTCGGAGATGATCACCTGTGCGGCCGCGAGTCCGAGTGCGGCATCGCTCTCGGGTTTGAGATTGATCCAGAGGTCGGCGTGGATGCTGGTGGCGTTGTAGTCCGGGGCGATCACCACGAGCTTCGCGCCGCGGTAGCGCGCCTCGTGCATGTAGTGGATCTCGGGGATACGGGTGTAGGCGGGGTTGCCGATCCAGACCACGATGTAGTCGGAGCGGAACCAGTCGGCCGCGGTGCCCTCGCAGTTGTACATCCCCCAGGTCTGGACGGCGCCCATCGGCATGTCGCCGACACCCGACCACGAGTCCATCACCGTCGCGCCGATTCCCTCGGCCCAGCGGATTTCGCCTCCGGTCTCGGGGCCATAGCCGGCGTTGGTGGTGCCGTGGTCGTGGATGATCGACTCCGTGCCCTCGGAGACGGCGGCGTTGATGACCTGGTCCGCGATCTCCTCGACCGCCTGCTCCCACGAGATTCGCTTCCAGTCGCCGGCGCCGCGTTCCCCCACCCGCTTGAGCGGGTGCACGATACGCGTTGCCGAGACCTGGAGATCGCTGTAGCAGGCCCCCTTCTGGCAGCCGCGCGGGTTCGGGTCGGGGACGTCGTCGCGCGGTGTGTCGTAGACGGCATCCTGTTCCTCGCGCCAGACGACTCCATCCTTGACGAAGACGTTCCACGAGCAGGCCGCGATGCAGTTGGCGCGGGTGTGGGTGCCCTTGGCGACGCGATCCCACTCCCACCTTCTACGGTAGATGTCGCTCCAGTCGCTATAGGCGACGGGCTCGGTGGGCTCGAAGGTCGGCAGCTCGCGCATGCCGGGCTTCAGGTCATCCTTGGAATCGAGACGGCACATCGTGAGTGACAGGCCCACGGCACCGGTAGCGGCGATGAAGGTTCGGCGTGAGATTCTGGTCCGAGGCGTATTCGTCATAGTGCTTCGATCTCCACTCGGGTGTCCCGGTCGGTACATCCGGGTTGCATCGCGATAAGCATGGGCCGCAGGTGGAACTGGCCGCCTGCGAGTTCCACCGGGTTGAGGGGTGTCGGAATCAGATTCTGGAAACCCTTGCCCTTCCTGAACTGGAAGTTCTCCCAGGCGTGATAGATGATGATCTGTCCGTCGCGTACGGCGTTCGAGACCTTGACCTGGATCTCGAATTCATCGATGTCGTTGTAGACGCGCACGTCGCCTCCGTCGCGGATTCCGCGACGTTCTGCATCGCCCACGCTGATGAATGCCGCCGGCTCACCGCGCTGCTGTTGCAGCATCAACTTGTCATCGCGCCAGTTGCTGTGAATGCTCCAGCGCGTGTGGCCGCCCGTCAGCATCAGCGGATAGTCGCCCCCGGCCAACGGTGGGTCCTTGTGGGTCGGGAGTTCCTCGGCCATCTCGAGGTAGAGCTCCTGGTCGATGTAGAACTGCATTCGCCGCGACAGGGTCGGGTAGGGCTGCTTGTCGAAGACGTGAAAGGTGAGCGGCGTGATGGTCTGGCCGGGCTCGATTTCGGTCGCGATGCCGACAGTCACGGCGCCCTTGCCGATCTTCTCGAAGCGTGAGAATCCCTTCTTCTTCAGGTCCTTCCACTTGAGGCCACCGAGGTTGCTCGAGTTCTCGATCAGCGCCTCGCAGACCTTGCTGTCGTCGGTGTGCCCGAACTCGCCGCCGCCCGAGAACTTCTCGTAGAGGTTGTCGAGTGGACGGACGTCGCCGCGTCGGTCGGTGTAGCTCTTGATCCCGCGCTCCTTCGCACGGATGTCGATCGCCTCGGTGAGGCGGGAGATGATCTCCCAGTCGGACTTGGCCTCGTAGTAGCTCGTCGCCTTCTCGCCCGAGTGGATGTAGGGATTGAGCGGCGACACCCACTTGATTTCATCGCGCTCGTACCAGCCCGCCGCGGGCAGCACGTAGTCGGAGAACTGGGTCGTCGAGGTCATGCGCCAGTCGAGCGTCACGACGGCGTCGAGCTTGGGCCAGAGGTGCTCGAGCACCAGTGGGTAGGCGCGGATCCGGCGCAGCGGGTTGCTGCCGAGCACGAACAGGATTTTCGGATCAGTGCCGGGCTTCGGCCAGACGTCCTGCCAGCCCTTGTCGAGTGATTCCTGGAGAACCTCTTTGACGGGCCGTTTCAGGTAGGGGTCCCACTCTTCGAGTTTGTCACTGGCGTGGATCAGCCCACCGTGGATGTACCAGAACAGCGAACCGCAGGACATGCGGCCGTCCTTGATCAGCCCGCGTCCCATCTCGTGCGACATCATCTCTTCGGTGTAACCGTCGAGTTTCATTCGCACCTGGTCCTTCAGCATGCCTCCGATCACCTTGATCGCGGTCGGGTTCATCATGTCGCCGACCGAGAACATGCTGCGCACGAAATGCTCGATCGAGTCGTGGTCCAGCCACGGGAAACCGACGAAACCGCTGCCCTTCTTGCCGAACTGGCCGGTGAGCGCGAACACCAGCGCCTGACTGCGCTCCATCAGGTTGCCGTGGTAGTACTTGTCCATGTTGCTGGAGGTCACCATCGCGGCGGCTTTGGCATTCCCGATCAGTCGCGCGAATTCGCGGATCGCGGAGGTGGGCGTGCCGCAAAGTTCGGCGGCTTTCTCGGGCGTGTAGTCCGCCAGGCGCTCTTTCAGCAGCGAGAAGACCGTACGGACGGCGACGGTCTCGCCGTTTGCGAGCGTGGTTTCGAAGCGGCCCTCGAGGCTCGGTGCGAGCTTGCCGAGCGCGAGCGAGCGGCGCGGCGCCTGGACGATGCCCTGTTTCGGGTCGTGCAGGTAGAGCTTCTCGTCGCTGCCGCGGCGCTTCAGGTCGGATTCACGCAGGAAGAGTCGGGTGTCTTCGCGTACCAGCAGCGGCAGATCGGTCTGCTCGACGAGGAAGTCGCGGTCGATCCAGTCGTTCTTCACGAGTTCGTGCGCGACAGCGAGCGCGAGCGCGGCGTCGCAGCCGGGCTTCACGGGGATGTGGAGATCCGAATGGATCGACGAGGCGTTGAAGTCGGGTGCGATCGTGATGATGCGCGCGCCCTTGTAGCGCGCCTCGGTGAGGAAGTGGGAATTCGGAATCTGGGTGTAGAACGGGTTGCTGCCCCAGATCACGATCAGGTCCGAGTACATGTAGTCGTCGGCCGAGCGCTCGAAGCAGATCTTGCCGAAGGTCTCCGCGACACCACGGTGTGCGTCGCCGATCTCGCTGTTCTGGTCGAGGTGGGTCGAGTCGAGCAGCGTGAGGTGGCGCTGGTGGGCGGCCGTCATGGTGCCTTCGGTGTAGAGCGGCCCCACGTCCCAGACGACCCGGTCCGAGCCTTCCTGCGTGATCGTGTCGAGCATCTTGTCGGCGATCTCGGGCAGGATCTCGTCCCACTTCATCCGCTTCCACTTGCCCGCGCCACGCTCACCTACGCGCTTTAGCGGGTAACGGACGCGACCCGGGTCATACATGCGCTCGCTGAAGCAGGCACCCTTCTGGCAGCCGCGCGGGTTCGGGTCCGGCACTTCGGAGTTGGTCTGCGTGTATTCGGCGACCTGTTCCTCGCGCCACACCAGGCCGTCCTTGACGTAGACGTTCCAGGCGCAGTGGGCCTGGTACCAGCAGTTTACGAAGTGGCTGGAGCGAACGACCTTGTCCCAGCGCCAGCGCTCGCGGTAGACGTCCCGCCAGTCGTCGTAGGCGGGCGGCGCGGGTGTATGGACCGGTGCTGCCGCGGGTGCGCTCGGCGGCGCTTGCGGACGCAAGACGCGGAGCCCCAACGAAACGCCCGCGACTCCCGCGGCGCCCACCGCACCGGCGATCAGGACGGTCCGGCGCGTTACTCGCTTGGTCGTGTTCAGCTCTTGACCCATTCGATCGTCGCCGGATCCTTGTCGAACCCGCCGAACATGTCCTTCCACTTGTAGGCGATCAGCAGGTCGATCAGCTCGGACTTCTCGCCGTTACGCGATTTGTCCATCTCGGTCTTCAGGATCGCGAGCGATTCGTTCACCGCCGGGCCGAAGAGCGACTCGAGGTATTCCATCGGAATCCTCGAACGGCTCTCGTCGATCTCGCCGTTTTCGTCGAATGCCGCCGGCGCGAGCGGCGGGACGTAGAAGACGTTCGGCTCGGTGCCGTACTCGGGGTGCAGCGGAATCGCGACCTTCCACTTGTCGACGAGCTTGTAGATCGGTGCATTCTTGTCGTCGCGGTAGCCCACGAAGCGGACGCGCCCGGGGCACTGCCGCGCACACGCGTTCGCGACCCCCTGCTCGATACGCGGGAAGCAGAAGATGCACTTCTGCGCGACCTTGGCAGCCTGGTTGAAGTAGATCTTCTTGTACGGGCAGGCTTCCATGCAGAAGCGGTAGCCGCGGCAGCTGTCCTCGTTCACCGTGACGATGCCGTTCTCGGCGTTCTTCTCGATCGCCTTGCGGGGACACGCCTCCAGGCATGCGGGGTGCGTGCAGTGGTTGCAGATGCGCGGGAGGTAGAAGTAGTACGAGTTCGGGTACTCACCGCCGCCCTGGTCCTCGTCCCAGTTCGGGCCCCATTCGGGCTTCTCACCCTGGATTTCGAGATGCGCCTTCTTGCCCTTGCCGCCGTAGAAGACGTCCTTGTGGTTGTACTCCCAGGCTTCGCCGAACTCGCTCCGCGTCGGAAGTTGACCGGGCTTCGCGACGCCGTTCTCGAAGCCGCCGCCCGACTTCTCCCAGTCGCGCGGTGTTCCGCGGCCCGGCTGGGTGTTGACCGTGTTCCACCACATGTATTCCATGCCCTCATCGCGCGTCCAGAGTCGCTTGCACGCGATCGTGCAGGTCTGACAACCAATGCACTTGTTGAGGTCCATGACCATGGCGAGTTGTCGCTTCGAGGCTTCCATCAGGCCTTTCCTCCGGCATTCGTCGGGTCGATCGTGAGCTGTTTCCAATCAACGGAGAACGCCTTGATCCCCGCGCGCTCCTTGTGGCTGCCTTCCCAGATCGCGACACCGAAGCCGATTTCGCTTCCCGGTGTGATCTGCGCGGCGCCGGGTGTGTTGACGTTCATCTCGCGGGCGATCACCACCTGCCAGCGTCCTTCCTTCCAGATGCCGCGTGCCTTGACGGTCTTGACGTCCAGCGTGCGGCTGGTTCCCAGGCCCTCGGCAGTGAGGTGACGCGCGCTGTCCGCTTCGTCTGCGCGCCAGTACCAGACATTCACGGGCTTTCCCGCGGCACCCATCAACACCATTGGTGCGTCTTCGGCGGCGGGAAGCGAGATTGCAGCGGCATCGGGGAAGCTGTCGTTGTCGAGCACTTCGGCATCCTCGTCCGGATCTTCCCAGTCGAGTCGGAAGGCCAGCACGTCGCCGTTGTGGATCGCGGCGACCCGGACCGAACCTATGGCGCCGATCGTTTTGCCCATCCACGCCACACGAATGGCTTCGGTGGGCTGCAAGCCGACCGGCGTCCCCATCAACTGAATCGATTCACCAGCCTGGGCCCGCCACGGGCCCGATTCCGGGTCGAGCAGGGACTCCAGCTCGGTTTTCGCGTAGACAGCTCGCATTTTTTCCTCCTACGATTCCCGATGCGATTCGGGAATCGGCGATGAGCCACCCGGTGGATCCCCCGGGCGTGGCTCGATGGCTTCGGCAAGAAGGGACGCCGCCTGGTCGAGGCGGACGGCCAACGGATAGTGGGTCTGGATCAGCCAGTTCATGACGGTGGTATTGAGCGCACCGATCACGAACTCGGCCAGGAACTCGGCACTGAGATCGTCGCGAACCGTTCGCTGCCGCTGCCCTTCGCGCAGCATCCGCTCGAACGGCTCGCGCATTCCGGCGAGGTGGGGCGCGACGTCGCCGCTCTGCACGCCGATCTGGTGTAGTTCGAGCAGCACGTCCTTCGCGAGTCCGCGGACCGCGAGCGTCTCGTCGGCGACCCGGCGCGCGAAACGGCGAATGCGTTCCTGCGGCGTGCCGGGCTGTGACAGCACTTCGGACATCAGCGACTCGAGCTGGGCGAAGACCTCCTCGGTCATCGCGCCCAGAATCGCGGTCTTGCTCTGGAAGTGATTGAAGAAGGTGGCCTGTGCGACATCGGCGGCATCGGCGATTTGATTTACCGTGGTTGCGGCAAAGCCGTATTCGAGGAAGAGCGCTTGTGCGGCCAGGTAGATGCGGTCGCGCAGCTCCTGGCTGCGCCGTTCGCGGCGCCCGGGTTTCCTGGGGGCGTCGCCCTGCCCACTGGGGGGCGGCTGGGCGGGTTCATGGCTCGGCGTGAGTGTCGAGGGATCGGAGACCATGCTCCAACCGTAGAGTCGACTCCATCAGCTCGGCATGACGACGGTCATACCGGGGCCATCAAACCGAAGAAAAGTGCTTTCCGTCGGCTTTCAGCAACTCGGCCAGCAGGCCGAGCAGGGTCTGGAAATAGGCGGCTCCGCCCTCTTTCTCGAGCCGCTCGCAGAGTTTCGGGATCCAGCTGCCGAGGTTTCGCGCGACGAAATCGCGCTGTGCTCGCCGGTAGGAACCCGGATCTACGCCGGCCTGCAGGGCCTCGACCTCGCGATAGGCGAGGAAGTGCATGAACTCGAGTTCGGTCGTGATGTGGTCCGGCAGCTCGCGCTGCTCGTCGGAGAGGGTGAGTCCGAAGTGATTGTAGAAGCGCACCGCCTCTTCCATCTTCGCCATCCGGTCGCCTGCGTAGAGACCGCCGTAGAGCGGGCAGGGCGGGCCGGAGGCGCCGGCATCGAAGAGCCGCGTGAATTCGATCGCGAGGTCGTCGGTGTCGCCGACTTCCTGTAAAGCGCGCCAGCACTCGGGTGAATTCGTGATTTCGGTCGAGATCGCAGTCAGGCATTCTCGGAGCGGCTGCGCCAAGCCACCGTCGATCAGGCTTTCACGGAGTTCGTCGTCGGGATAGGCGAGTCCCTCACTGAACAGCGCGTACGCGCGGCTGCGTGCCGCCGCGAGTTCCTGTTCCGGTCCTTCCAAGCTCGATAGCGTTTCGACTTCCGGAGGCGTCATGCCTCTCTCCTTCCCTTCGAGTCGCCGGTTCATAGCCCGTGCCCGCTCCGGATGCTCGCCCGGGACTAAATGGGGCAGATCCCACCTTTTCGGGGCGTGATGGACGGAAAATGTAGGGAGGTGGAACCCCCTGATATGATTTCCATCATACTCGCTGCGGCTAGGTAGTGGACGGCCCAGGCAGCTTCCCAGACGCAGTCATCCCGATGAGCGGGGGCTGCGGCCTTGTGGGCTCTCTAAATGCCTAGAATCAAAGAGAAATTGGAAAGTCCAGATTTCTTGCCCAGCACCCGGGAACGGCGCGAGGAAGGTAGGCCACATATTTTCATAAAATCGATAAATAGATATAGATGTCGATTTATCGATTGGTTATATTTGTGACCTCGGAGGGTGAGTTCGAATGTTTGTTCGACGCGGAACACAGGGATCCATCGGGAATGCGGATGCTTCCGTGATTCCCGATCGGGTCCGAACCATCGAAGCGTCCTCCGGCATTCGCGCGGTGGGGGGGCCACCGCGGATTGCCCACCGAATTCGGCGGATGGAGCGGGAGACTGGAGACCGGGGCGTCCTGCCCGGGTACGCCTCGTTGCTTGCCTGCAAGGGGCATCTCCCGCACATCTCGCCGGGAATTTTCGACGGTCGCACGCGGCCGGGATGATCAGCCGGGCTCGAGTTCGGTAAGGCTCGGCGCCGCGAACGGCTCCGGGTACTGGAACAACCTGAGGAGGAGTAAAGAGATGTCGGAACGAACACGAACTTCACGACAGCGGCTGTTTGCGCGCGGCCTCGCGCTCGCGTTGTCGGCCGGCGTGGCGCTGGCGTCGCTGGGTCTGGCTGCGGGAGCATTCGCCGCAGCTCCGACGCTGAGTGATGAGCAATTCAAAGACGCACAGTTCATCTATTTCGACCGCTGCTCGGGTTGTCACGGCACGCTGCGCAAGGGCGCCACCGGCCCCGCGATCAACGACGAGGAGATGCTGAAGCAGAAGCTCTCGAAGCTCGAAGAGACCATCTTCGAGGGCACCGACGCCGGCATGCCGGGTTGGGGTCGAACGGGTGATCTGACCCAGGATCAGGCCAAGCTGATGTCGAAGTTCCTGCAGCTGCCGGCACCGATTCCGCCCGAGATGGGGTTGAAGGAGATGAAGGCATCGTGGAAGGTCAAGGTGCCGGTCGCCGAGCGGCCGAAGAAGCAACAGCACGATTACGACATCGACAACATGTTCGGTGTAATCCTGCGTGACGCGGGCAAGGGTGCTTTCATCGACGGTGACAGCAAGGAGCTCGTGAGCATCGTCGATACCGGCTACGCGGTGCATATCTTCCGCGCTTCCGCCACGGGGCGCTATTTCTACACCATCGGTCGCGACGGCAAGGTCACGATGACGGACCTGTATGCGAAGAAGCCCGCAGTGGTTGCTGAAGCGCGGGTCTGCCTGGACGCCCGCTCGGTCGACGTGTCGAAGTACAAGGGCCCGAAGGGCGACTTCATCGACAAGTACGCGCTGGTCGGCTGCTACTGGCCGCCGCAGATGGTGGTTCTCGACGGGCAGACCCTCGAGCCGCTGAAGGTCATCTCGACTCGTTCGTCCACCTACGACACCAACGAGTACCACCCGGAGCCGCGCGTCGCGACGATCGTCGCGTCGCATCACGATCCCGAGTGGGTGGTGGCGATCAAGGAGACCGGCATGGTCTGGCTGGTCGACTACTCGGACCTGGACAACCTGTCGATGACCCAGATCGCGACGGAGCGCTTCCTGCACGACGGCGGTTGGGACGCGACCAAGCGTTACCTGCTGATCGCGGCGAACATGCGCGACCAGATTGCGGTGGTCGACACCAAGGAGAAGAAGTTCGTCACCAAATTCGAGACGGGCGTGAAACCCCATCCCGGGCGCGGAGCGAACTGGGACGACCCGAAGTATGGGCCTGTCAGTGCGACGACCCATCTCGGTGAAGGGCTGATCGTGGTCTACGGTTCGGATCCGGCCGGCCATCCGGAGCACGCCTGGAAGGTGCTGCGTGAAGAGGAAACCGGCGGCCCCGGTCTCTTCCTGAAGACCCACCCGAACAGCAACCATGTCTGGACCGATGCCACTCTCGCGAAGGACGAGGGCGACAACCAGCAGATCTGTGTCTTCAAGAAGGACGACTTCGATGCGGGCGCGAACTGCTGGCAGGCGACCGACCGCGGCAAGATCGTGCACTTCGAATACAACAAGGCCGGTGACGAAGTCTGGACCGCGGTCTGGGACAAAGACGGCGAGATCATCGTCTACGACGACAAGACCCTGGAAGTGAAGAAACGCATCAAGGGGGATTGGCTCGTCTCGCCGACTGGGAAGTGGAACGTGTACAACACGGTTCACGACGTGTACTAGTGAGAGGGCGACCCGGGAAATCGGGTCGCACGACGACGCGGAAGGTCTCGTGATGCGGGACCGAAGCGAGGTCCCGGCGAAAAGCGCAGCGCCGGTGCCGGCCAGCCTCGCCCTCCCTACCTGGTTGTGAGGGCGAGGCCAGGCCCAGCGCTCAATTGCTCCGGCGCTGGATGAAACGATACGAGGAGGATTCAACGTGGGCGAGATCTTGAATCAGAAAGCCACCAAGCGAGATTCAAATTCGAAGACTCTGCGAATCCTGCGAGCGGCAGCCCTGGTCGGGCTGGTTTCGTTGGCCCTATGCCTGTCGGTCGGAGCCTCGGCAGCAGACGCCGAGCACGATTACGTCGGCGTCGCGAAGTGCAAGACCTGCCACAAGAAGGACGGCATCGGAAACCAGTACGGCACGTGGCTCGACACGAAGCACGCCAAGGCTTACGAGACACTCGGCAGCGACCAGGCCAAGAAGTGGGCGGCCGAGGCCGGCGTCGACGATCCACAGACCGACGACAAGTGCGTGAAGTGTCACGTCACAGCGCACGGTGTACCCGCAGAACGGCTGTCGAGGAAGTTCGACAAGACCCTCGGCGTCCAGTGCGAGTCCTGCCATGGCGCCGGCAAGGACTACCGCAAGAAGAAGATCATGATCGACCTCGAGCTGGCGAAATCGAAGGGCTTGGTGAAGCCGGAGGAGAAGGATTGCGTCACCTGCCACAACGATGAGAGTCCCGCCTGGAAGCCCGATCGCTACACGCGGGACGACGGCAGCAAGGTCGGCTTCGACTTCGACCAGGCCGCGAAGGCGATCGCTCATCCGGTTCCGGAAGGTTACGACCCGATGGCCGAAGGTGAAGCGGACTGAGCATGGCCTCGA
>JAFDEI010000108.1 GCA_019310425.1 Deltaproteobacteria bacterium | reverse complement strand
CCTCGTCGCACACCCGGGTCAGCACCTCGAAGCTGAAGCCCCCCGTCATGGCCGACGCGACGGTGAGCATGGAGTTGCAGGGCTCCGAGAGCCGGCTGAGGCGGTGTCCGATCACCTCGCGCACGCCTTCGGGAAGGCTGCGCTCGAGTCGCCCTCCCGACGCACGGCCCCCACCTCGATCAGGTGCTTGATCACCTCCTCGACGAAGAACGGGTTGCCCTCGGTTTCGCGGAGGATGGGTTCTACGAAGCCAAGGGGGACGTCGTCGCCCGATTTCGCCGACAGCAGGTCCCGTACCCCTTCGAGTGTGAGGCCGCGCAGCAGCACGCGTTCGTACAGCCCGTCACTGCGCAGCTTCGCGACCGTTTCGGAGAGGGGGTGGGTGCGCTCGAGCTCTACATCCCGATAGGTCCCCAACAACAGAATGCGATCGTGACGGATGTGCCGCGCCAGGTGGAGCAGGAGCAGAAGCGTCGGCTTGTCGGCCCAGTGAAGATCGTCGAGCACGAGCACCAGCGGCTTGGTTTCGGACGCCCGCTGCAGGAAGCGCGACATGCTTTCGAAGAGCCGCTTTCGCTCATCCTCGCCTTCCAAAGGAAGCGCGTCGGGGATGTCGGGAACCCGTTCGCGAATCTCCGGCACGAGGGTCGCGAGTTCCGGCGCGCCCTCACCGAGTTCTCTGCGCAGCTCGGCGTCGTCCGGATGGGCGCGCACGTAGAGGCGCAGCGCCTCGACGAAGGGCTGGTAGGGAATCCAGCCCTCGCCCTCGTAGCACGGGCCCAGAAACACCTCTGCGCCGCGCAGCCGCGCGTGCACCGAGAACTCCTTGGTGAGGCGCGTCTTTCCGATACCCGGCTCGCCCACCACCATGGCGAGCGAACCCTCGCCGGCGAGCACCCGTGTGAAGACCTCCTGCAGCTGACCCAGCTCGCGATCACGTCCTACGAAGAGCCCGAGGGTGGCGGGGGGGAGGGTCTCCTCGGAGCGTGAGTCGTGCACCGAGCTGCTGCGGTCCGCCTCGATCCTCGCGATCTCTGCCAGCGCTTCGGCGACCTCGCCCGCCGCGCTCGGGCGCTCGTCCGGGTCCTTGGCGAGGAGCCGGAGCACGAGGTCGTCGAGCTCGCGGGGAATCTTCTTCTCGTGCCACGAGGGACGCACGGGAGGCGAATTCAAGTGCTGGGCGATGACGCCCACGGTGTCGTCGCCGGGGAAGGGCGGCCGGCCCGTCAGCATCTCGTAGAGCAGGGCGCCGAGGGAATAGAGGTCGCTACGCGCATCCGCGGTGCGGCCCATGGCCTGCTCTGGGGGCATGTAGGCCACGGTTCCGAGCATCGTGCCTTCGCTGGTGAGGCGCGGGCGGTCGCCGACCGCCGCGAGACCGAAGTCTCCGAGAAGCGCCGTGCCGTCGTTCGCCAGCCAGACGTTGCCGGGCTTGACGTCGCGGTGGATGATGTCGCGCTCGTGGGCGTGTTGCAGCGCCGCCGCAACATCGACAGCGATCCCCAGGGCTTCGGCGATCGAAAGGCGATTGCCGGTGGCGTCGCGCAGCCGCGCCTCCACATCGCCGCCGGGTACATAACGACTGACGATGATCACCTGATCGGCCTCTTCTACGACATCGAATACCGTCACCACATTCGGGTGGTCGCCGAGGCGCCCCATGGCCTCCGCCTCGCGCCGCACCCGGTCGAGGCCCGAGGCGTCGAGGCCATCCACCGCCACCAGCGCAATTGCCACCTGGCGGTCGAGACGGGTGTCGTCGGCCAGGAAGACGCGCTTCTTCGCACCCTCACCGAGAAAGCGATCGATGCGATAGCGGCCCGACGACACACTCGTGGGGGTTGTCCCAGTCTGGCGCGGAGACGAGAGCGGGTCGGTCGACGCGGCCGAAGCCGGCGTGTCGCGGCTGACCGGCGCGGTCTCCCCCAGCGCCGCACCGCAGCCTCCGCAGAAGTGATCTCCAGCTTCGTTGCGCTCACCGCAGCTGGAACAGATGGGGTCGAGACGCGTCCCGCACTGGGTGCAGAAGCGCCGTCCGGGCCGGTTGGCCTGGCCACACGCGGAGCACGTGAGCGTGTCACCTTCTCCGGCCATCAGGCCACTGAGTCTACACGGCGCTCTCGGCGATCGGAAGCACGCTTTTTGGCACCCGAGCGGGGCATTACGACCTCCCCCGCGAGCAGACCGGCGGTACAAACCGCTGCCCATGATGTTTCCGACTCACTCGATTGAACGGGTGCTTGGCGTGCGGGGTTCTCGCGTGGAATGCTGTCGCATCGGCTCGTGGTCCATCCTCAGGGCGTGGAGAAAGCGATGAGCGCGCTGCCTCGACGGCTACTTCCCCTCGTCCGGGTTGTAGACGACGTCGATCACCTCGAGTTTGCCTTGGTACAGCGAGAAGATGACACGCCCTTTTCCTTCGTAGATCCAGTCGCGCAGATTGGCGCCGGGGCCGTTATAGAACGGGATCCAGGCCTTGGCGGTCAGGCGGTCGATTCGGTCGTCGGGAGTTCCCAGGATCTTGCGCACGTCGTGGTGCCTCATTCCGAATTCGATCTCCGACAGCAGGCTATCGGGCGGAAGGCCCGAAAAGGCCCGTGGCTCCGGGCCCGGAGGCGATGCCTCCGGGCCCGGGGTCCGGGACGGCAGGTTCACGGACGCAGCCTCCGGCTTACCAGCCGTGGGCGGCGACTCTGCGGCCACGGCTTCCGGAATCCGGACCGGGCTCTTCGGACTGGGAGGTCGGGCCCTCGCTCTGGCAATCGTGGCCGCTCGCGGCGCCGCTCGGGCGATGACCGCTGCCCAGGGCGAATCGCCGAGATCCGCCGGCGCATCACTGAAGAAGGACTCCTGATCGGCGACCTCATTGCTGAACGAGGTTTTCTCCAGATTCACCATCCGGGTTCGCTTGAGCCAACCGGCGAGTCCGGATCTGGAAGTCACGCCCGGGCGGAGGCGCTCGGCGATCCGCTGCTGCAGATCGTCTTGGAATACCGTCTTCGAGTTGATGCGGTCCCCCTGCCTGACATGCAGAGTGCCCATGAATGCCACGCGACCCGGGCCGACCGTCGTCATCGTCCGGTGAATCAATTCTGCAGGAAAGATCATCGCCTCCGAGCTCGTACGGTTCCATGTGGTCTTGCTGACACCAACGATCCGATAGTCGTTCCAGGGCGGAGCGTAGGCGGAGGTGACCGCCACCACGGAGTACGTCCCGGGCTCGGGGTCGAGCAGGTACGCTCGGTCCCACTTGACGAAGGTGGCGGGAATGAGGTCCGGGAGCTGGTCCAGACCATCGTGGATGGGTCCCCTCGCGAAGAAGACCTGCACGAGGGAGGGGTCCCGACTCAGGGGAGCCGGGAAGACGACGTCCACCGCCAGCAGAGAACTGTCCGACGAGATGGCAACGCCCGTGACTGGAAGCGACTGGCAACCCGACAGGAGCGAAACCAGAGCCATCCACAGCAGGAGTGTTCGAGCGGTGCGGGGGAGTTGACCCATCGCTGGAGAATACCCTGATGTTCGGGGAATAGTGGCTGCACGGCATGTCGTCCGCGCCCAGAGCATTCCCAGGCATCACTCGTGTAGTATCGTGGATTCACACAGGGAGAATGCAGATGCCGGTTGATCGGGAAAAGGCCGTTGGCGCCAGCATGGGTGAGCGTGAAGGGTCATGGGAAGTCGATGACGTGATCCTCTACCACCTGGGAATCGGTGCCGGCGTACCCGCCACGGACCCGGGTGAGCTCGAGTACACCTTTGAAAAGAACCTCAAGGTGTTGCCCAGCTTCGTCGTCGTGGCCGGCGGACGGCGCCCGCGATCCAAGGCCGAGACGTCCGAGGGCTTCAAACTCCCGGGCATCGAATTCGACCTGGCGCAGCTTCTCCACGGCGAGCAGGACATCGAGATCCACGCGCCCCTCCCCCACGCGGCTCGCATGCGCACCCGCGGTCGGATCAAGGATGTTTTCGACAAAGGCAAGGCGGCGCTGGTGATCCTGGAGAGCGAAACCTCCGACGCGGAGAGCGGCGAGGCGCTCTTCACCAACCGGACCTCCATGTTCATTCGCGGTGAAGGCGGCTTCGGCGGGCCCTCGGGGCCCAAAGCGGGCAATGTGCCGCCGGACCGCGAGCCGGACGGGGTGCTCGAGTCCACCACGATTCCCCAGCAGGCACTTCTCTATCGCCTGAGCGGCGACAAGAATCCGCTCCACGTGGATCCCGAGTTTGCCAAGATGGGCGGCTTCGACGTGCCGATCATCCACGGGCTCTGCTCGTACGGGATCGTCTGCAAGGCGGTCGTGGATGGCCTGCTGGGCGGCGACCCCACTCGGGTGAAACGCTACCAGGCACGTTTCGCGGGGGTGGCCTTCCCGGGTGAGACGTACCTGACCTCCTACTGGAAGGAGGGCGATCAGATCCTGCTGGACGTGAAGTCGAAGGAGCGGGACGCCAAGATCATCTCCAACGCCGCCATCACGCTGCATTCCTGAGCCGGCACGCCGGTCGATGGCGTTGCCGCAGCTACCAGTACTTGGGTAGCTCCAGGTCGAATCGGGTTTCGGCTTCTTCGATGGCACGCTGACAGGTCGCGCGAAGCAGGGGCATCACCGCGGTCAACGCCGCCCAGTCTTCCGGCTGGCTGAGGATGCGGAAGCGGCCATCGGCCAGCGCCTGTGGCGCATCCATGCTCTCGTCGCTGAGTAGTCGAAGGCCCAGCTCGTAGCTGTCGTACTCGGCGACAGCCCGCCCCTGTCCGTCCATGAAGTCGAGCCGCCCCAGCTCGTCGAAGGCATAGCTGAAGTAGCCCTTCCCATCGGGTGCGTCGGGTACGTGCTCGGTGAAGCTCAAACCAGGGAGGCCGGCCTTCACGATCTCGTCGCGGTGTTCTTCGGTGAGGATCTGACACCAGCGCTCGTGCCAGTAGTGATAGGCCTCTGCCGGGGTGTCGGCGGGATCTTCGATCTTCCTGGACATCTTCTCACATCCTCTCTTCACCCGACGCCGCTACAGCAGCGCCTCGATTCGACGATCGACTTCCCTCAGGAAAGCCGGCATCTGCTTCGGGTCGTCGATGAACTGGGAAGGCTTGATGGCGATCTGGTCGACTCCATTGGCGATCTGCGGGACCACGAAGGTCTCGATGCTGCGCTCGAGGTTCGCCACTTTGGTCGGGTCGTCGAAGACGGGAAGCAACATGCCGCCGGTGGGAAGTTCCGAGACGCTTCGGCCCGCCTTCTTCATCTCCTGTTCCAGGTAGGCCTTCCGCTCGGGGGAGGGCGGCTCCAGCACCATGAAGCCGCTGCCGTACTTCACGATGCGCGCGACCACCTTCTTGGTGAGCTTGTCGCCGCCGATGAGGATCTCCGGACCGTTCGGTTGCACGGGTTTCGGCATCACGTAGATGTCCTTGAACTTGTAGAACTCACCGTCGTAGCTGATCGGTGTCTGCGTCCATGCCAGGCGCATGATCTCGAGTTGTTCGTCCAGGCGCCGGCCGCGTTCCTTGTGGGGAATTCCAAGAGCCTCGTATTCCTCCTCCTGCCAGCCCCCGATCGGCAGAATAGTGACACGACCATTCGAGATGAGGTCCAGCGTCGCCCACTGCTTTGCGTTCAAGAGCGGATGACGCAGCGGTGCGAGGGTGGCGGTGGCATTCAAACGGATGCGCTCGGTGACTCCGGCGATCGCCGACAGCATCACGATCTGGCTCGGCATCTGCTGATCGGGTGCCTGGTTGCCCACCCAGCGCAGGCCTCGCGGATTCTCGGGCGGTCCGTTGAAGCATGAATTGGGCCCCATCACGACGTGGTCGATGATGTGGATGCCGTCGTAGCCGGCATCTTCAACTTGGCGTGCGAAGTCGAGGACGAGCCTCTCTTCCTCGGGCTTGATGAGGGTGTCGAGTTCGCTGAGCATGACCGAGAGCTTCGGTTTCTTCGCCAATCGTCAGGCTCCCTTGGTTGGATCAAGTGTCGAAACGCACGATGAGCAACGGAAGCGACCCCTCATTCCACGATTAGTCCGAGGTCGGCGTGTCGCCGCACGAAGATGCTGCTCACGTAGCTGGGTGGATGCAGCGGGTCGAGCTGGAAGGAGCGCGTGCGTTCCAGCAACTCCTCGAGGATGACGCGGGCTTCGAGCCGGGCCAGGCGAGCTCCCACGCAGAAGTGTGTGCCCCGGCCGAATGCCAGGTGCTCGCGCAGACCGGGGCGGTCGATGTCGATGTAGTCCGGGTTGTCGAAGATCTCCGGGTCGCGGTTCACGGCGGCCCACAACAGTAGGATGCGCGAGCCCTGGGGGAGCTCCACACCGCCCAGCCGCGTGTCGCGCTTGACGTGGCGGTAGTGTCCGCGAAACGACGACTCGAGGCGCAAGACCTCTTCGACGAACTCCGGAATCAGCCGTGGATTTGCGCGGAGCTGTTGCTGCAATTCCGGCTGCTCTGCGAGAATGCGCGCTGCGCTTCCGGTCAGGCTGGAGGTCGATTCGCCACCGGCCCCCGCCAGCACCACGAGAATCGAGGCACCATCACTCTCCGAGATCAAGCCCTCACTGACGCCTCGAGCGAGACCACCAATCACACCCGGGGCCGGTTGATCTTCCGGGGCAGCCATCGCGTGCCGCAATTTTTCGGCGAGGTATGCGGCCATCTGGCCGGCCTCGGCCATTGCGAGCCCCATGCGCTCCGTCGTCGTCGTGCCGGCCAGGACCTCCGTTCCCGCCATTGCCCAGACGAGGAGACGATCGACATCTTCCAGGGGCAAGCCGACCAGCAGCGCCATGGCGCGCGTCGGCAGCGGGTTCGCGACGCGACCGACCCAGTCCCCGCCGCCTGCCTCCACCAGCGGATCGATGAGCTCGATCGCCCACTCTCTCAGCGTGGTCTCGAGCGAGGCGATCGCCTTCGGTGTCACGTGGGGAAGAATGAGCCTGCGGTGAACCGTGTGGGAGGGCTCGTCGGCATTCGCGATGGCGTCGACCGGGCTGCCGAGGCTCGCGAGATCGAAGACCTGCGGCTCTCCCGCCGGACCGGTCATCAACGTGCCGGTCAAGTTGGCGGAGAAGTCTTCCTCGCGGCCGAGGGCGTCTTCGATCAGGGGGCGCTTCGATACCAGGTAGACCTCGGTTCCGGGGACCTGGTAGACCGGCGCGTGTTCCCGAAGAGCGGCGTAGAAAGGGTAGGGGTCCTCTACTGTCTCGGGTGACAGGAAGTCGAAATCATCGGGGAACTTCATGTAGGGCTCCTTGTTCGGCCTCGCTACGCAACTTCGAGCAGATCGCGGGCGAGAGCCACGCCGTCCTTTGCCTGGGCGCCCCAGCCATCCGCGCCCTGGGAATCCGCCCAGTTCTTCGAGGTTACGGCTCCACCAACGATCACGGGATACTTGTCTCGCACCTTCATCTCCTTCAAGAGATCGATGAGTTCGGTGAACTTCTCCATGGCCGGGGCGAACACCACCGAGACGGCGATCATGTCCGCTCCCTCCTTTTCGGCCGTCTCGTAGAAGTCCCAGGGAGAGTTCTTCTCGCCGATGTCGATGACCTCGAAGCCACCGATCGAGAGCAGGGTGCTGACGAGGTTCTTCCCGATGTTGTGCTGGCTGAGCATGGTGCCCAGGATGATCTTCTTGTCGATCTTCGCTCCCTCACCCTCCGGGAAGGCCGCCTGGATGAGAGGGATGCAGGCCTTGGCGGTGACGCCTGCGCGCACCAGGTCGAGCACGATCGCCTTCTTGGCCGCAAAGCGATCTCCAACATCGCTGAGCCCATTCATCACGCCCTCTTCGAGAACCTCCATGGGGGCGTGGCCGGCAGCCAGTAGCTCGCCGGTCATCGCCGCCGCTTCTTCGGGTTTGGTGTCGCTCACCAGCTGCCGCAGATCTGCAATCGTCGCCATTTCGTGTTCTCTCCTGATTGAGTGCTCTAGTGATCCCAGGTTGGATAGTCGAGGCCCAGGTCCCTGAAGATCCTGGTGAACTTTCGATAGTGGTCGACGAGCACCTGCTTGGGCCGCAGGGTCTGCAGGTCGTAGAGCTCATCCAGTTTCATCGCGGGAGGGTTGGGCTCGCGCTCTGCCGCGTTGATCTTCTTGATGATCTCGACTCCCTGTTTCGGGCTGAGTGTCGCCGCGGCTCGCGCGATCTCACCCGCCCAGCGGGCTTCGAGGCCAGTGTTGCCGCCCGCCAGCCACAGGGCCTCCATGCCCGAGATGCAGCCGTTGATGCACGCCGCCGCCGTGTCGTACCAATTGTCGTCGGAAAGCGAACCGGCCGGATTTCCCGTCATGCCGAACGAGACCCAGGGCAGCTTCAGATTTCGCTCTGCCGCGAGGCCCGCCGCCGAGTTGCACCAGCTGATGTCGTTGCCCACGTAGGTGCCATGCACCGAGACCGACATCGCCTGGGTGAGTGTGCCGCCGGAGTAGGCGAGCATTCCCAGTGTGTGAGCGATGATCTCCATCGCGCCCTGCTCGGGGCCCGTGAGGTAGGCGTACAGAGTGGGGGAGCAGCTCATCCACGGCTCGATGCCCTGCTGCTCGGCGTAGAAGGCGAGATTGAAGCGATCGTAGTCGACCCGCATGTCCTGGAGGATCTGAACCGGAAGCGTGCAGTTGTTCTTGTTGTAGAGACCCGAAGCAAAGGTGCTCATCAACGCCAGCGGCGTCGTCGCGCTCATCGGGATCCCGAAGAAGAGTCCGGGTTTTCCCACCCAGGCTGCCGCCTCGTTCATTATTCGCGCCTCGGTGAGGCAGACGAGTGTGGACGCCGGAGTGTCCGCAATGTTCTTCATGTCACCGACGGCAAAGAGGGGAAGCGGGATCACGCCATCGCAGGTCGGCTCCTGCATGACCGTGATGGCGTGGTTCTTGTACAACTGGACATCCGTGGTCAGCTGACCCGCGGGAAAGAAGGTGTAGAGGTGCTGCTCGTCGCCCGGCGCCCTGGGTTTGAGGGTGATGGCCTGGCGCCCGTGCCCGAGCGTGACCTCGTGCTTGGCCGAGCAGATGGCTTCCTCGATCTCTTCCTGGCTGAACTTGATGATGCGCTTGGTGTTCTTGCAGTAGAGCCCGACTTCGAGGAGGAGCTCCTTGCCCGCCTGGAAGATGGCGTCCGCCATGTCGGGGTCGATCATGCACGGCTCGTCGGGATCCCACTCGATCCGGTATTTCTTCTGGAGATCGCCGAGCACGGTCGGGAAGAGTTCGGTCTCGAACTCCTCTTCCGACATCAACGGCCCCGTGGTCGATCGCTGAATTGCTTCCCAGAGGAACTTGCCCATGGTCTGATCTCCTTGCACTTCGGTTTTTCAAGAGAGCGGGGATGGCCGAGAAGGTTCGAGGTGCACCGCTCTCGGGTGCTCTGCACTTTCGAAGGCCGTCAACCCTGCACGTAACACTCACTCTCACGAATCGCGCGCATCAAAGCGGCGCACTCCTGTCCCACGTATCGGATGTGCTGGGGCAGCAGCCAGGGCATCACATCGACGATGTACCAGGAGAGGTCTTCGGGATCGCTGAAGCCCTCTTCCCAGAAGATGGTGCTGGCACTGTGGTCGAGCAGCATCGCGGTCGCCTTGCCACCGTCGTTCCCGAAGAGGAAGATGCCCGAGGGATCGACCTGAAGCGGGAGGGGGCGCTTGAAGTGTTCTTTCAGTACGCGCAGTGCACGAGCCCAATCGCGTTCGTAGAGATGCGCCGAGTGGATCACGAAGGTTGCCGCACCCGCTTCGAGACCGGTGCGCTTCGCCACCTCGCGCTGTAGGCGAATGAGGGCGGTCGCCTCGAGGGGCCAGTCCGTGTAGAGATCTTCGCTGCGAAGTACGAAGGAGGCGCACAGCTGCTGGTCGACGGCGTTGAAGGTGGCGGAGATTAGGCCCGACCCGACCTTCGACCTGGCCATGTCGTCCGGCTCGAGGAAGACCATGCTGCCCGAGCGGGTATCGAGTGACTTATTCAAGCGATCGCAGACGGCCTCGAGTTGATCGATTCCATTCCAATCGCGGAGACGTTCGTCGTAGCAAGGGAAATAGCGGCGATCGAACTCATCCTGGTTGAAGTCGAGGAAATCCGGAAACTCCGCTTCCAGCTGCTTCCCGCCATCCTCCAGGGTGGGGGGCTCGATGGTCACGACGGCATTCAAGGCCTCGGCCATTCGCTCGCCGTTCGCCGTCTGCTTCTCCGCTCCGATTCGCAGTGCCAGATTGAGGAGCTGCAGCCAACCATCGCCCACACCGCTGGCGAAGATCGGGAACGTGCTCTTCCGCGAGTGGAAGATCTTCCGCTCGGGAATCTCCGGATTGGGGAGGGTCTGTAGCTCCCGATTGCGGGAGAGAGCCGGTAGCTGACGGAGGTTGCTCGCGACCTCGGCGAGGGGCTGGCTTCGCCAGTCCGAGATCCGCACGTCGTCGCGAAGCGCATCCACGGACGCGGCGTCCAGCTCCGGGGACAGACTTCCTCGGGAGTCCGACAGCCGGCCGCTCTCGTCGAGCCCCGCCTGCCACAGGGCGAGCAGAGCCTCCCCCGTCAGCCTCTGGTCATCCCCGCAAATCACCAACTGCCGAATGTTGGGGTGTAGCTGAAGCCCGCGGAGCAGCCATTCGAGGTCCGAGCGAGAGCCGAGTGGAGCGACGAAGGCGACTCGATCCCGATCGAGTTCGCTCAGGATCGGGCCAGCTTCTGCGAAGGATCCGCAGACGGCGACATCGCCTGTCTCGAGGTTCGAAACTTCCAACTTCGGCAAATGATCCGACTGCCATGAATGTTCCATTTCGATTCTCCCGATGGGGTTTCCCAGGTGCCTAGGCCGACTACGCGTCGCGAATACAGAACGCGCGGAGGAACTGACTTTCCAGCCGGTCGAGAACTTCCTTGTGGGGTGCTTTCATCTCGTGATCGACCCAGTGCGTGAGCTCCACCTGCTTGAGGGCGAGCATCTTGCGGACCAGCAGATCGGTGTCCTCGTCGACGAAGATTCCCTCGGCGATTCCGCGGGCAAAGAGTTCGCGGGGGATCGCAGCGCCCTCATTCCACAGCTCTGCTCCGGCACTGGAGGCCGGGAAGCGGTGCGCCCAGCCGAAGCCGGCGTGGCAGCACATGCGCAGGAAATCCGGTCGGTCGAGGAAGTACTGTGCGCCGAGCCGGAGGACTGCGAGATGGCTTGCGAGGGTTTCGTCGTGCGCAGCACTGGCGTCGCGAATGCAGTTCATGAACTCCCGCATCCGATTCGCGTGAATCCCGAAGAAGAGCGACTCCTTGCCATCGATCACGCCATAGAGCGTGCCCAGGGAGATCCCCGCTTCCGCCGCGATCTCGTTCATGCGGGAGCCGTCCGCCCCCTTGTCTGCAAAGACCCGCTCGGCGGCCTCGTTGATGGCCTGCCGGTAGACGGACTCACGCTCCTCCCTCACACGTCGCTGAAGGGGCGTCTCCTGGTCCCCGCTCTCGCGCTTCCGGCCGTGTCGGGGAGGGGGCGTCATCGTGATTAGAATTATGATTCTAAAATATCGAAATGTCTACTACTATTTGGCCGAGCAGGGTCTTGCGGCCTTCTCAGTCCGCCAGGGCCTCCGCAACGCCGGCCGAGGGGGAGTCCGCCGCGGCCTTGTGGCCAGCCTCCGGACCGAAGGGCCTGAAGGTCAGCACCAGCGCCGGCATCAGCAGGAAGTCCGCCAGCAGTGCCACGCCGATGGTCGTCGCCAGCAGCGATCCGAAGATCACCAGTGTGTCGAGGGTCGAGAAGCGGAATACCAGGAAGCCCAGCACCAGCACCGCCGAGGTGATGAAGAGCGCCCGCCCCACGTCGAGGAACGAGTTGCGCAGCGCCTCTTCGTAGCTGCCGGTGCGCTGGAACTCGACACGAAATCGCGTCATGTGGTGAATGGTGTCGTCCACCGAGATGCCGATCGCCACGGTCGCCAGCATCAGCCGGATGTAATCGAGCGGCACGTCGAGCCAGCCCATGGCACCGAGCGTCAATACGACCGGTGTCAGGTTCGGCACCATCGCCAGCAGCCCCGTCTTGATCGACTGGAAGATGATGCACAGCAGCGCTGCGATCACCGCGAATGCCAGCATGAAGCCCTGGATCTGGCTGGTCGTGAGGTACTCCTGCAGCACCAGCCACAGCGCGCCCACACCGGTGAGCCGCAGCGTCGACGCCTCCAGCGGGTTTTCCTCGAGGTGCGCGTCGATCGACTCCGTGAGGTCTCGCAGGCGGCTCGTCTCGACCGTCTTGCTGCGCAACTCCAGGCTCGCCGTCGAGAAGTCGCCGGAGACGTAGTTCTGCAGCTCCTCACCGCCCGAGGTCTCGTACAGCAGCAGGTATTGCGCCACCAGGTTGCGCGACTCCGGGAGCGTGTAGAAGGTCGGGTCCTCGGCGTGGAACGCCTGATTGAGATCCTTCAGCACGTCGCCCAGCGTGTAGCTCTTGTTGACCAGTTCGTGCTCACTTGCGAGCGCCTGCAGGCCGTCGATCTCATGCAGCACGGCGGGCGACTTCACGCCCTCGGGTTCGCCGCTGTCGAACAGGTAGACGAGCGACAGCGTGCCCCCCATGATTTCGTCGACGAAGAGCGTTTCCTGCCGGATCGGCTCGTCTTCGGAGAATTCGCTCATGAAGTTCGAGTCGACGGTCAGGCGCGTGATGCCGAGCGCCGAGATCGCGAACACCACCCCGAACACCGCGATGATCTCCCGACGTCGGCGCAGGTCGAAGCGCGCCACCGCTTCGAGCCAGCCCAGAACGAGCTTTCCGCCTTTGGCACGCGCGATCTCGACCTCGTTGAGTTCGCGTTTCGGGTGGCGCGGTCCCAACGACAGCAGCACGAAGAGCAGCGTCA
>JAFDEI010000107.1 GCA_019310425.1 Deltaproteobacteria bacterium | reverse complement strand
ACGCTGGTCCGCCAGGCGATCGGGCGCGGGAAGGACCAATCATCGAAGCCGCGCGAGAAGGTCATCCAGCGCCGGAAGTTCTCGATGAATTCCTTCCAGTCAGAGCCGAGCCAGATGATGCCGATCGGATGTGAGGTCACCAGGTTGCGGAATCCCGCGTTCGAAACCTGGTGGCCGATCTGGATGTCGTCGACGAAGTTGCCCGCGATGTCTTCGAGATTGTTGATGGCGTGCAGGGCTTCGCGGCGGAAGACCATCAGCTGACCGAGGATGAAGGTCAGTTCGCCATCCTGCTCCATGGTGGCCGCGCGTGCGCCGGTCCCGTAGAGGCCGTTTAGCAACAGGGCCAAACAGGCATCGGTGAGGTTGACGGGTGCGGGGGTCACCACCACGGGCGCCGAGGCGCTGCCGGCCTTCGGGTCGGCGGCCAGGGTCTCGACCGCGATGCGGAGCGCGTCGCGATCCCAGCGCACGTCCGAATCCACGAAGGCCACCACCTCGCCCCGGGCGCGGGCGAGGCCGTGCACCATCGCATTCAGCTTGCCCGTGCGCCCCTGCGGCTCGCCGCAGAACAGGATTTCGCAGCTGCCCGGGTCGCGCTCGGGGTCCGACTCTGCGATGACCTGCTGGATGATGGGAAGTGCGGGGTCCGACTCGTCGTCGAAGACGAAGAGGGTCTGCACCGGGCCCGGATAACCGTGCCGGAGCGCGGCGCGCGTATTCTCGTCGGCTTCGGGATCCAGGCCCTTGACCGGGCGGATCACCGAGATCGAGGGATAGCTTTCCAGGCGCGGCGGGGCCGGGCGCGGGGCCAGCGCGGCACGCAGGTGGCGGTGGTTGAACACGCCCAAGGTCGCGAGCACGATGCCCGCGGCTGCCCACAACCAGTCGAGAAGCATCAGCGCCGCCTGCTCAGTCTAGTGCGGAGCATCAATTCGGATTCCCATCATCTATTCATCTATTCGCGTATTCGGCTGCTGTCTGGAGGCTGCCGCGCCCGAATCAGGGGGGGGGCTGTGGCGAATCCGTCACGCTGTAGACCACCGGAACTGTAGGCTGGATGCGGATTGGCTTCAAATCGACGCCTGTGTGCGAATTGCACCCGTGGATCGGTCAGCTCTCGATGCCGCCGGCCTCTCTAGCGACGGAGACGGGAGGTCGGCCTACTCGATATATCCGAGGGCGCGGAGCGTTTCCTCGGTATCCGGGTCGGGGGTGAAGAGCGGTGACTCGTGGGATTCGCTTCCGGCGCCGGCCAGCGCGCGGCGCCGCACGCTCGACTCCTTCAGGTAGCGCACCAGATGCTCGCGAAGTCGCAGCTGCCTGGTGTCATCCGCTGAGTAGAGGTCGTTCGCTTCGTCCGGGTCGGAGGCGAGGTCGTAGAACTCGAAGTGTTCCGCGCCGTCCTTCTGATAGCGGATGAGCTTGAAATCGCCCTGTCGGACGGAGAGCGCCGGTGCTGTCATGCCTTTCGGAAGCACCCAGCTGGTGCTGAAGATCGGAGTCGGAGGCAGGTCTTCGCGGGGAGGTGCGGCATTCCCCAACAAAGCCGCAGCGAAACTCGCACCGGTGGATTGGGGCTCGGCCGGCATACCCAGGAGGTCGAGAACCGTCGGCATGAGATCGACGTGCCGCACGGCCGATGAAAGTCGAGCGCCGGATCGAATGCCGGGGCCCTGGAAGATCATGGGGACGCGCAACACGGTTTCGTAGGGAAGGGTCGCGTGTCCTCGTGTGCCGTGCTCGAAGAACTCCTCTCCGTGGTCGGAGAGGACGATCCAGAGTGTCCGCTCGTTGATGCCACGAGCTTCCATCCATTCATGCAGCATTCGGAGTTCGTCGTCGGTGTAACGAATCTCGCGATCGTATGCGTCGATGATCGGCCCCGCTTCGGCGGAGGCTCCACGGCTGGGAGAATCCGCAAAGGTGCGCTCGTACGCGGCCGGTGGCTCGTACGGCGCGTGGACCTGGAAGGTGTGAAGAAACAAGAAGAACGGGCCCTCGGAATGCTCCTCGAGCCACGATCGCGCCTGACCGAACGTGCGCGCCACGTGCCCGGTGGGCCGGATCCGCCCGGGGGTCTTGTTTTCGATGTAGCGGTCGAATCCGATCGAGAAGCCGCGCTCGTGAGCCAGTGGGCCGTTCTCGGTGAAGGCCGCTGTGTGGTAGCCCCGGCCGCGAAGTATCTCCGCCAGCGTCACGACGGGCACCGCCAACCGCTTCCTGCAGCAAGTGACCCCGTGAACCAGTGACGGGAGCGAGGTGAACATGGTCATGTGTGATGGATCGGTGGACGCAGCCTCGGCGATCAGGCTTTCGATCGCGGTGCCGCGGGCCGCCAGCCGGTTGCGCAAGTACGGCGCTGTTTCGCGGTCATAGCCGTAGAGGTCGAGGTGATCGCGCCGAAGCGTATCGATCGAGAGCAGAACGACATTGAGGCGCGTGTCGGGCTCCGCCGTGGCTGCGACGACAGTCGGAGCGCCCCACACGGGCAACGAAAAGGCACCGTCGCCCATATGCACCGTCGTGAAGTGGAGGGTGGTTGGGGATCCGCCGAGCGGAGAGAGGTCGACACGACGGTCTTGCCAGCCTTGCGCCGCTTCGGAGGCCGGTTCGAGTACTTCATCGAAAATCGCGGCGCAGTTCGCCTCATGGCACGCCTCGATGAAGAACCGGACCGGCCCCTGATTGCGCGCCGCCTCGAGCACCCCCAACGAGAATTCGAGTGCGGCGGTGCCGGGAATGTCGATGGCACGGGTGCGATACGAGGTGGTCCGGCCCGGCGGCTGGTGCGCTTCGACCTGAAGGCGGACTTTCCCGGACCGGGGAATCGTCGCTGGAAGATCCAGGTCGACCAAGCGACCACGGTCAGAGCGATATACCGGCAGAAGTACCGCATCGAGGGTTTGCCATTTTCTTCCCGGGATCTTGACGAGCGGTACGGCGACGATCTTCGCCGCACCTCGCAGTTCCGAGCCAAGCGCCACGGAAACCGCCCACTCGGACCCAGAAGCATCGAGGCGAAGCTGATGGTCTCTCAGGCGGGCGTTCGGGTGGCTTGCAAGCACGTAACGCGTGTCGTCCTCGATCGTCGCACTGGCGACTCCCGCCAGGCCACCGGGTCGGGCCGGGACACCCAGACCCGTGCCGAGCAGCAACGTTTCGGGCGCGACCTGCGCTTCCAGGCGGTGGGTCGGGTCGACGAGACGATGAACGATGGATTCAGTGGTACGGCCTTCAGCGGGAGCATCGTCTTCGACGGGCTCAGCGCAACCGAGTGCGCATGCCAGAATGGAAACCCAGAGTGCGGAACGAGCACCGGCAGAGGTCATTCGAGGCTCCGCTGCGGGGTCGATGCGTCAGCTGATCTGTGCGGTGAGCTGCGCCATGTCGAAGTAGTCGCGCCAGGCGCTGAGTTTGCCGTCTGCCGAAACCTCGAACGTTCCCATTACCCGCAACGAGACCTGCTTGTTGCCGATGGTCAGGTGGTCGATGCGTTCGGTCAGTACCGCCGCGCCGCTCGAAGCCAGCCACAGGATTTCGAATTTCGCTTCACTCCCGGGCACGACGAACTGCTGCAGCGTGGTGCGGATCGCCTCCTTGCCGGTGGCCGCACCGATCGGAACGTTCTCGTAGACGGCCTCTTCGCTGAAGTAGTCGAGGAGTTCCTCGATGTCCTGCCGTTCAAAGGCCTTGCAGAAATTTCGGACGACGTTTTCGGGATCCATCGCAACAGGCTACCGCCCTCCGGATCGCGGCGCTCGGGCCGCCCGATCAGCTGCGCTGGGATGCTCGCGCCAACCGTGTATGGCGCAGTGCTTCCTGCGCTTTGACGTAGTTGGGCCGGATCTTCAGCGCTTCCTGAAAATGGGCGATTGCCGCGTCGAGCTTTCCCTGGGAGGTCAGCAAGTAGCCCAGATTGACGTGGGCCTGGGCGAGTGCCGGATCGTTCCGAATCGCCGCCTGGAAGTGCGTTGCTGCTTCTTCGAGCTTTCCCAGTGAGAGCAGCACGTTGCCCAGGTTGAAGTGGGCTTCGGCGGAGTTGGGTGTGACGCGCAACACTTCGGCGTAGCGCGCGATGGCCTCCTCCGTTCGCCCGAGCGCGGCCAGGGCATTGGCGAGGTTGACCTGGGTTTCCAGAACGTCGGGCTCGCTGCGCACGGCCGCCTGGAAGTGGTCGAGTGCGTCGGCCGCGTTTCCCTGGGCCATCAGAACGCCGCCGAGGTTGGTGTGAGCCTCGGGGAAAGTGGCATCGACCGCGAGGGCGCTGCGGTAGTGGTTCTCGGCCGCAGCCAGTTCGCCGGTTCGCGCCAGCACTTCGCCCAGTCCGACATGAAGAGTCGGGCTGCGCGGATGGATGGCAACGGCGTGTTGGAACAGCGAGCGCGCGTCGCGCCAGTGGCGGGACTGCTGCCAGGTGAGAACTCCGCAGGTGGTGAGGACCAGCATCGCGGCGACTGCGCCGGCGCGCTTCAGCGCGCGGGCACGCACCGCGGAGTCGCCCGCGAGACGCGTGACCAGATCCGCGCTGCCCCAGACCAGGAAGATGAAGAGCCCCACGTGGGGCAGGTAGGTGTAGCGGTCGGCCCGACCCTGGACGCCCATCTGAACCAGGCCGAGAACGGGAACCAGCATGCCCAGGTACCAGAACCAGCCAACCCACGCGTAGCCCCGGCGACTGACGAGGGTTGCGGCGGTGACGACGAGCAATAGCACGGTCGCGCCGGCGATCTGCCACGGCGCCAGCGGCAGGCCGCCCGTCTCCAGCAGGTAGGGGTGGGGATGGAGGATCGCGAGGCCGGTGGGCCAGAAGGTATCGCCCAGATAGGCGACGCTCGAGACGACGGCGTTGGCGAGCCGTTCTGCAAGCGCGAGTCCGCTGCCGTCGGCCGTTGATCCGACCTCGTGCTGGCTCATGACGGTGATGCCGCAGAAGAAGAAGGCGAGCGCGAAGAAGGGGAGCTTTTCCAGCACGAGCCGCGGTGTCAGCGGTCGCTGCAGCGGCCAGCGGTCGAGCAGTAAAAAGACACATGGAAGCGTCACTAGCATCGCCTTCGCCATCAGGCCGAAAGCAAGCAACAGGAACGTCGCCGCGAAGAGCGCCGGGCTGCGCTCGCGCGTGTATTGCACATAAGCCCAGGTGGACAGCAGCGCGAAGCAGGTGCTGAGGACGTCCTTTCGCTCCGAGATCCAGGCCACAGATTCCACGTGGAGTGGATGTAGTGCGAACAGCGCCGCCACCAGAGCGCTGCGCCAGTGGGCTCCCGTCGCCGCGGCGAGCACTGCGAAGAGGAGGGCGGCATTGACGGCGTGGAGCAGCGCGCTGACCAGGTGGTGTCCCCCCGCCCAATCGCCGAAGAGGGCGGAGTCGAGCATGTGGGAGAGCCAGGTGAGGGGCTGCCAGTTGCCGTTGAAGCGATTGCTGAGTGCCCAGGCGACCCCCTCGCGCGTGAAGGCCGTGGTCACGTGGGGATTGGCGGTGACGTAGTCCGGGTCGTCGTAGCTGACGAAGTCGAAGGAGGCGACCTGTGCGTATACGCCGAGGGTGACGGCGAAGAGCAGCAGGGCGACGGTCTTTGCTTGCGGCCGGGTCACTCAGCGCTGATCGGTCGCTGAGGCGTTGGTGTTGAGGAAAGCTGCTCGACTAAGGAAAAATAGCTGTATTTCCAATGGGTTCGCTCAACAATCGGGGCCTTGGTGTCGCTCGAACGAGGGGACCACACCCCGTTCGGTCCGCAGCGAGCAGGTCCTCCTGCAGCGCTCGAAGATTCGTGCTAACGAGCGTCGTCGTGGGCTCGCGCGGAATCCGCACCTCCGAATGGGCAAATGGGCATCGCGGCTGCCGCCGGATCGCGGCTGTCGTCCTGGCCGTATTCTTCTTCGCGGCCTGCTTCGAAGAGCCCGAGCAAACGACCCGGCTGGGATCGAACGCCCCGATCGCGATCGCCATCGATCGTGCTGCCGATTTCCTCTCGGATCGGTCGCTCGAGTACGATGAACTCTGGTTCGTCAACCAGGCGAGTGCCCGATTGGGCGAGCCGTTCACACGATGGGCGCCAGCGCTACGTCCTCTCGGCTCGCCGCAGTGGGCCGAGCGTGTCCTCTCCAATCTGCGCAACATCGAACTTCACCGACCCGATCCGCTGCCCTATCCGTCGGACATCGAGCCGACACCGAGGGCGCCGTTGACGCATGAATTCAAGCGCACGGTGCGACTGATCGGCCGGATGCTCTTGAGCGCGTCGTCGTGTTCTGCGGCGGATCCCGAAAGTCTCGAGCCGCTGGTTCGCCAGGTCACGAGGGATTCGTGGGGCTATCTGCTCTGCCATCAGGCGTGGGCGCTCGTCGTCGGAATCACACGTGGCTGCCTGGGTCCGGCCGAGAGTGAGATGCTTCGTGAGGCCATGGCGCGGCGGATCCTCGGGGAGCTGCTCGCGAGTGAAGAAGTTACGGATCTCGGCATCGAGCAGATGGCCACTCTGTGCTTGCTGGGCCTATGCGAATGGATCCCCGATGCCTACGTTCGACGCCTGGTCGAGCTTCAGGAGCCGTCGGGAAGTTGGGGGGACTTGCCCGGCGAGGGGGTTCCGGAAAACTCACTGCGGGAAGAGCACACCGTCGCACTCGCGTTCTACACACTGGCGAATCTCTGGGACGTAGAACCGCAGCCACGCCTGCCTTCAGCCTTCCCGTAGAGCCTCGAGTTCCTCCCAGCGCGCCGTCAG
Organism: Deltaproteobacteria bacterium; assembly: GCA_019310425.1. GTDB lineage: Bacteria > Myxococcota_A > UBA9160 > UBA9160 > SMWR01 > JAFDEI01. The sequence continues at coordinate 15,191 of JAFDEI010000107.1, read as the reverse complement.
GAGGTCGACCTGCTCGTGGGCTGATGCGACCTCACGCCGGAGCGATCCAATGTCGGCATTCGCCTGCTTGTAGGTGGCCGGGTCGGCGAGCTTCTGCTCGAGTGATGCGACTCGGCTCTCGGCTTCATCGACCCGTTCGAGCAGACCTTCGAGTTCGACCCTCTCGGACCAGCTGAGTTTTCTCGGTCGCTCGCTCTTCGCCTCTGCGCGTCTCTGGGGTTTCGTGCTCGGCGCTTCGGATGCCTGCTCGGGTGTTGTTGCTGCGTTGGCGACGCGCTCGACGTAGTCCGAATAGCCGCCCGCGTGCAACACCACCCTGCCGTCGTGCTCGAAGGCCAGGATCGAGGTCGCGACCCGGTCGAGGAACCAGCGGTCATGGCTGACGATGAACGCGCTACCGCCGTAGTCGCAGAGCATCGCTTCGAGGGCGCCGAGGGTGGCGACATCGAGGTCGTTGGTCGGCTCGTCGAGCAGCAGCAGATTGGTGCGTTGGCTGAGCAGCTTCGCCAGACACACGCGTGCCCGCTCGCCACCCGAGAGCTCGCCAACGCGCAGCCGTTGTGCGCCGCGGTCGAACAGGAATCGGTCGAGGTACGACTCCACCTGCAGTGTCTGGCCCGCAAATTCGATCGTGCCGCGGTCCCCGGCGATGCACTCCCGCAGGCTTGCGTCGTCGTCGAGCCCGCTGCGGGCCTGGTCGAGATAGGCGATCCGGGTGTTCTTGCCGAGCGTCAGCGTGCCGTCGCTGGGTTCGAGTTCGCCGAGCAGGCATAGCAGCAGGCTGGTCTTGCCGCATCCATTCGGGCCGACCACTCCGACTCGTTGCCCGGCTGCGAGTGCGAGGGTGAGGCCGTCGATCAGTACCCGGCCGTCGCGCTCGAGACGCAGGTCGCTGAGCTCGAGGACGGTCTTCCCCTGGCGCTCGCTCTCGAGGCGGAGGTCCGCGGTTTCTTCGCGCCTCGGAGCCCGTTGCGCGAGCGCCTGGTCGGCTCGGCCGATACGCGCCTTCTGTTTGGTGCCTCTCGCCTTGGGCTGGCGTCGCAACCACTCAAGCTCGCGCCGAAGGAAGTTCTGTCGATTCTTCTCCACGCGCTCGGCGTGCGCGTGGCGCTCGGCGCGGCCCGCCAGGTAGGCCGCGTAACCGCCGTCGTAGCTCGTCAGCCGCCCCGCTTCGAGTTCCAGCGTGCGACTCGTGACCCGGTCGAGCACGTAACGGTCGTGTGTGATCAGCAGCAGCGCGCCCGCGAAGCGATTGCACAGGTAGTCTTCCAGCCATTCGATGGTCGCGATGTCGAGATGGTTGGTCGGTTCGTCGAGGATTGCGAGATCCGGTGTTCCGACCAGCAGGCGCGCGAGTGCGACCCGGCGCCGTTCGCCTCCGGACAGGCTGTCGACGGACCGGTCGGGGTCGTCGAGGCCGAGGTGGCCGATCACGGCCTCGGCTTCGTGTAGTCGCTCCCAACCGCCCAGGCGGGTGAGCTCGTCGGCTGCGGCCGCTTGCTCGGTCACGAGGCGGTCGTGGTCCGCTACGGGGTCGGCGAGCTCCGCGGTGAGGTCGTCCCAGCGGCACTTCGCCCGATTCCATTCCGTGAGGCTGCTCGCTACGACCTGCCGGATCGTCTGGCCCGCGGGCAACTGCGGTTCCTGCGCGAGGTAGTCGACCGTTGCAATGCGCCGTCGCGCGACCTCGCCGCCGTCGGGCAGGTCGGCACCCGCGAGGATTCGCCCCAGCGTGCTCTTGCCGCAGCCGTTGTTGCCGACCAGCCCGACGCGTTCGCCCCGGCGCAGCGTGAAGGAGACGCCGTCGAGGATGGTGACATCGGCGTAGGTCTTGTCGAGTTCGCGAGCGTCGAGGATGGGCACGGGGCGGGAGAGTAACCTCCTCCCCGCGAACGACCATTCAGAGCAGAAACCAGAGCGCCGCGCTGCTAGTTGGCGCGATGATCCGGCGCGGTCGCTACCACAGCTCCGGCGGCTCCGCGGGGCACGACCACGATCCGCCGAGCGGCTCGTCTTCCTCATCGTCGTCTTCCTCGTCATCGAAGAACGGTGGCGAGTACGCGCACTCGACCCAGCGTGTCGCTGCGAAGTCGAGCAGGTAGCTGGTGCCGAAATTCTGGTAGTGGAAGTCGGCCCCGCCGAGGAAGCGGAATCCGATCGCAGGAGTCGGTATCGCGTCGATGTCGCCCACCGCAACCAGCTCCTCCAGCTCGTCGGGGTAGAGAAGCTCGCGTTGGTAGTGTCGGTCGAGCGCGTCGATCAATTGCTGCGCGTGGCGCTCGCGAGTGATGTGGTAGTCGCTGCGCACGAGGATCTGACCGGTGATCAGCGGGGCCGCGATCATTGCTGCGCCGACGGCGAATGAGCGCGACCGTCGCGCGACGGCGTCTCCCCGGACGCCGAAGCTCGAGACTGCGACGGTCGCGAGCAGGCATAGACTCGCCACCGCCAACAGCGTGCGTGCGCCGAGAGCGAATGGGAACATCGCGAGCGTCGCACCGAGGGAGATCACGCCCACCGGGATCGCCAGCCCGAGCGCGCCGGCGGCCCAGCGCTGCGCGCGGCCGCCGGCGTGGGCCCGTGTGGCGACCGAAACGCCGAGGAAGGTGGCAGCGAGAAAGAGGCCCGCCACTTCGATTCCAAAAACCGTGGCCGCGGGCCATGGCGAGAGCGAGAAGCGCAGGCTGGGATCGGTGCCCGTTGCGTTGCGAACGAACGCGACTGCGGCAAACGCGATCGGGGCGTAGGTCGCGACACGCGCCACTGTGCCGAGGCGCAGCCAACTCGTCGCGAGCAAGGGCGCCCCCGCCGCGCATCCCACCCAGATGGCTGTCATCAGCAACACGGCTGAGCCGCGCCACTCGAAGAACTCCCATGGGCGCGGTGCGGCAACTCCGTAGAACGTGAACAGCAACGAAGCGAACAGGCAGCAGAGTCCGAGCGTACGCGCGACGGCGGATCGTCCGGCGACGAAGATCGCCATCACGACCGCGAGGGCGGGCAGCCCGATGAACGCGAACGCTCGGCCGAGGGACTCGAACGCGAATGCGAGTCCCTCGGTCTGCAGCAGAAAAGCCGTCGGCTGGAGCCAGTGGCCGCCGTCGATCCCGTCTTGTGCGGGGCCAACACCGTGGTGGATCACCACCGTGTACGCGCACGCGATGAGGGCAAACGCCCATTGCAAGCCCACAGCGGCACCGAAAGCTGCGGGTGGTTTGGTGCCCGGCTCCCCGTCGCGGTCCGTCACAGGCGCTCTAAGCGTCCTTGGCGCGTGATCCGGACTCTTTCGGGGCTTCTTCGTCTCTGGGCTTCAAGCGGATCTCCGCTTTGACCTCGATCGTCCGGCCTTCGGCGAGCTGGCCGAAAATCTCTGCGACATCGACGCTCTCCAACGTTCGGCTGAGTTCGACGCTGAGAAGATCCATCAGCTCGCTGCGCGTTCGTTCACTTTGTTCGACCGCGAAGTCGGCCCAATCTTTCGGCAGTGTGTCTCCGACCGCCTTGCGGATCGCTTCCTCGGTCAGGAAGAAGCCGGAGAGCCCCATTGCGACAGCTCGACGCATCATCTCCGGAATCGCATTTCTCGCCCCTGCGGAGGCTTCTTCACTCACCTCGGCGGTCGCGTCGCGCGGCTCCGTCCGGTCACTCGCGGTAGTGGATTCTTTCCCTGATTCCGTTTCCACCAGTGTAAGATGCCCTCCATGGGATCCACGTTGGTACGCGAGGTGATGCAGGCGAAGATCGTCACGATCAGCGTGGACGACTCCCTGTCGACCGTCGAGGATATCATGCACCTCGGGGGCGTGCGGCATCTCCTCGTGGTCCGTGGCGGCAAGCTCGTCGGCGTGGTTTCACAGACCGACCTGTTGCGTTTGTCCCTCTCGACCCTGAACAGCCAGGGCGACGACTACCGCCGTGCATTTCTCCAGGCCCTCGAGGTCAGTCAGGCGATGTCGAGCCCGCCGATCACAGTGGAGGCCTATGCGACGATGGAGAAGGTCGCGATGTCGATGGCCCAGCACAAGATCGGCTGCCTGCCGGTGCTGGATGGCGACGATCTCGTCGGCATGGTGACGATCACCGATGTGCTCTCGCACTTCGCGGGCGTACAGCTGAGGTAGCGGCGTTTCGAGCCTCGGCCGCCTGCCCGCAGCCTGAGGCGAAACACCACTTCCAGATCAGTGGCTCGATTCGATTGACAATTCCCGCGGGGGTCGCGTAGTCTGACCTCTACGCTGCGGATCGTCGCGGGAGTCCGGCCCCCCCTGGGTGGATCGGGAATCGCGGCGCCGCCAGCAACTTGGATCTGCGCGAACGCTGATGTTTCGCGCACGAGTTTCCCGACACGGGCAGATGGGTTCCGCGAACGGAGGCTCGGTGAACGCGATGGCGGAGAACGGAATGATCTCGACGATCCTGGTAGGAACAGATGGTTCCGAGGCGGCGGCGGCGGCGGAGCGGTACGGCGTTGCGCTCGCTTCGCGTTTGAAGGCGCGTATACAGGGCCTGTCGGTGGTGGAAGATTGCTGGACCCGCGGACTGCGCGAGGATGGTCTCGGTGTCACGCCCCCGCCGCTCGATGCGCTCGCGACCTATCTCGAAAGCCGGGCCGAGGCGGCATGCCGCCGACTCGCCGAAGCCGCGAGCGCTGCTTCGGTCGAGAATTCTTGCGAGAGGCTCAACGGCATCGCGGACGACCGATTGGTCGAGCGCGGTCAGCAAGCCGATCTGCTGGTCGTCGGTCGGGACGGGTTGAACGCCGATTTTCGCACGGGTCTGATCGGGTCGACGGTGAACGGCGTGATCCGCAAAGCCGGCAAACCGACCCTCGTCGTTCCGAAGGGCGCACAGCTGAGCGGCCCCATCGTGCTGGCATTCGACGGCTCTCCGGGATCGCGCATCGGTGCGAAAATCGCGGTGCAGCTCGCTACCCGCACGGCGGAACCGATCCACGTCTTCGTCGATTCGAAGGACAAGGGGCGTGCGGTCGCGCGCTTCGATGAAGTGCGCGGGCTCGTCGGTTCGCTGCCGGTCCCGGTGCGTGAGATTTCGTCGACGCTCGGTCGCCCCGACGTGAAGATCGTCGACTCGGCGCGTGAGGTCCACGCCGGGCTGGTGGTGATGGGTGCCTTCGGTCGCAACCGCATTACAGACTATTTTCTCGGAAGCAACTCCGCCGCGGTCGTTCGCACCTCGCCGATTGCGGTCCTGCTCGCGCGCTGACGCGATGCCGGAGTCACCGTGCCTGAATGATCTGGGTGCCCATCTGGGTCTGCCGGTCGAGGGCGACGGGAGCTTCGCAATCGCGGGAGTCGCCGGCCTTGAGTGCGCCGGGCCGGCGGACCTGTCCTTCGTCCGGTCTCGCCGCTACGCCGCGCGCCTCTCGGGTTCGCGAGCCGGCGCGCTGATTGCACCTCCTGGAGTGCATGTCGGGGACCGGCCCGTGTTGCGTTCGCATGATCCAGGTCTGGACTTCAGTCGGGCGGTGCGCTGGTTCCAGCCCGAAGCGCTGGTTCCAGCCGGCATTCACCCGACGGCGGTGATCGCGGAGGGTGCCCAGATCGACCCTTCGGCGAGTATAGGCGCCCATTGTGCCATCGCCCCGGCGGTGTCCGTCGGGCCGCGCAGTGTGCTGTATGCGGGGGTGACCCTCTACGAAGGCGTCTCGATCGGGTCGGACTGCCGGATTCACGCGGGCTGCGTGTTGCGCGAGGCAACCACGCTGGGCGACCGGGTCGTCCTGCACCCGAACGCGGTGCTCGGCGCGGACGGCTTCGCGTACCTCGGTGACGGGGGCGGCGGGCTCGCGAAGGTCCCGCAGGTCGGGCGGGTCGTCGTCGGCGACGATGTCGAAATCGGGGCCGGGACCGCGATCGATCGCGGCACCCTCGGTGACACCCTGATTGGTCACAGAACGAAGATCGACAACCTGGTGCAGGTCGGACACAACTGCACGATCGGGGAACAGGTCATCATCGTGGCGCAGGTCGGCCTTTCCGGCAGCACGATCGTCGAGGACGGAGCGGTCATTCTCGGGCAGGCGGGCGCGGCCGGGCACCTGACGATCGGCGCGGGCGCGATCGTCGGGCCTCAGAGCGGGCTGCACAAGGACGTTGCCGCGGGGACGCGCGTGCTCGGTAATCCACAGCAGGAAGGTCGCGGCTTCTATCGAAACATGGCTGCTCTCGGGCGGGTGAGGGGCCTGCTGCGACGGGTGCGCGCGATCGAACGCAGGCTCGGAATGAACGCGGGTGACGACGAGCCGGGCCGCTCTTGATGGACGTCGCCGGTCGATCTCTGAGTGAACTGCGCGCACGCGCCGCGGAGGAGTTCGCCGCGGCTGAGCAGGAGGAATTTCTCGCTGCGCTGCGACGCGACCCGCGTCGTGGTGCGCGCGAACTCGCCGAACGTCTCGAACGCCGGCGCAACGCCGCAGCCGCCGAGGTCGAACGGCTCGAGGGGCTGTTCGCGCGCCGCGCTCGCCTGTTTGCCGAGGGCGTACGCTGCGTGGCCGGCGTCGACGAGGTGGGGATGGGGCCGCTCGCGGGGCCGGTCGTGGCGGTCGCGGTGATCCTGCGCGAGCACGTCGACCTGACGGGCTTGAAGGACTCGAAACAGATGACGCGCGGAGCGCGAGAGAAGCTCGCGCTGCGAATTCGCGACCAGGCCATCGCCTGCTCGGCCGGCAAGGTACAACCCGCAGAGATCGTTGCGCCCCAGACCGCGATCGTCGGCGGTGACGCGACCGACGGTTCCATCGCGGCCGCGTCGGTCGTTGCGAAGGTGCATCGCGATGCGATCATGCGGCATCTGGCCGAACGCTATCCAGGCTACGGCTTCGAGCAGCACATGGGGTATGGCACCGAATCGCACCTCGCAGCGCTGCAAAGGCTCGGTCCGTCGCCCGTGCATCGCCGTTCGTTCTCGCCCGTCGCGAGAGCCGAAAGGCGCTGACCCGCGTGGCTCGAATGCGCTCGCTCCCCGAAGACTTCTGTGTCGATGAACTCCCGCTCTACCGACCGTCCGGCAGTGGAGATCACACATTCCTCCACATCGAGAAGCGGCTGCGTACCACCGAAGATGTCGCGCACCTGCTCGCGCGTTTTGCGGGCGCGCGAACGCGCGATGTCGGCTACGCGGGTCGGAAGGACCGGGTCGCGCTGACGACCCAGTGGTACTCGGTTCCGGGCCTCGATCCGCAGCGTGCGCGGGAGCTCGAGATGCCGGGCGTTCGCGTGCTGGATGCGATCCGCCACGGTCACAAACTGCGGACCGGGCATCTGAGCGGGAATCGATTCCGGATCTTCCTGCGGGAGGTCGATGCGCGACAGTCTGAAGCGGCGATCCGGCGTCTCGAGGAGATCCGGCGGATCGGGATGCCGAACCGCTTCGGAGTGCAGCGCTTCGGGCGGGATGGTGAGAATGCCGAGCGCGGGCGACGGCTGCTGCGCGGCGAACGTTCGCGCGAGGATCGCCGAAACGCGCGCTTCCTGCTCTCGGCTTTGCAGGCGGAGGTTTTCAACGCAGTGCTCGAGGACCGGACGGCCTCCCTCGATACGGTCGACGTCGGCGAGGTCGCAATGGTGCATGCGTCGGGGGGGTGCTTCGTCGTGGAGGACCTCGCGCGCGAAGCGCCACGCGCGGCGGTGTTCGAGATCAGTGCGACCGGGCCAATCTTCGGTACCAAGGTTCTCGAAGCTGCGGGTGAAGCGAGGCTGCGGGAACACCGGCTGCTCGAACGCTTCGAGGTGCTGCCGGAAGACCTGCGTGTACCGCGTGGGATCCGGTTGCGCGGTGCTCGTCGGGCGTTGCGGGTGCGGCCCGGCGCCGCGACCGCGGAGCGCTACGACGACGGCTTGCTGCTTCGATTTTCGCTGCCTCCGGGCAGCTATGCCACGGTTCTGATCGAGGAAATACTCGATAGCCGTGATCGCGCCGTGCAACCCGGATGACACCCGGCTCTGCCGGGGTATCCTCCGTGCTCCAAGGAGGAGGCCCGGATGAACATCGCAGGAGACGTGACCGAACTCATCGGCCACACGCCGCTCGTACGTCTTAACCGTGTGGCGGCTGGCGTGAAGCCACAGATCGTCGCGAAGCTCGAGAGCCACAACCCCGGCAACAGCGTCAAGGATCGCATCGGTCTGGCGATGATCAATGCCGCCGAGAAGGCCGGTCAGCTGACCCCGGGTGAATCCGTGATCGTCGAACCGACGAGCGGCAACACCGGTATCGCGCTGGCAATGGTCGCCGCAGTGAAGGGTTACCAGTGCATTCTGACCATGCCCGAGTCGATGAGTCCCGAGCGGCGCGCGGTGCTGCGCGGGTTCGGCGCGAAGCTGGTTCTGACCGATCCGTCGAAGGGCATGCCCGGCGCGATCGACAAGGCCAACGAGATCTGCGACAGCATTCCGAACGGGTTCATTCCGCAGCAGTTCGAGAACCCGGCGAATCCCGAGGTCCATGCGAAGACGACCGCGGTCGAGATCTTCGAGGACACCGACGGCGAGGTCGACTCGCTGGTTGCCGGCGTTGGAACCGGCGGCACCATCACCGGGGTGAAGCGGGCGCTCTCGCTGAAGAAGCCGTCGATCAAGGTCGTCGCAGTCGAGCCTGCAGCCAGCCCGGTGCTGTCCGGTGGTAAACCTTCGCCGCACGTGATTCAGGGGATCGGCGCGGGCTTCGTGCCCGCGGTCCTCGAACTCGGCATCGTCGATCACATCGTGACGGTCAGCAACGAAGAAGCACTCGAGATGGCGCGCCGCCTGGCACAGGAGGAGGGTATTCTCTGTGGTATCTCGTCGGGCGCTGCGGTGTCGGCCGCACTCAAGTACGCGGGAACGAACGGTGCCGACGACAATCTGATCGTCGTGATCATTCCGAGTTACGGCGAGCGCTACATCCAGACCAAGCTGTTCGAGCCGTATCGCTACGACGGGAGCGATGAGATCTCGGTCTGATGGGTTTTTCACCGCGGCGGACGCGTGTCCGCCGCGCGAATGATCTTCGGGATGGCGAGGTAATGATCGGATGAAGACGACCGCCCCGCCGAACGGCGACTCGATTTCACCCGGAGAAAACGTCCGGAGGCGTGCGGAGAAGAAGCAGGCCTTACGCCAGAAGATCCTCGAAGCGGCGCGTGAGGTCTTCTTTCGTGATGGATTCATGGCGGCGAACCTCGACGAGGTCGCGCAGAAGGCCGGCGTCGCGAAGGGGACGCTCTATCGCTACTTCGAGAGCAAGGCCGAACTCTACGTCGAGGTACTCGCGCACAACGGCGAGATCTTCAAGCTGCGCATGTACGAGACCGCGAGCGGTTCCGGCAGTGCGTCCGATCGGATCCGCCGCGTCTCAACCTTCTATTTCGATCATTGGGTTCGCAATCGTGACTATTTCCAGATCTTCTGGGCGATCGAGAATCAGAGCGTCATCGGGGAACTGCCGCCGGGGGTGCTTGGGCAGGTCTCGGAACTCTGGGCCGAGTGCATCGAAATCCTGGCGGGGATCATTGCCGAGGGGATCGAGCGCAACGAATTCAGAGAGGCGGACGCCTGGGAAGTCGCGAACATCCTCTGGACCGTCGCCAACGCATTGATTCAGACCGAGAAGAGCGCGACGCGGCGAAGTCTGCGCCGCGTGAGTTTGGAGACGGCATTCAACGACGCGATCTCGCTGTTCCTGCGCGGAATGCTGGCTTGACAAGCGCGGCACCGTGGGAGAAATTGGGGCTCGACGCAGAGTGCCCATCGGTCACATGTTGCATGGGCGAGAGCGAGAGGCCGGGAGGCGGGTGGAAGCATGGGTGATGCGCCGGGCAGTGATCTGGGAGCGCGAGTCCGTCTGCTGGTTGCCGAGCAACTCGGTGTGGACATCTCGGAAGTGATCCCGGCAGCGAGCATCCTCGATGACCTGGGTGCTGATTCGTTGGACGTGGTCGAACTCGTGATGTCCCTCGAAGATGTATTCGATATCGAGGTCCCCGACGAAGTCGTCGAGGACATGCGCACGATCGGCGACATCGAGCAGTACGTCGTCGCCCACGTCGGCTGACCGCAGCTGGCTCGGTCAGGGTTCTTCAACGGGACTTGCTAGCGCACTTCTCGAAAGCCCGGCAGCAAGCGGTAGTGGGCCCCGGCCACGGTCGTGATTGTCGACAGGGCGGTCGCGATCCAGAGTCTCGGTCGGATCACCTCGTGAGCGATCTTCTCGGCGGCCTGCTGTTGCTCCGGACCGGTGGGCACCGTCTCCAGGACTTCGATCAGCGACGGTGCGATCAAGATCAGGCAGTAGAGGAAGAAGAAGCCGAACAGGTAGACGAGGCCGAGCGTGAAGCGTGGCTGGAAGGTCGGCCCGACCTTGCGGTAATACGGCGGCCGGGGCTTGGACGGAGGGGTCGCCATCCAATCGAGCCTATGGAGTTGCTTCGCATCGGTCAAGCGCCTCCCGTATGCTCTGCGCCGTGAGCGCCGCGTCCCCGCCGAGGATCCTGCTGATCGACGGAACCAACGCGCTCTACCGCGCGTTCTTCGCGATTCCACATCTTCGCGCTCCCGACGGCAGGCCGACGAACGCAGCCTACGGCTTCGTCAACATGTTGAACAAGGTGGTGCGTGAAGAGCGGCCCGACTACGCCGTCGTGGTCTTCGACGCGCCGGGCAAGACATTCCGCCACCGCATGTTCGATGCCTACAAGGCCGGCCGCGAAGCAACGCCGGAAGATCTCGTCGCGCAGTTTCCACTGGTCCGGGATCTGCTCGCTGCACGCGGCGTCGCGGTGATCGAGGTCCCCGACTTCGAGGCTGATGACGTCATCGCGACGCTCGTCTCGCGTGCGCCGGAGGGGGCCGTCATCGCGATCGTCTCGACCGACAAGGACCTGATGCAGCTCGTCGACGAGCAGGTGACGCTGCTCGACGGGATGAAGGACCGCCGCTACGGGCCCGCCGAAGTGGAGGATCGTTTCGGCGTACCGCCGACCCGGGTCCTCGATCTGCGTTCGCTGGTCGGAGATCCGAGCGACAATATTCCGGGCGTGAAGGGCATTGGTGAGAAGGGCGCCGCGAAGCTGATCGCCGAGTGGGGTTCGCTCGAGAATCTGCTCGAGCATGCGAGCGAGGTGAAGTCTACGCGTGCGCGCAACGCACTCGCGGACTCAGCGGACGCTGCCAGGTTGTCGAAGCGGCTCGCCACTCTGCGGACCGACACGCCGCTGCCGATCGGCTGGGACGCCGCGGTGTTGGCAGCGGCGGACAATGCCCGGCTGCGCTCCCTGTACGAAGAGCTGGGTTTTACACGCCTGCTGGCCGGGTTGGATGATGAAGCGGGAGAGTCGAAAGAAACGCGTCGTGAGGTGTCGTGTGACATCGTGACCACGAAGAAGGGATTGCTGGCGCTCGTCGACGAGGTCGCCAGGTTGCCCAGGGTGCCGGTCCAATGGGTCTTCGGGGAGTCCGGCCCACTCGAACTCGACGCAGTCGGACTCGCGTTTGCGACCGACGAGGATACGGCCGTCTACGTCCCGATCCGCCCCAACGGGCTGGACCTCGAGGTCGTGATCGCTGCCGTGCGTCCACTATTCGAAGCTTCGACGTCGCTGGGCTGGGTCGCATGTGACAGTAAGCGGATCCAGATGCTCTTCGCCGAATCAGGGCTGGAAGCCGCGGTGCCGCATTTCGATATCGAGATTGCCGGGCGCCTGGTCGATCCTGCCGGTGCGAAGTCCTTGTCGGCTCTCGCTGCGCAGCACATCGGCTGCGCGGTCCCGAGCTGGGAGGAGTTCGCGGGACGTGGCGCCAAGGCGCGCGCCGCCGCCGAGATCCCGCTCGAAGAGATCGCCACCTGGGCGGCCGAACAGGTATGCGCGGTGCGGTCGCTGGAGGCTCCCCTCGCGCGTCGGCTCGACGACGACGGACTCAGCGATCTCTTCGACGAAGTGGAGCGGCCGCTGACTCGCGTCCTGGGGCGCATGGAGCGTGCGGGCATTCGCGTAGACGAAGCCGGGCTCGAAGTGCTCGCGGGCGAGTATGAACGCAAGCTCGCCGCAATCGAGGGGGAGATTCATCTACTGGCCGGGGAAGAGTTCCTGATTTCCTCGCCGAAACAGCTGCAGCGCATCCTGTTCGAAAAGCTCAAGCTGCCCGTGATCAAGAAGACCAAGACCGGCTACTCGACCGACGAGAGTGTCCTCGAGCAACTCGCGGCCGAGCACGCGCTGCCGGAGCGAATTCTGGCCTATCGCCGGCTGGCAAAACTCCTGAGCACGTACATCGTGGCATTGCCGCCGCTGGTGCGTGAGTCCAGCGGCCGGATCCACCCGACGTTCAACCAACTAGGTGCCGCCACCGGCCGTCTCTCGGCAGCGCACCCGAATGTGCAGAACATCCCGATCCGCTCAGAGGAGGGTGCCCGAATTCGCGAGATGTTCATTCCGGCTGAAGGTTGCACGCTGGTCTCGGCGGACTACTCGCAGGTCGAGCTGCGTATTCTCGCGCACTATTCGGAAGACCTGGGGCTCATGGCGGCGTTCGCGCGGGGCGACGACATCCACCGCCAGACGGCTGCCGAAGTCGAAGGCATCACGCCCGAAGACGTTGCCGACGACGCCCGCGCGCGCGCCAAGGCGATCAACTTCGGCATCATCTACGGGTTGTCGGCGTTCGGGCTCGCGAATCAGCTCGGCATCGCCTCGGCTGAGGCGCAGAAGATGATCGACGTGTATTTCGAGCGTTACAGCGGGGTGCGTGAGTTCCTCGATCGAACCGTGATCGAGGCGAAGGAGCGGGGATTCGTCACCACCCTGCTCGGGCGCCGTCGCTATCTGCCTGATCTGAATTCCCGCAACCGCACCTTGCGGCAGGCGGCCGAACGGATGGCGACCAACTCGGTCATCCAGGGGACCGCCGCAGACCTGATCAAGGCGGCGATGGTGGCGCTCGACTCTGAGCTCACGGCGGCCGGCTTCGAGTCGCGGATGCTGCTCCAAGTCCACGACGAACTGGTCTTCGAGGCTCCGGAATCCGAGCTCGAGCGGCTGCGAGCCCTGGTGGTCGAGCGGATGGAGGGCGTGGCGTCGCTGCGGGTTCCGCTCGTGGTCGAAATCGGATCCGGGCTGAACTGGCGCGTGGCACACTGACCGGCAGGGTGTTCCACAGGCGCTCCGCGAATAGAACCGGCCCCGGCTGCGTCGAATCGGGGTGACGGCACGAGTTGCGAGGAGGTTCTCAGGCGATGGGCGCTTCGGCCCGAAAGGCCCCGGTATCTCCGAGTGACGCGGACGTCATTGCCAGAGCGCGGAAGGGCGATCACGACGCCTTTCGGGTGCTCGTGGAGCGCTATCAGGAGCGCGCGTATCGGCTCGCGCTTCGGGTTCTGCGCGACGAGGAAGCGGCCCGAGATGTTGTACAAGAGGGATTCCTCAAGGTCTATCGTTCGCTCGGCCGGTTCGAGGGTCGTTCGAGCTTCTACACCTGGCTGTATCGCGTCGTGATGAACCTCTGCCTCGACGCCAAGCGCCGCGATCGCTCCGGCCGGCACGCCGAATGGGACGAGACGGCACCGATGGAGATCGACCCGGGTGGAGCGGATGCGGTGGTGGAGCTGGCGCGTGAGCGCTCGAGTCCGTTCGGGCAGCTCGAGCGTGCGGAGCTTCGCTCGCTGGTCGCCGACGCGATCGAAAGGCTGCCCGACGATGCTCGCCAGACGCTGGTGCTGCGGGAGGTCGAGGGGCTCAGCTACGCCGAGATTGCGGCATGTCTCGGGGTGCCGAAGGGTACGGTGATGAGCCGGCTCCACAACGCGCGCAAACGGGTCAAGGAAATCCTGCTCGCGTCGGGGCGGATCGACGCGAGCGGCGGGTTGGCGCGGCTGGCGAGCGAAGCGAGCACGGGATCCCGCTGAGCGGGGTTTCGCGTGAAGGGAGAAAGGTGATGGCTGCGAACGATGTCCGACGCCGGGAAGAGGAAGCACTCCAAGCCTATTACGACGGCGAACTCGGCTACTGGCCTCGGCGGAGGATGCGGCGGCGTCTCGAGCGTTCGCCCGGGCTTCGTCGCGAGCTGGTCGAACTCGAGGCCCTGTCGGGCCTGGTGCTCGAGAGCGCGCCCGATGTCGTCGTGCCGGACCTGTGGACCGGAATCGCGCGAGGCCTCGCAGTGGTCGATGCGGAAAGATCCGCCGGCGAGCCCGCAGCGTCGCGCGCGGTGGCTTTCGAGTGGTTGTTCCGGCCGGCCGGTGTATTGGTGGCGGCGGGTGCGGCTGCCGCAGCGCTGGCCATGTTCCTCTTCAGCGGCGAAACTGTTCCGAGTGGCGTCGTTCATTGGCTGGACAGCGGCACGCGTAATGTCATGGTGCTCGACGGAGAAGGCGACGTGACCGTCATCTGGGTCTTCGACCCGGTCGGCGATGGGGCATCCCGAGGAGGACGGCGTGGGGCGGCATAATCTGATCAGGGCGATGGTTGTCGGGATTCTGGTGCTGGGATTGCCGGGAATCGGGGCGGCGCAGGGCGCCCGCGAGATTCGGTTCGATGTCATGGTGAGCCGGATCTCGCAGCAGCCGGGCGAGGTCGACCCCCGCGCGAGCCGGCTCGACAGCCAGCTGCGATGGAACTCCCCAACGGCAAGAAGCTCGAGCTGCGGCCACTCAGCCTCTCGGATCGCGGTGTTCTAGTCGCGGTCAATGTCGAGGGCTCTGTCCAGTCGGACATGCAGGTTCCGAGCGGGCATCTGATCGCGATCGTGGCCGGACGTTTCGAAGGTGGACGACTCATGATCAGTTTCGAGCCGCACTTCTGAAGCGACTTCGGTTGCGTTGGGCGCGTTTCGTACTACGCAGCCAGCCCGTGGTTCCGATTCTTTCGCATCGATGCGAATTTGTGCGACACCTGCGACGGGGAATCGCCACATTCGCTTCAGAGTTCAAAGAGTCCCATTCTCCTGGGTGGCCCGGAGCCGGAAGTCCGGCTCCGGGCCGGACTCGTTTCTCTCCACGCCTCTCTGACGATCGAGGGCATCGATGCCTTCTCCGCTGAGCGGACGCCGGTGCGACCTTGGTCGGCCTTCGCTGCTGTAGGTCGTGATGAGCCCTGCATTACGTCGGAGCTCGGAGCGACCGGATTGATCGAGCCCGGCCGGTCGATTCGCCACAGGCGACAGGAACAAAAAAAAGCGGCTGCTCCGTGAGGAGCAGCCGCT
>JAFDEI010000284.1 GCA_019310425.1 Deltaproteobacteria bacterium | reverse complement strand
CGCCGGCGCCGGCGCCGGGCGGAGCGTCGCGGCCCTCGGGCGCCTCGAGCCCCGCGGCGGCGTGATCCGGGTCGCGGGCCCCGCACGTGCGGCGGTCGTGATCAGCGAGCTGTTGGTGAAGGAAGGCGATTGGGTCGAGGCGGGGCAGCGCATCGCCATTCTCGATTCCCACGCGCTGAACAAAGCGGAGATCACCCAACTCGAGGCGATGCTTGCGAGTGCCGAGCGCGAGTTGGCGCGCGCGCAGCGGCTGGCGAAAGGGGGGGTGTCGTCGGACGCCCAGTTCGATATCGCCCAGACGGCCGAGACCGTCGCGCGCGCACAACTTGCGCGCGCACAGGCCGAACTCGACCTGTCGATCGTGACCGCTCCCTTCGCAGGCGAGATACTCGACATTCACGCCCGAACCGGCGAGCGGGTGGGGCCGGACGGTATCGCCGAGCTGGGACGCACCGAATCGATGTACGCCGTGGCGGAGGTGTACGAGACCGACATCCGCTTCGTCGAGGTCGGACAACGCGCCGTCGTGCGGAGTCCGGCGTTTGCCGAGCCGATCGGCGGCAGCGTCGAGCGCATCGGGCGCAAGATCGGAAAGAACGACGTGTTGAGCGACGACCCCGCAGCCAGGAGCGATGCGCGTGTGGTCGAGGTGCAGATCCGTCTCGACGACAGCTCCGAAACGTCCGGACTCACGAATCTCCAGGTGGAGGTCGAGCTGGAACTCTGAGTTTCGGCTCGAACAGGAGGCGCGCATGGCGATTCCGTTGGCCTGGTTGCAGATCACGCGGGAGAAGCTGCGCATGGCCGTGGCGCTCCTCGGCGTTGCGTTTGCGGTCGTGCTGATCTTCATGCAACTCGGCTTCCGCGAAGCGCTGTTCGAGAGCGCGGTTCGCTATCACCGCTCCTTCGACTACGACATCGCGCTGTTCAGCACCAAGAGCAATTTCATCGTCCAGCCCGAGCAATTCACGAAGCGACGCCTCTATCAGGTGCTCGGCATGCCGGAGGTGCGCGACGTGAAATCCGTTTACGTCGGGCAGGCGATCTGGCGAAATCCCGCCGCACGCTCCGAGACCCGCTCGATCTTCGTCGTCGGCTTCGACCCGACCGAGTCGGTATTCGACATTCCCGAGCTGGTCGAGGGCCAGGAGCGGCTGAAGCTGCCGGATCTGGTGTTCTACGATCGCACGTCGCGGCCCGAATACGGTCCGGTCGAGCAGATGTTCGAAGATCATGGCCCGGTCGCAGCGGAGGTCGCGGGTCGCTCGGTGACGGTCGGCGGACTCTACGAACTCGGGACTTCTTTCGGTATCGATGCCGCGATCGTCACCAGCGATCTCAACTTCCTGCGGATCTTTCCCCACCGCACCCCGGCGATGATCGACATCGGGCTGATCAATCTCGAGCCGGGGGCGGATGCCATTCGGGTGCGCGATGAAATGCGCGCCCAGCTCCCGGGCGACGTCCGCGTCTACACCCGCGATGACTTCATTCGCGCCGAGGTGAACTACTGGAACGGCAGCACGCCGATCGGTTTCGTCTTCGCATTCGGCACCGTGATCGGCATCGTGGTGGGGGCGATCATCGTCTACCAGATCCTCTTCTCGGACGTGTCCGATCACCTCCAGGAGTACGCCACCTTGAAAGCGATGGGGTACACCGACCGATACCTCTCCAAGGTGGTGCTCCAGGAGGCGGGGATCCTGGCCGTTCTGGGCTTTCTGCCCGGGCTGCTGCTGTGCATGGGTCTCTACCAGCTGGCGGGGGATGCCACCTCCCTGCCCATCGTGATGACCTGGTCGCGCGGCGTCGCGGTGCTCGGGCTCACCGTGGGCATGTGCTGCATTTCGGGAGTCATGGCGCTGCGCAAGGTGCGCGCCGCCGACCCGGCGGACGTCTTCTAGGGGGAGTGGGACGTATGGCGGATGCGCCGATCCAGCTCCGGGACGTGAACTACTACTTCGGCTCCGGAGACCTGCGCAAGCAGATCCTATTCGGCATCACCACCGACGTCGCGGCAGGCGAGATCGTGATCCTCACGGGGCCGTCGGGCTCGGGCAAGACGACGGTGCTCACCCTGGCTGGAGCGCTGCGATCGCCGCAGGAGGGCTCCGTCAACGTGCTCGGCCAGGAACTTCGGGGCGCCTCGAAGAAGGCGCTGGTCGGGGTGCGGCGCCGCATCGGCTACATCTTCCAGCTCCACAACCTGCTCGACTCGTTGACGGTCAGCCAGAACGTGCAGATGTCGCTGCAGCTCCAGGACGGAATATCAGGGCGGGAGATACGCCAGAAGGCCGGGGAGATCCTCGAAGCGGTTGGGCTCGGCGATCAGATCGAGAACCACCCGAGCCAGCTTTCCGGCGGCCAGAAGCAGCGGGTGGCGATCGCCCGGGCGCTCGTGGCCGAGCCGCGCATCGTGCTGGCAGACGAGCCCACGGCCTCTCTCGACAAGCAATCGGGCCGCGACATCGTCGACCTGATGCAACGCCTGGCCAGGGAGCATGACGTCACGGTGGTTCTCGTGACCCACGACAACCGTATTCTCGACATCGCGGACCGCATCATCCATTTGGAGGATGGCAGGCTGCAGTCATTCAGTGAAGCGGTGATCGAGAACACTCGGCACATGATGTCGACCCTGGCGGACTACAACCGCAAGGGGGAGATGGCGCGCCGGGTCGCGGACATGGAGGCCGACGAGTTCATTCGCGTGCTCGAAGAGGTGACGGGCGAAGCCAGCCAGTTCCTCCAGGTATCCCGCATGGCGAGCAGCGAGGCCTTCGAGAGCATGCTCGACCAGGCGCTCGATGTCTTCACACGCAAGATCGGCGCGCTCATGAACGCCGATCGCGCGAGCCTCTGGTTGCTCGACGAACGAAGCGGCGAGCTGTGGACGAAGGTCGCGCAGGACGCAGGAGGAGAGCCCTTCGAGATCCGGATCCCGAAGGGCTCCGGCATCGCGGGCGCCGTCGCGGCCAGTGGCGAGCCGCTCAACATCCCCGACGTCTACGACGACCCTCGCTTCGACTCGACGGTGGACAAGAAGACCGGCTACCGCACTCGCGGTGTCTTGTGCACGCCGCTCTTCGACGACGGCGGGCGGGTCTTCGGCGTGGCCCAGGTGCTCAACAAGGCGGGTGGATCGAAGGCCTTCGACGCCGTCGATCTGAAGCGCTTCCAGGCCTTCGCGGAGAAGATGGGTGTGATTCTGGAGTCGTGGGGGCAGATGGCTCGCCGAACCGATCTGGGTGGGGTGTCGGGCGACACCGATTGAGGCCCTCGAAGCACAGCAGGTTGGTCGCAAGCAGGTGGAGGCCGCCCGCGGCTGACTGCGAACCCACTGCGTGGGTTCCTTGTGGCGTCGTGTCAGGCACCGGCTGTGGGCCGGGCTTCGTGCGGGAACCAGCTCTGGGTCTTTATGCAGAAACGGACCAGCAGCAACATCAGCGGCACTTCGATCAGCACGCCGACCACCGTGGCGAGGGCTGCTCCCGAGGACAACCCGTAGAGCATCGTCGACGTCGCGATGGCGACTTCGAAGTGGTTGGAGGCGCCGATCATGGCCGTTGGTGCGGCGTTTTCATAGCTGAGCCCGAAGGCTTTCGAGAGCCCGTAGCCCAACGCGAAGATCAGTACGGTCTGGATGAACAACGGAATCGCGATCCAGAGAATCGTGAGTGGGTTTTCGAGGATCGTCTCGCCTTTGAACGAGAAGAGCAGCACCAGCGTGACGAGCAGTGCGGTGATGGTCACCGGCGTCAGGACGTGGAGGAATTTTTCGCGGAACCACGTCTCGCCCATGCTCGCGATCAGCCATTTTCGCGAGAAGTAGCCGGCCGCGAGGGGTAGCGCGACGTAGATGCCGATCGACAGCAGCAGTGCCTGCCACGGGACGGGCAGCCTGCCGACGCCGAGCAGGTATCCACCGAGCACGCCGTAGAGGATCAGCATGGCGAGGGAGTTGATGGCGACCATCACGAGTGTGTGGCCGTCGTTGCC
>JAFDEI010000283.1 GCA_019310425.1 Deltaproteobacteria bacterium | reverse complement strand
CCGTCATGTAGGGGCGCAGGAAGCCCGGCGCGCCGTTCTGTTGGAGCTGGAAGATCATCGCCCGGACGGTGCCCGAGTGTTCTGCGACGAAATACCACTTCGGGTCACCGTAGTGATTGATGCGCCACGAGGTGCGGAGGAAGGGCACCAGTGACACCGATGCGCCGAGGTTCGTCTCGGCCTTCAGGTGACGCTCGAAGGCCTCCATGGCCTTGATGGGTGCTGCGTCTGCGCTCGCGTTCGGCCGGTCGCCGTCCGAATAGATGGTGAGCATGTCGAGGCCGCCGAATCGCTGGGCGATCTGATCGGTCGCGACGTTCCATTCGTGGTCGGGCCAGAGCAGCGGCGTGCCCGGCTGGGCGTCGCCGATCTTCGAGTGGAACAACGCAATGTAGGAAGAAGATAGGAACAGGAAGATCGTCACGCCTGCGACGATGTACTTGCCGACCGGGTGCGTGCAGACGTTCCCGACCGTGCGCGTGAAGCGGACCATGAAGCCCGGCAGGAAGTGCTCGTGCTCGGTCGGCGCCGGCAGGTAACAGATCAGGATGGGGTGGAGGATTTCGACCGTGACGATGATCGAAGAGACCCAGAAGGCTCCGAAGATGCCGAGGTTCCGCATCTGCGGGATCGACGTCACGAGGATCGCGAGCAGCCCCGCGACGTCGGTGACGATCCCGAGTGTTCCCGGAACGATCAGCTCGCCCATCGCGATGGTCGCAACCTCGATCTTCGCCTCGTCGGGGTTGTCGTAGCGCGGAAGCATGACCTCGTAGTCTTCGAAGAAGCGTTCGGCCATCTGCACGGTGTGCGACACCGCGCGGGCGGTGATGATCATCGGGATCACGAGGATCAGCGGGTCGAAGGTAAGTCCCATCCAGCCCGTGAAGCCGAGGCCCCAGATCACCGTCATCGCGGCCGCGATCGCGGGAATCAACACGCCGTGCCAGCGGCGGAAGTACAGCCACAGCAGGCCGAAGATCGTCACGATCGTGAGGCAGACGTACATCAGGATCTCGCCCGCGTGCTTGATGATCCAGCCCGTCAGGATCGGCATTCCCGAGACGTAAATCCGGATGTTGTCCGTCTCGAGATCGGCCTTGATCTGCTGCACGTGGTCGAAGACCGCGAGGAAGACCTCCTTGTTGGACAGGCGGTCGGTCACGAAGCCCGCAGTGATCAGCGCCCCCTTTTCGTCGTAGGAGACCAGTCGACCGAAGATGAACGGGGGATTCTGGCGCACCAATGCGCGCAGCTTGTCGGCGTCTTCCTGGGTCTCGGGGGGCGCCTTCATCAGGACGTCGGTGGTGATGCTGCCGTCCGCCTCGATCTGGACCACGCGGGTGCTGCTGTGCGTGACCGAATCGACCCGGTTGTGGTTTACAGGATAGGGGGGGAATTTCCGGTCGAGCTGGGTGCGGACCTCTGCGACGGTGATGTTCTCGTCTTCTTCGAGCAGATCACGCAGCTCGCCGCGGGCTTCCGACTGGCTGTTGAAACCGACGCCGTCGAGGCGACGGGTGACTTCGCGAATTACCTTGATGGTCTCGGGCGTGAAGATCGTTCCTTCCTCGACCGCGACCGCAACGGCGATCAACGACGAACCGCCGAAAATCTGGCTGAACTTGTCCTGGGCGTGGATGAAGGGGTGGTCGGGGAAGAGGTCGCGCGCGTTGGCGTCGATCCGCACCGTCGGCCCGGGGAGTTTGTGCCCGAGCGCGGCCAGCACCGAGTTCCCGATCGGATAGAAGAAGAATGAGCTGGACAGAATCAGGAAGCAAGCAACCGGAAAACGGTTGCGAGTGACCCAGCGCGCGAATTTCAGCGTGGTGGTCTCGCGCGGTTCGTGGAAGGGGGTTTCAGCCATCGATCTGGTTCCTCGGTAGACGCATTCGGGCGCAAAAAAATCCGCGCCGTGTCTTTCGACGCGGTCAGTGGAGCGCGGGCATTATCCCGGAGGGTCGGCACCCATGGGGAGCCCAGAGTTATAACGGATTCTCCGATTCGTTGGTATTTCGAAAAACCTGTGAAAAGTGTGGAATTTCGGGCCAGATGCGTCGAAGATGCCGGATTCTACAGCCGCGGGTCGTGTCGAGTTGCTCGCTGGGGCCTGGATCACGGATCTCGCGGTGGCTTCTGTGCGTGAATTCCCGTGGGATTCACGCCGGGGGTGCTGGTCGAAACCAGGGCCGACCCCTCCGCGGCACTATGAGCTGGTTGGTGTTTCGCAACGTGAGAGGAAATCGCGCGGCGAGTAGACGCGCGCGCCGCGATGCCGAGCGCGGTCGGCGACCTTGCGGTCCGCGGTGACGATGGCGATTCGGCCCGGGTCGTCCGCCGCGCGGACCCGCTCGAGCAGCCAGGCGTCGGCGGACGGCGCGAAGACCGGGTGCGGGCCGCTGGTATCGTCGCGCGGGTCGGCTTCGCGCGGGCCGTCGAAGACGACCCAGACTTCGGCGGAACGGTCGTCGAAGCGCGCGGCGATTTCGAGTAATTCGTCGCGTCGCGTCGCGGTCCACCACTCGCTGCGGTCGCGGCCGCCGAGCGGCCCCGCGTGGAGCACGTTGAAGCCGTCGAGCAGCCAGATCGAAGGCTCTGCGCGGGTGTCGTCGACCATCTGCGCAGGGTAGGGCGATCCGGCGGCCGGGGCCCGGGCGACGAACTCCGCCCAGCCGAGCCCGAACGCGACGAACGCGGCCAGTACGAAGAGTGTCTCGATGACTCCGCTTCGGGTGGATTCGCTTCGCATGTCTCCCCTCCCATTCCGATTTGCCCAACCCTGGACCCCGCACGTGACAGGAACGGTCACGGCCTGGCGAGTGCTTGCGGGCTGCGTAGGGGTGGCGTACCCACGACTCATGGTTTCGAACGAGGCCGAGCGCACGACGCTCGTGCTCGCACTGGTTCAGATGGAGTGCTCCGAGGACCCGGACGACAACCTCGCCCGGGCGCTCGAGGGTGTCGAGCAGGCGGCACGGGACGGGGCCCGGCTGGTGTGCCTGCCCGAGTTGTTTCGCTCGCGGTATTTCTGCCAGCGCGAGGATCCAGCGCACTTCGCGCTCGCAGAGCCGATTCCGGGGCCTACGACCGAAGCCCTGTCCAAGCGTGCCGCCGAACTCGGCGTGGTGATCGTGGCGTCGATCTTCGAGCGGCGTGCCGAGGGTCTGTATCACAACACCGCGGTCACCTTCGATGCAGACGGCAGCGTCGCGGGCCGGTATCGCAAGATGCACATCCCCGACGACCCGCTCTACTACGAGAAGTTCTACTTCGCGCCCGGCGATCTCGGCTTCAGCGCCCCCGAGACGCGTTGCGGCCGCATCGGAACGCTGGTCTGCTGGGACCAGTGGTTCCCGGAAGCCGCACGGCTGACCGCACTGTCGGGCGCCGAGTTGCTCCTCTATCCGACCGCGATCGGCTGGCAGTTCGATGAGGGCAGCGAGGTCGACGCCGCACAGCACTCGGCGTGGGAGACGATCCAACGCGGTCACGCGATCGCGAACGGGATCTTCGTCGCGGCGGTGAATCGCGTCGGGGTGGAAGGCGAAATCCGCTTCTGGGGGCAGAGCTTCGTCGCCGATCCGTTCGGCCGCGTGATCGCGCGGGCACCGGCCGACCGAGAGACGACCCTGCTCGTCGAGTGTGACCTCGGGCTGATCGGGCGCACCCGACGTGACTGGCCGTTCCTGCGCGATCGCCGCATCGATGCCTATGCTGATCTGGCCAAGCGCTTCCGTGACTGAATCCGATTTCGGGACGCGGCCTGCGTGACCGGTTTCTCGGCACGGTCGCAATCGTGCGTGCGCTACAGGGCCGCGAGCAGGTTCACATCGCGGTTGCGGATGTCGCGGCCGAGGATGCTGCGCGGGGGCTGCTCACCGCGCAGGGGGGCGATCCCGATATCGGGATCGACTTCCCCCACATCCCGACCGACGATGCGTGGCTGCGCGACACCGGTCCGGTTTTCTGCATTCGCGATGACGCGGCCGGTCGCGAGCGCGCAGCCGTGTGCTTTCGTTTCGACGCGTGGGGCGGCAAGTACCCGCCGTGGGATCGCGACGCCGCGGTTTCTCACGGAATCGCGGAGTACGCAGGCGTGCGCCGCTTCGAAGCGGATTTCGTGCTCGAGGGCGGATCGGTCGACGGCAACGGACGCGGTACGGTGCTCACCACCGAGTCCTGTCTACTCCATCCGAATCGTGGAGCGGGCCGTAGCCGCGAGTCGATGGAGGCCCGCCTGCACGACTGGTTGGGGGCGACGCACGTGCTCTGGCTCGGCGAGGGCATCGCGGGCGACGACACCGACGGCCATGTCGACGACATCGCGCGCTTCGTCGATGCCGGCACCGTGGCGGTCGCGGTCGCGCACTCACCTTCGGACCCGAATTTCGAGGTGCTGCGAGTGAACCTCGAACGTCTGCGGCGGCTGAACGACCAGGACGGCCGGCGCCTCGCCGTGGTCGAACTCCCGATGCCGCCCACACACCGCGTGAACGGCGAAATCTGCCCGGCGAGCTACGCGAACTTCTACCTCGCAAACGGGGTGGCATTGGTTCCCACCTTCGGCGCCGAGACCGACGCGCGCGCGCTCGCGACGATGCGCGAAGTCGTCGGTGACCGTGAAGTCGTGGGTGTCGCGTGCGGCGACCTCGTCCAGGGGCTCGGTGCAGTGCACTGTCTGTCGCAGCAGGAGCCCGCCTCGCAACCGGCCTGAAACGGCTCGAATGTGACGTTTTCGGACTCGAAACCGCCTTTCCCTCGGACCCCGAATGAGGTACGACTTCCGTCTCGAAATTTCGGCAATCCAAGAGGTAGCTAGAGCGTGATCGAGGTTCTCCGACACGACATCGTGATCGTCGGCGGCG
>JAFDEI010000106.1 GCA_019310425.1 Deltaproteobacteria bacterium | reverse complement strand
GGTGCGTCGTCGGAAGCGATCTGCCGGGCGAGCGATTCACCGGAGATTGCGGGGGTGCCGGCGAACGAGCAAGCCACCAGATCGGCGACCAGGAGAGTCGCTGCGATCGAGAACGCAAATCGTCGAAAGCCCATCGGGGTCATCGTCCAACGTTTGGGCGCAAGTCCTGGGGCCCGAGAGGTGGCCACAATCGCCAGCCGCAGGCTGAATTCTACCACGGCTCCTCAATCCGGCCCGGGCGCGGCCGGGTTCAGGCGCACCGCCAGCGAGATCGAGGTGTCGACGAGGAGCCCGACCCAGTAGTCGCGCAAGCGGTATTTCTCGCGCAATCAACCGCGTTCTCAGCACCCGACTCCGGTCTCGGTGGTCACTTCGGGTTGGCGAACTCGACCCAGAATGCTCCGCGGAGATCGCCGAGGCGGAACCCGACCGCGCTGTCGTCGGGGTAGAGTTCCGCGATCTGCGCTGCGACTGCGGGCGCCAGCGCTTCGCCGTGGCAGGTCAGGCAGGGCGGTTGAACGAGAATCGGCTCGGTATAGCCCGTCCGGTCGTTCGCTAGCGGTACTACGCGCGGGTTGCGGGCTGAAGCCTCCGTGACGTATTCCGCGAGGATCGGCGCGACCCATTCTGGAGCGACGTTCGCGGGATTGCGCAGGCGATGGCTCGTGCGCCCAATGCGGATTCCGTCTCGCGAGTGCGCGGTCGCGATCTCGGGCGCCTTCAATCGGCAGGCTCCGATGGCTGCGACGGGACCCGAGGCGAGGCCCTCAGTGAGTGTGGCTTTCAGCTCTCGCTTGAACGGGGCGAGCAGCTCGGCACCGTGGGCCAGTTCCGCTTTCGCTTCGGCCTGTGCCGAGCCTGCGGCGAGCAAGAATGCGAGCAGCAGCGGAGCCCAGGGATGCATCATGGCGACTTCTCCTTGCGCAAAGAGCGGATCGTACCATGGGGTTGGTGCTGCCCGGACGATCAGCACCAGCTTTGCTGCCCGGTCGGTTTTTCGAGCAGCTCGCGGACGTTGGCCTCGATCACGCGGTAGCCGACGTTGCCGGTCAGCCGCTGGCGATCCTCGTCGAGCATCAGGGTTGGGCTCGCGCGAACCGTATGGTCGCGCACTTCCCCGAGATCGGCGGAAAGCGCCGCGTGGGCGATGCCGCCGTCGAGCAGTGGTTCGACCCGCGCGGCCGGAACTCCCGCGCGCTCACCAACCTCGAGCAACACCGAACGCACGGCGATGTCTGCGCACTCCCTGAAGAACGCCTCGCGTACCGCCCAGGCCGCGCGCGCCTGGGAGCCCAAGTCGGCGTCGCCGCGTACTTCGAGCTCGCGCACTGCGCACAGGAACAGGTGGCTCGGCATCGAAGACTCGGGAGTCGTCTTCAGCCAGACTTCCGGGTGGATCGAGACGTGCTCGAAGCCGCTCGCGATCTCGCGGACGTGCTCGGCATAGCCCTGGATACCGCCACGTTCCGACCACTGTGCGGTCATCTTCGCGCGCACGCTCCCGAACACCTGCACATAGCGGTAGTCGATCGACACCCGGTCATGGAACTGCGCCACGAGCTCATCGCAACGCATCTGCGAGATATAGGCCCACACGCACAACGCGTCCGAGAAATGTGTGATTCGCACCGTTTCCATCAAAGCCCGCTCGGGCACCTCCTCATGCGCATCGTTCTGCAAGGAGTTCGAGCACCGCCCCCATGCTCGCGTTGATCCGCTCATACCGGGTCGGGTCCCCAAGGATCTCGGCTGCGGTCTGGACGAACGGTGCGGCGACGAGCTCGTCTCCGCAGTGCTCGACGAGTGCCTTCGCACTCTCGGGCGTCGTTTCGAGGTGGAACTGCAGGGCGAGAATGCGGTCGTCCACGCAGAAGGCCTGGTTCCGGCAGGCGTCACTCTGCGCGAGATGGACGGCACCGGCTGGCAGGTCGAAGGTCTGGCCGTGCCAGTGGAAGACCTCGATCGGCTGGGAGAACGCGCCGGCGAAGGGGCCGCCGGCGGGTGGTTCCGGCGGCCGCACCGGAAACCAGCCGATTTCGGCCTGGTGGTTGGCATAAACGCGCTGTCCGAGTGCGTTGGCGATCAGCTGAGCGCCGAGGCAGATGCCGAGCACGGCCTTCGAGGCCGCGATCGCGTCGGCGATGCAACGCTTCTCCGCGTCGAGCCACGGGTACACGTGCTCGTCGTGGATGCTCATCGGTCCACCCATGACGATCAACCAGTCGAAATCGTGGGGTGCGGGCGGCGTTTCTCCGTCGTAGAGCTTCGTCGCACGGACACTCGCGCCACGCGCGTGTAGCCACGGGCCGATGCTGCCGAGGCCTTCAAAGGCGACGTGTTGGAGATAGTGGACTCGCATTCGACGCGCGTCAGGGTACCACGCGGGTAGGCGGCGGGTACTGAGTGAGCTCCAGTACGACGCCGTCCGGTGCTGCGACGTAGGCGAAGGTGAGTCCGGTCGACTCGGTAACCGGCGTGCTCAGAATCGCGACGCCAGCGGCCGACAACTCCGCCACGGCCGTTGCGACGTCCGCGACACGGAGCCCGATGTGGGCGACGCCGAATCCGTGGTGATAGGCGCCGTCGCCCGGCTCCGGTGCCGCGGCGGGCACATGGCCGGCCGGAAACGGGCCGAGCACCAGCACCTGTCCGCCGAGTCCGAGGAAGATCCGAAGCGCACCCTGGGAGTTGCTGTTGCGCAACACCTCGGCCGCTTCGAAGTGGTGCGTGTAGAAAGCCGCCGAGGCCTCGGGGTCTTCGCAATAGATGTGGATGTGATCGAGCGATTCGACGCGCATTCGCTGCCTGCTTGCACTGCCCGACCGGTGGCTGGATGACTGGACGGCGGGCCCGCCCGGTTTCCCGGCGCACGGCTCCCGAAGACCTCTTTGCCGGTCGTCGTTCGGGGCGGTGTGAGTCCGGTGTCGTGAGTCTCGAGCGCGGATCAGTCGGGTGTAACGGCGTCAACGGTCGCTTCGGTCGTGTCGGCTGCCGCATCGACGGTCGTCGTGGTCACGTCGCCAGCGGCGTTGGCGGTTGCGGATGCGGCATTGCCTGCGGCGTTCGCGGTCGCAGACGTGGCGTCAACGGCGCCCTCGACGGTCGTCTCTGTGATGTCGACGGCGCCTTCTACGGCGGACTTGATGATGCCCTGCGCTGCGGCGATGCCGGGAAGTGCGATGAAGAGCGCGAGCACGAGGGATGCGAGAGTGCGTTGATTCGTCTGGTTGGTCATGAGGTCCCCTATGGTGGGTTTCGGCTGAGGGGCGGATCTTGCCATCGGTGACCGATGGTCCGCAAGTAGGTGTTTCCCTGCCTCAGGCCGACCAATCGCTCAGTAGCTTCTCGCGGAAGTTGCGGAGCTCGCGGGCGCCCAAGGGCCGGTCGCGAGTCTCGATCTCGACGAATTTCTCCGACAGTGAAACGAGCCGCTGGGCGACGATCTTCGACACGCCGTACATGGCCTGGAGCACCGTGATCTCACCGGCTGCGACCCGGGCTTCGATCTTGTCGTGGTCGAGGCCGAGCACGCGCACCACGCCGACCGCGCGCACGCTTGCGGTGCGCTTGTGCGAGGTCAGCAGTTCGAGTTCTCCGAGTACGGCGGGTGCGGAGAGCCGGTTCAGTACCACCTCGCCGCTGCCGTCCTGTACGTAGACTTCGAGCCGCCCGCCGAGCAGGAAGTAGAGCTTGCCTCCCTCGACATCCTTGCAGATCAGGTTCTCACCGTCTTCGAGCACGCGTTCCTCGCATACGCTGACGAGGTTGTCGATCTGCTCGGGCGAGAGGTGCGCGAGCACCGGAATGTCACTGAGGTTCATGTCGTCCGCCCCTGTTCAGATGCCGCGCAGCACGGTGGCTTTTCCGACTTCACGCACCGCGATTGCAAATGCCGCGGTGCGGTGGTCGAGTTTCTTCTTTGCAGCGGTCCTGCCCACCCCGTCGTAAGCCTTGCGCAGGATGGTTTCGAGGCGTTCGTTGACCTCGTTCTCCGACCAGTAGAAGTGCTGGTTGTTCTGCACCCACTCGAAGTAGCTGCACGTGACGCCGCCCGCGTTTGCGAGGATGTCGGGTATGACCATCACGTCACGCCCGATCAGCTGTGCGTGTGCGTCGGGGGTGGTCGGCCCGTTTGCACCTTCGACGATCAGCCGCGCGCGGATCGTCTTCGCGACTTCTTCGTTGATGACGCCGCCGAGCGCGCACGGCAATAACGCGTCGACGTCGCTCGCGAAGAACGCCTCGAAGCTGCTTTCGTCGCTGCCCGGGAAACCCGCAACCGAGCGATTCGTGTCGTTCGCGACGTGATCGATCAGTGCGGGCACGTCGAATCCGTCGGGGTTCTCGATGTAGCCACCGTGGTCACCCGCCGCGACGAGCTTCGCGCCGCGCTCGGCGAGCAGGCGGGCGGCCCAGCTGCCGACGTTGCCGAGCCCCTGCACGGCGAATCTCGCGCCACGGACGTCGATCCCGAGGTCTGCGAGCGCCCACGACGCGCACAGTGCGACGCCGCGGCCGGTCGCGGCGACACGACCCTCCGAGCCGTTCAGCTCGAGCGGCTTGCCTGTCACCACACCGGGCGAGTAGCCGTGCGACTTCGAATACTGGTCCATGATCCAGGCCATGATTTGGCCGTCGGTATTCACGTCGGGGGCGGGGATGTCGACCTCGGGGCCGATCACCACCTGGATCTGGTCGGTGAACTTGCGGGTCACGCGTTCGAGCTCGCCCGGGCTGAGCGTGCGCGGGTCGACTTGGATCCCGCCCTTCGCACCGCCGTACGGAATGCCCACCACCGCGGTCTTCCAACTCATCAGGCTCGCGAGGGCGTTGACTTCATCCTCGTCGACCTCATGGTGGAAGCGCAGCCCGCCCTTGTACGGCCCGCGCGCGCCGTTGTGCTGGATTCGGAAGCCTTCGAACACCGCCACCGAGCCGTCGTCGCGTTCGATCGCTACTTCGACTTTGAGCTGCCGCTGCGGAGTCATCAGCAGCTTCTCGATCCTCTCTCCGACCTCCATCAGCCGCGTCGTGTCACCGAGGTATCGGAGCGTGTCTTCGTATGACATCTGGTCGCCATTATGAGGCTTCGGTGGCCGGGCACAACCGCCGGGCCTGGCGCGGTGCTCTGCCGGCCGGGGATCGACGCGGGTCAGGGGTGGTGGTGGGCGTGTGGGTCGTCGGTGGAGCGGCGGCTCCCCCGCACGCGGACTTCGGCCTCCCGGGTGAGCGTTTCGCCGCCCTCGAGTTCGAAGCTGATCGAGACGCGTTCCCCAGCCTGCAGCGCGGAGGGGCCGATGAGCATCAGGTGCGTGCCGCCGGGAGCGAGCTCGAGTTCGCCTCCGGCCGGCAGCGTGAGCCGGCTCTGCCGGCTCATCCGGGCGATGCCGTCGATGGTGTCGGTGCGGTGGAACTCGATCCGCTTGCACGCCGAACTTGCAGCGCCGGTGATCGTCACTTCCGCGTCGCTCGTGTTGGCGATGCGCGCGAAACCCGCGGTCGCCATCGCACCCGGCGGCGTCTCGGCCACCCAGAATTCGTGAAAGCTGAGCTCGCCCGCGAGGCCGCTGGTCGCGCAGGCGATCCAGAGTGCAGCGGTGATGCCCGCGATGCGTGCGTGTGTCATGGTGCCGTCCCGTGCTCCCGGATCTTTCGGAAGGCTGCGGCGATCGCGTCCGGATCGTTCGGAGCCGAGAATATCGCGGCCAGCCTTCGCTCGGGATCCATGAGCATGACCGAGATGCTGTGGTCCATCAGGTAGTCGGGGCCCGTCGTCGCCTCCGACTTCTGATGGTAGACACCGATCCCACTGGTGAATTTCGCAATCTCCTCGGTCGGCCCGGTAACACCGATGAAATCGGGGTGGAAGTACGGCACGAACTCGGCCAGCCGCTCCAGTGTGTCGCGTTCCGGGTCGACCGAGACGAAGACGTATTGCAAGTCCGGCTCGTCGGCCAGGCGCTCCTCGACCGCGCGAAAGGTGCTGAGGGTGGCGGGGCACACGTCGGGACAGTAAGTGTAGCCGAAGAACACGAAGCTCCAGTGTTCATCGAAGCGGGCCGCGTCGAATACTCGGCCGTGATGGTCGGATAGGATGAAGTCGGGCAGCGGCAGCGGCGCGCGCAGCACCGTCACGTTCGGCCCCGCGTCGAGTGCGGGCGGCGGGATGGCGCGCAGCATGGCGATGCCGAACCAGGTCGCGGCGGCCATGATGGGCAGCACGAGCAGGGGCACCAGCCAGCGCAGCGCTGTCGGTGCGGCGGATCCAGCGGGGTCGGGAGGCATCGCGCCAGCCTAGTGGCGCGGGAGCCGCGTCGCTAGCGGCGCGGCCTGCGGCGCCGGCCGACGACGGCGAGCCCCGACAGGCCGAGCGAGGTCAGCGCGAGCGTGCTGGGCTCGGGGACCGACATGAACAGATTGTCGACGCCGCCCGAGCCCCCCAGAGTGATCACGATCTCGTCGTATGCGCCGATCTCGCGGAGGTCGGAGGGGTCGATGTGGTTGGCGGAGTTGTCGCCCCACGTAACGCCCGTGAATTCGTCGAAGTCGAAGATCGACGCTTGTACGCCGCCGAGCAGGAACTCGATCGAGCCGTTCTCCGCGGTGATTTCGTCGAGGTCGATGAGGTCGAATTCGAACAGGCTGAACGGTGTCAGAAGCGGTGCGAGGCTGAGAGTGATCGTGCCCGCCTGGCGTCTGGCTTCGTCGTCTGGGTCGCTGCAGACGCCCCCGTCACAGTCGACGTTGTTCTCCTGGATGATCAGGATGTTGCCGAGCACGGTCTCGGGCAACAAGTTGCCGGCCGCCCAGCTGGTGCCGCGCTCGAGGTCGGGGTCGGCGGTATTGATCTCGTTCTCTGAATCGAAGGCAATGCCAAGATCGGGGTGGCCGGCCTCGAAGTTGTCGATGGTGATGACCACGCCCTTGTAATTCGCGCGTGCGGGGGTCGAGACCACTTCGCCGTGAACGAATTCCTCGAAGTCGAGCGTCAGGGCCTGCGCCTGAACGGCGACCATCACCACCGCAACGGCGACTGCCAATTCCAATTTCCGAAGCACCGAACTCCTCCTCCGCTGGTTTGCACCGCAGAGCAGCCCTGGGCTTTCGCATGAACCCGGAGCGCGTCTCTGCACGGGTCATGTGGTGCCTGGGTGTCGGATGTGTCGGGAATTGGTGTGGGTTTGCGCCCGCGGTGTCGTGAAAATCCTGAAATTCGACCGATGGGCGGGAGCTAAGATCGGCTAAATGACCGAAAAATAAGCCGATATTCGTCTCTGGTGATTCGGCGCGATGCCCTGGTGGAGGGGCTCAGCGGGCTCCGAAGTGGTAACCGACCGATAGCCCGCCGTAGACATTGAACCCGGGTGCGGGCTCGAAGTACCGGCCGAACTCGGGGTTCGCGTTGAGGCGGACATTGTCGGCGTATTTCTCGTTGAAGAGGTTGTCTAGGCCGAGGAACGGGCCGAGTTCCCAACGGCCGATCCGCCCGACCCAGCCCACGCGCAGATTCGAGACCACGAAGGCGTCGCTCGTGACGCGGTTCGCGTTGTCGGCATACAGGTCGCTCGCGTAGCTGACTTCCCAGGCCGCGTACAGGCCGATCGGGTGCGCGTACGCGAGCTCGGCCCACACCTGGTGGCGCGGTACGCCGGGGAGCCGGTTGCCGCTGAAGTCATCTGTGGCGGTCCGAAAGTGCTCGAATTCGAAGTGCGAAAAGGTGTAGGCGAGCGACGCGGTCAGCCCGTCGCATGGCTGGGCCGCGAGCGCGACCTCGACGCCGCTGCGCTTCGAGCTGCCGGCGTTCTCGTAGAAGTCGCGTCCGGGCATCGACGGAACTTCGAACGGGACCAGCTCGTCTTCGACCTCGATGTGAAAGCCGACGACCTGGTAGCGCAGCCGGCCCGGCAGCATTCCCTGCACGCCGAGCTCGGCGCCGAGCGAGGTCTGGGCTTCGAGGTCTTGATTGAAGCCGCCGGATCCGTCGGGGTTCGCGAGCTCGGTGGTGGTTGGCGTCTCGAAGCCGGTCGACACGTTCACGAACAGGTTGATCGCGGGGTGCGGGCTGAATAGGAGCCCCGCGCTCGGGCTCCACTCGTCGAAGTGCAGGCGTCCGCCGTCATCGCTTCCGAAGTGGTCGTCCACGTCGAAGACGACACGGTCGTAGCGCACTCCGACCGTGAGCTCGAGGTTGGGGAGCAGTTGGAATTCGTCCTGGAGGTAGACCCCGTAGCCGGTGACATCCTCGTCTTGATCGAACACCAGCGAGCCGCGGTCGCCGTCATTGTTTTGATACCGCTTGCGAGCGTCGCGCTGTGCGTCGATCTCGAAGCCGAGCATCAGCCGGTTGTCGTGCGCGAAGACTGGCGCGGTGTGGACGTAACGCAGCCCTCCGCCCGCGAAGAACCGGTTCAGCTCGACGCTGCCGCCGTCAGTGAAGGGCAGCCGATTGTCGAATTGCCGCCAGACGTAGTAGTTCACCGCCTCGACCGCGTGCCTCTCGCCGAATTGCTTGCGGTAGCGCAGCCCGAACTGCTGCTGGTCGACCGATTCCCCCGCATCGAAGCGCAAGTTGCGCGGCGCGGCCTGCCGGCGGTCATTCTCGACTTGCTCGGCTGTCAGGGCGCCCGGGTCGTCGGCGCGTGGTGCGTGAACGACGTTCAGCGTGAGGCCGAGATCGGAGGTTTCGTCGATCGCGTAGCCGAAGCGGCTGTTGAAGAGCAGGTTCTCGGTCGCGGCGTGTCGGCGGTAGCCGTCATGATCGAGGTACGACAGGCTCGCCATGTAGTCGAGCGCACCCCACCGTCCACCCGCCTTGGTCTGGTACTTCTGGTAGCCGTAGCCTCCAGCCGCGATGCGCGCAGACAGGAACGGGTCTTCAGGGCCGGTCTCACTCTCGATCTGGATTACGCCACCGGACGAAGGCCCGTAGAGCGATGACGACGGCCCGCGCAGTACGTCGATCCGATCGGCGGAGCCCAGGTCGATGTTGTCGACCTGGGCCTGGCCGTCGGGCAGCGTCGCGGGAATGCCATCCACGACGAGTCGGATGCCGCGGATGCCGAAGCTCGAACGCGCACCGAAGCCGCGGATCGAGATGCGAAGATCCTGAGCGAAGTTGCTGCGATTCTGGAGGAAGACGCCAGGGATCCGTTGCAGCGACTCGGCGATCGTCACCTGTTTGCGACCGAGCTGGATCACGGGCTTGCCCAGTGAAGCGACCGCGGCCGGCACGCGGGTGATTTCCTTTGGAGTGCGTGTCGCGGTGACGGTGAGCTCTTCGATCGGGTCGGCGGCCGACGCATCGGCACGCGTCTCGGCCGGCAGCGAGACCAGTGCGACGCTCGCGAGGAACGACAGGATGCAACGGCATTGCAGGGTCTGCACGGTCGATCGGAGCTCGTCGGTGGCTGGGGGCCTCACACCGCGCGACACCGGGCCGGAAGGCCGGGTGCGCGGGCCTCCGCCGCACCGTCTTCGAAGGGCGGCAGCAGCATAGCCCAGCTCCGGAGCGAGGCATTGCCCGCGGGCTCGTACCGAATCCGGCGCGAGCCCGCTCAGGCAGAGCCTGAATCGTGGAAGCCTTGGCCGCGCAGCGGCCAAGGCGAGACTAGTGCTGTCCGATCGGGTCCACGAAGGTGTAACGGGCCGGCGCGAGCACGAGGGGCCCGAGCGGCTTGGCGATGTCCTTCGGGCGTGTGATCCCGACGATCGCCGCGGTGAAGCCGTAAATGACTGCGCCGCCGAGGGTCACGACCAGGCCGATCGGTCGCAGGATCAAGGCGTCGAACACGATGTTGACGGAGCGCTCGTCGACCTCTCCACTTTCGGTGAACGCGGACGCCGCGCTCGGAACTGAGAGCAATGCACAAATCATGACGGTGACCAGCAGGCCACGCAGCTTCGAAAACATCGAAGACCCCCTTTTCGAGATATCTCAGCAATTCATCGGCGAACGCTGCCGTCACATGAATCGTCGCCGCGCCTCCCACGCTCACGAAAGTGCAGGGGTGGCCCGAACTCGTTGATGGGCTTCGGCTTGGGCGGAATTCCCAGAATTCGGGAGAGTTCCGCGCGGCATCTGATAGATTTCGGTGCGTTCGTGCTCGCGTACGGCGGACCGCAGGAGGCGGTATGGAAGATCTCGCCGGGAAGGTGGCGGTCGTGACGGGTGGCGCGAGCGGCATCGGGCGGGGCATCTGTCGCCGGCTTGCAGCTGCGGGGCTCGACGTTGCGGTCGCTGACATCGATGCGGACGGCGCATGTGCCGTCGCGGCCGAGCTGCGCGAGAGCGGCGTGCGCGCGCTCGGCCTGGCTGTCGACGTGGGCGACCGGGAGTCGGTCATCGCGCTGGCCGACCGCACTGTCGCGGAGTTGGGCGGTGTCCACGTCGTCTGCAACAACGCGGGCGTGATCGTGGGCGGCGCGCTCTGTGACGCGACCGAGGACGATTGGCGCTGGGTGTTGTCGGTGAATCTCGGCGGAGTGGTGAACGGTTGCACGGTCTTTGCGCCGCGCCTGATCGAGCAGGGGCAGGGTGGCCAGATCGTCAACACCGCATCGGTCGGCGGGCTCCTCGCAGGGCCCGGACTCAGTCTCTACTGCACCTCGAAATTCGCGGTCGTGGGGTTGAGCCAGTCGCTGCGCGCGGAGCTCGCGCCGCATTCGATCGGTGTGTCGACGCTGTGCCCGGCCGCGGTGCGGACCAAGCTGATCGACGCCGACCGCAACCGGCCCGGCGAACTCGCGCAGGCAGGCGGCGGGGCGGAGATGATGCGTGCCGCGGTCGAGAGCGGCATCGACCCCGACGTAGTCGGCGATTGCGTCGTGCGCGGGATCCGGAGCGACGCGGCCTACATCTTCACGCACCCGAGCTACCGCGACGTGTTCGACGGCCATTTCCAGTCCGTACTGGCGGCGTTCGACACGTGAGTCGACCGCCGGCCGCAGGCGAACGTCTGGCCGGAATCCTGTCGGCCGCATTCTGTGTCCTGGCTGCGGCCGTCTACAGCGTGCTGCGCAAGGGCTATCAGTTCGATGGCTACTACTCGGACGATGCGGTGCAGGCGCCATTGATTCTGAATCGGCTCCAGCCCGAGCTGCTCGCGAACGACCCGCTGATCGAGCTGATCGCGGGTCGCTACCAGAGCGGCTGGTTCGATCTCGTCAGCTGGCTCCATCCGGTCGTGTCGATCCAGGTCGCCTATCTTGCGGGATTCTGCATCGCGCGTGTACTCACGTTCGCGGCGATCCACCGACTCATCGTCTTGCTCACAGGCAGCGCGCTCGCGGCGGGGCTCGGCGTGTTTCTCGTCGCGGGTGCGGCGATCACGTACTTCGGCGGCATCCACTTCGTCGAGACCATCCTCACGCCACGTGGGCTCGCGTTGCCGTTTGCGTTGTTCGGGCTCGAGGCGTTCTTCCGGCGTCGCATTCCCGCGATGACGGCCTGGCTGCTGGTGTGCCTCTACATCCACCCCGTCTCCGGGCTGAACTTCATCGTAGTGATCGCGTTCTGCGGGCTGTTCTTTCCCGCTTCGGTGCCGCGCAAGCCGTTCTTCGGCGCGCTCGCGCTGCTGCTGCTCGCGATGGTCGCGATCGGGGCCTGGACCGGGCAGCTCGCTGCATTGGGTGGTGGCGCGGGCGGGCTCCGTTACGACGCCGCCTGGGCCGATATCATCGAGCAGACCGTCGGCCCGTGGGTCTACCTGCACCTGCTGCCGAGAGATTTCTGGCTCACGAGTCTGTGGATCCCGGTCTTCGGCGGCCTTGCGCTGCGCTGGGTGGGGGAGCCGGAACTCGAGGCGTGGTTCGTGCGAGTGGCGGTCGCGTCCGCGGTCGCACTCGCGGTGCACGTGCTCGCGGTCGACATCCTGAACCTCCAGCTGGCGCTGCCCATGTGTCTGCAGCGTGCAACCGGGGTGTTCTGCATCGTTGCGCTCGCCGTCGTCGCGCGTTGGCTCGCCGCGAGCCTGCGCGTGCCCGATCCGCTGCGGCGCTCGCTCGCGGCCGCGTTCTTCGCGGCTGCGGTGGGGTTGCGCGACCCTAGCATCGCGATTCTGTTCGGGGCATTGCTCGCGGTGGCGTGGGCGCTGCGCGAGGTTCCCTGGTCGGCGCGCCGGCGCTCGCTGCTCGCCGTGGTCACAATCGGTGGGGTGCTCGCCAGTACCGGCAGCGTGGTGGTGGGCTCGTTTCAGCTCGCGCCCGAGCGCGTACGCACACATTTCGAGCGCCTCCGTCGGTTGGGCTCCGACGCGGACTGGGTCGCGGTCCAGCATTTCATTCGCGACCACTCGGAGGTGGGTGACGTGGTGATGCCCCCGATGGCGCTGTCGCCGCGCCTCGTCGCGCAGCGACCATCGACGCTCACCTGGAAGATGCAGTCGTTTACGCACCTGTCGCGGCCGTACGCGTTCACATATTGGGACTGGCGGAACGAGGTGGGGCTGCCGTTCGAGCACGCCACGACGGAAGAGTCGATCGCGCTCGCGCGGCGATCGGGTGCGAGCTGGCTCGTACTCGACGATCGCGAGAAACCGCCCGCAAAGGGCGACCCCCCGCCCGATCATCGGGTCGGACCATTTCGCGCCTACCATATCGCCCCCAGTGCGGGCTGACCGCTCTGCTGTGCCGCCGCCGGCGGAGCGGCGGGCCGGATCGGTGCTGTTCGAAAGCGGGTTTCCGCTTCGCGCATGCCCATCCGGTGGTTCCGTCACCGCCGCATCGGTTGTACACTGGCGGTGCCCCCAAACTCCCCATCCTCGTCGGAGCGACGATGACCCCCGAACTTCGCAAACGCAT
>JAFDEI010000105.1 GCA_019310425.1 Deltaproteobacteria bacterium | reverse complement strand
GATGATCGCGCACCGCAGCTGCGGACCGAAGTCTTTGTGCTGAACCATCAGCATGAGCGCTTCTTTGCGGTTCGGGCGATCTTTGACCTGCACCCAGGGGGTGTTCTTCTCCTCGTCAGGGCTGGCGTGCGCCAGCCATATCTCAGATCGGAACACGGAGCCGATTGCGCATCCGGCGAGCGCGATCATGCGCAAGTTCGTAGCGTAGTCGGCCTTGGATCTTTCGATCTCGGCGTCGGTCTTGCCGCTGAACCTGGCGAGCAAGCAGAAGATGCCCGGCGAACCGTAGGCCTCGCCGGTCTCCGGGTCGGCGGTGAGTACGAGGTTGCACTCGGCGATCTCGGTTTCGGAGTCCTGGGATCGATCCGAGAGGCTTTTGCAGAGGGAGTCGAGGTAGCTATTCCAACCGGATTCGGTGGTAATGTCAGTGGGCATGCTGGACCTTTCGTGGGGCGTTGAAGTCGATGTCGCCATCGACCCATATGTCGGCGTGGGGCGCGAGACCGACGCCGCGGCGGTTGACTGTGATCGTGCCGCTGCACTTGATGCGGAGCACGGTGCCCTCGGCGGAGTGGACCCACAGCGTGTGGTGGCCCTCGTCGAACTCGAGCTGAACGACAGGGATCTGGATCTTCATTGAGACGGTTCCTTTCGCTAAGATGGCTACATGCCCTTCGCTAGGCTTATGCCGCAGAACACGGTGTGTGGGTTCGCTGACGAACTAACAAAGTTGAGCGAGCGGCTCACCTTCGTGAAGAAAACGCCCCGGCAAGCCCCGAAGATCGGCCCGGGGTTCAAGAAGCTCACTCCGCAGCAGCAGAAGACGGAGCGCGCGGCGCCGGGGGCGTACACGCATCGGGCCACTGCAGCGCCTGAGCCCATCCCGAAGTTCTTGACCCCGGGGGCGTGGACATCGAAAGAGATCAAGGATCTCCGGGCGGGCACGAGCCCGTACGGGAAAGCCCAGGCGAAGCCGGCCCCCAAGCCGCCGGTGGTGGCAAGTCGATGACCGGCGTCCTGGCGGGCTTCGTCGATGAGCTCTGCAAGTTGGGGGTTGCCGATTCCGCCGCGGCCGGGACGGGCATCAAGCCCCCGCCGAAGATCCACTTGCCGAAGCCGCCGGTCGGAGTTCAACCGGCCAGTGCGCCGAAGTTCGGTGCGCCACCTGGGCTCAAGCCGCCGCGCCTGCCAAGGGTGAGCATGATGGCGGCGAAGCTGCCGTCGACCAAACCGCGCGCCCCGCGCGCGTGGACGCGACCGGGAGCAGCCTAATGAACAACTTCCTATCTGGGTTTGGGGACGAGCTCGCCAAGATTGCGGCGAGGCGGGGGGTCAAGATCATTCGCGACCTGGTCGCTCGCGGCGACATCTCCAAGGCGGACCGGCTAGCCAAGACGAAAGGGGTAATAGCCCCGTCCAGGGCCGAGTCGTTCATACCCAAAGTTGACGGCACGAAGGTCAAGTGGACCGAGCGTGGCCATCTTGGTAGCGAGATAAGGCACCTTGGAGAACCAGGCCAGGAAAATCTTGCAACGCTTGTGGCCGATCCTATTCACGGAATTGCTGCGCGTAAAATCCGCCATGGCAATTCGACTGTGCCAAAGGCAATGCGTGGCCACACGGGTGCCGTGGCGAACGATCCTTCAATGAAGGGGCTCATTGCCCGGCGCCTCGGGGATGTACGCCATGAACTCAGCGGGCGCCACGTGTCGTTCGACGAATATGTGTCCGGACACAATGCACAGAAGTTCCTCAACACCGCGAGCCAGGCAGATCAGGTAGCGATCGGTCGGGTTGTATCCGGCCTCGAACAGACGGTGAAGAGGCGCGCCAAAGCAATGGGCTACGTCGTTGACGACATCAATGCCAAGAATGTCATTGTCAACAAAAATGCGTCTGGCCGCTGGACGGGCAAGGTGATCGACTTTACGGCGGAGCCGGTCAAGAGTCATCAGGGGTTCCTTGCGGCACCGTCAAACCCTCCTGCGCGCAGCACAATCCTGCGGAAGACTTTCAACCAAGGGGACGAGTCTGCTGCGTTCGCGAACAAGCGGCGAAACGTGATAGAGGACGCGAACAAGCCGCCGCCCAGGGGGGGAGCAAAACGCTCTGTCAAGCCTCGGGCATCGGGCAACGTGATGAAGTTCTGACGCTAAAAAAACGGAGGGGGAGCAACCCCCACCGTTCTTCGACAGCGATCGCTTAGGGGATTGCTGCCGCGCGAACGAAACCGAACCAGTCGCGCATGTCGCGTGTTTTGACATCGCACCAGCGCATGCGCTCCACTGAGAATCCGGCCCCCGTCAGCAGGGTGGCGATTTTGGGAGCCTCGGTGCTGTTCGAGGAGTGAACAAAGATCGGCACGTCCTTGTCCACGTACCTGATCACGGCCATGGCAACGTCCTTCCCGTTGAAGTTGCCATCGTTGGATGTGATCTTCTGGTCTTGGAGATCGTGGTCGATCATGATGCCGTCGTAGACCCGCCCTGAATCTCGTCGAAGCATGCCAATCGCCATGCCGGCGGACTTGGCCCAGACGATGTTGCAGCGGCAGTTTCGTGCGATGACCTTGCAGTTGTCTACTCGGTCTTGGTTGTCCTCGACCATGAGGACCCGCAGCTTGCGTTCAACGACTTCTTTGTCACTCATAAAGCACCTTCCTTTCACTTTGCTTATGCCTTCGAATGCACAGTGCCCTTGACATCGGAGAAACGCGTCCCCATCATGATTGACATGAGCGATTGACAGTCAGCCCCTTTCTCACTACGTCATCCTCCGCCGCGACCTCCCCACCGGGGTGATGGTCGCCAACACAGTCCACGCTGCTGGCGAGTCTGCCGGAATCCCCCCCGGCACGTTCGCCGTAGCGCTGGCCACGGCCGACCAGGCCGAGCTCGAGCAGGTCCGCGACCGGCTTACCGAGCTCGGCGTGCCGTTTTCAGCGATCGTGGAGACGCAGGGCGAGCACGCCGGCGAGCTCATGGCGATCGGTGTGGAGCCGCTGACCGATCGGTCTGAGATCAGGAAGGCGGTGAGCTCGTTGCCCCTTGTCAAGTAGGGTACCGCAGAGGTAGCACTGTGGAGTGCGCGCATCCAGCCTTCGGGCTCACGGCGTCAAGGTGGTTCGACTCCGCCCCTCTGCACGACATTCCGACGTAGCTCAGTGGTAGAGCACCCAGCTTAATCTCCTGGGGTGTCGTGGGTTCAATCCCTACCGTCGGATCCAGATGCGATAGCATGTCCGCAGCGAATGCGGCGCTCACTACAGGGCCGGATCGCTGGATACACATCAGCTGCGCGACAGGCTGACGGCCGGGCCGCACAGTGCCGGGATTCCGGAGAGGAGATCCAGGCTGAGGTCTGGGCGGCCAAGGCGGCTAAGTGGCGCCGGCGCGCCGCGTCCGCGCGCGCTGAGCTGGCCGACAGCACCAGTCCGGCCAGCGGTGAAGATCCGGATGGCACAGGAAGCAGCGGATCTTCTCCTCCATGAGGTGCTCGCAGCACAGGTTGGTGCACAGCAGGCAGGCATAGAGCAAAGGTGGGCGCCCCGCGTCGCAACTTCCACAGAGGTGAAAGTACGGCCGGCTGAGGGGGGGCTCAAGGCCGTGAGGCGACGAGGGCACCCGGCTAAGCGTAGTCTGACGAAGATGAACCACCAACGGAGCCGTCGTTGGTAAGCTGGGAGGCGAACTTGCGCCAAGTGGCCGTGATTGCGGACACACTTGGCGGTGTGCGACTATCGAGGACAGCAGCATGAGCTTCCATGAATCGTTCGCGGACGAGTTGGTCAAAATTGCAGCCCCGCCGATCAGCAAGAAGCAGATCCCGCCGGAGTTGCTGGCCAAGATCAAGCGCGGCGCCGGGCGGTTCGCGAGCGGCACGGCGTTGGCGGCGCTGTTCCACGGGCTGATCGATTCGGAGGTGTCCGGCGGACGGGCGGTCGCCGGCGGCGCGGCACTCACCGGCGGCGGTATGGCGGGCGGCGCGCTGGGCAAGAAGATCGGTATGGGCGGCCGCGGCCAGGGAGTGGCGAGCTTGCTGGGCAGCATCGCCGGGCTGCGCGCGCTGCGCAATCGAGAGAAGTCGAAGGCTGGGAGGGGTAGATGAATCCCTTCGTCGCATCATTCGCCGACGAGCTCGTCAAGGTGGGGGCGGCCAAGTCCGTGCTCACGTCGAAGAGCTCGAACGTCAAGGGCTGGAGCTACAACGCGAAGACCCAGGAGCTCGACGTGACGTTCAGGTCGGGCGGCACGTATCGATACGCGGAGGTGCCTCGAGCGGTGGCGCGCGCGATGCGCCGCAACAAGAGCGCCGGCAAGACGATCCACAAGTGGGTGAAGGCTCCGGGTTTTTCGTACGAGAAGCTCAGCTCTGACGGTGAGCGCGGCTACGGAGCGCCGGTGACGATCGGGGCGATCCTCGGCGGCGGGCTGGGGGCGACCGGCGGTGCGACGCTGGGTGGCGCCCACGAGCTCTACGGGATGAGCCGAAGGATCAATCTGCCCGAGTCCAAGGCGGATATTTTCGGATGGTTCAACAGGACCAAGATCCCAAAGGAGAAGGAGATTCTCGCCAGGCTGATCCGGGGGGTCAAGCGTGGCGTGATGACCGGCGGTGGGCTGGGTCTGCTCGGCGGGGCGCTGCTCGGCGGCCAGATTGCGAAGGCGCAGCGACGGTCGGATGATGCGCATGATCGCATCGGCCAGGAGAAGTCGGCCAACGACCCGGTCAAGGAGACGGTCGACATTCACGGGATCCCGGTGGCGCTCGAGTGGCGCCGCGGCGAGACGCGCAAGTACTACAACCACGACCCGCTCAAGGCCAGGTCCAAGGGCACCGTCGACTACGACATGAAGATGAAGGCCGACTACGGCTACGTCAAGGGCGTGATCGACGCCGACGGGGAGGAGCTCGACGTCTACCTGGGGCCGAACCGGGAGAGCGAGAAGGTGTTCGTCCTCGAGAAGCTCCGGCGCACCGATAACAGCTTCGACGAGAACAAGATCATGCTGGGGTACAGCTCGGTGTCCGAGGCCCGGCAGTCGTACCTGCAGCACCAGGGCAAAGATGAGCTGGGCTCCATTGCCGAGATGACCGTGCCTCGCTTCAAGGCCAAGTTCATGTCGGCGGCGGCGAAGAAGAAGTTCACGAAGCACGGAGCCGCCCTGAGCATCCTCGAGGGCATGAGCCGGAAGCGTCGCCAGATTGCCAAGCTCGCCGGCGTGGCGAAGAAGCAGGTGACGTGGAACGGGCTCACGATGAAGCTCGAGTACCTGAAGGGCGATCGCCGCTTCGTCGGCATGCCGCACGAGCGGACGATGAAGGACCACTACGGCTACATGCCGGGCACGTACGGCAAGGGCGCCGACGGCGAAGCCATCGACGTCTACTTCAGCCCGGAGCCGCTCGATGGGCCGGTCTACAAGGTCAAGCAGAAGAAGAAGACCGGCGAGTACGACGAGGACAAGTTCATGGTGGGCTACACCTCGTCCCTGGATGCCAGGAAGGCTTTCTTGCGCAACATGCCGGGGTGGGCCTTTGGTAGCATGACGGGGATGACGCTGCGTTCGTTCCGCAATTTGGTCGGCCAGGGGTGATGATGAACAACTTCTACAACGGTTTCGCTGACGAACTCATCAAAGAAGCGAAGTATCCCATCTCGAGGTTCTTGACCCACAGGGCAGGAAGTGGGGCCATGGACGCCGTTGGGCACGCCGCGGCTGGCACTGCCCTGGGCCCGGCGGCGGCTGTGGGTGGACTTGAGGTTGCTCTACAGTCTTTGCGTCGCGGCATTGGTGGGCGCGCGCTGCACGGGCGTCTTGTTCGTGGCGGCAAGGGCCTGATGGGGCATGAGAAGAAAAAGCTAGCGGAGACGTTAGGCGTTAGCGTGCCAGAGGTCGAGAAGATCATCGCGCGCTACGCAGCCAAGCACAGAGGCGGGAAGACC
This sequence comes from Deltaproteobacteria bacterium, assembly GCA_019310425.1. Taxonomy (GTDB): domain Bacteria; phylum Myxococcota_A; class UBA9160; order UBA9160; family SMWR01; genus JAFDEI01. The sequence goes on along the minus strand of JAFDEI010000105.1, from coordinate 6,860 downwards.
CATCCGGTCTCGCGTGCTTTGTCGACGAAGTACAACCCCATCGCCATCCCCCGCAGGATTTTGGATACTCGGGCGATGGCTGGTCGCGCCGCTGCCGGCGGCAAGGGGATGACGAAGCGAGAGCGCGAAATCGTCAAAGTGCTGCGTGGTGAGAAAACACAAGCTGGGCGCATCAAGGCCTTGAAGACCATCGGTGTGGCATCTAGCGGTCTTGCACTGGGCGGCGCACTGGCGTCGTGATTACCGTAGGAGACAGGCATGTTCATTGACGCATTCGCAGACGAGTTGACCAAGCAGGCAGCCCACCCGCTGTTCAAAACGGTGGTGAAGGGCGGCACCGCGCTCGGCCAGAAGGTTCGTGGGATGATGACTCGGGCCGCGAAGCGCTCGGGCAAGATCCGCAAAAAGACGATGAAGAAGCAGTCGTCCGAGTCCGATGTCGTCAAGGGGGTCGTCGCCGCGGCGAAGGGCTCGAAGGATACGGTCGACAAGGAGATGCTTGGCGCCGACGATCCGCGGTACGGCGGCGGGTCGGGCAACTTCAAGGGCAAGCAGGCGCCGGCGTTCACCGACAAGATCAACCCGACCGACACGCCCGACGCGTTTGGCGCCGGTGATGGGAAGGTCGCAGGGTTCATGGATGACGTGCGCACCAAGGCGAAGTCGAACATCAACCAAGCGCGTAACATCAATCTGCGGGGGATTCGTGCGCGCGTGCGTGCGCAGGCGCCCTCGAAGGCGGACGGCTACAAGCGTGTCCCGGGCCACTCCACAGCTGTCAGCCGCGCCCTGCCCAGGAAGGGTGCTGCGACCAGCGCCAAAAAGCCTGCGCCGCGCAATGCGGTCCGGGAGGTCAGCAGTCGGTCGGAGGACAGGATCAGCATGGGGCGGGCGGACTTCGCTGCGGCGAAGAAGAAGCCGGCCGCGGTCGCAGCCAACAAGTCGAAGAGCTCGGGCGAGATGACGATGGATCCGATGTACTTCAAGGCGAAGAAGCCGGCCGCGGTCGCAGCCAACAAGTCGAAGAGCTCGGGCGAGATGACGATGGATCCGATGTACTTCAAGGCGAAGAAGCCGGCCGCCCCCATCGCGGGCAAGGCGCCGGTGAGCGTGGCGTCGACCAAGCCGAAGAGTTCGTCGTTGGGCCAATCGGCCGGTGGTGGCCTGGGTGGATCACTGAAGCCGTCGTTCGCCGGCGGCGGCTCCAAGCTCCCCGCGCGCGCGAGCATGGCGAGCTTGGGCAAGAAGCCTGGGTTCGGGGCGGCTGGTAAGCTGAAGGCGCCGTCGATGCCCAAGATGCCGTCTGCGGCTCCGCGAGTGGCCACTGGGCTCGCTCCAAAACAAGACACCACGGCACCCAAGCGACGGACCAACCTGACCACAGGGACGCGCGAGGCGTCCTAAAATGACCGGCGTCCTGGCGGGATTTGCCGACGAGCTCACCAAGCTGGGCGCGGCCGAGCAGGGCGCCAAGAAGGAGCACTCGAAGTGGCGCATCCCGCTGATGGCGGGGCTGGGTCTTTTGGGCGCCGGCGCGGGCGTGGTCGGCGGCGGGGTCCTGGGCGCGGGCGCGGGCGTGGGAGCATACCGGCTCGAGAACGCTATCCGTAAAGCTATTGGCCGAAGAAGGTACCGGCGCAATCCGAAGAAGTTCATTCGTCCACTGGAGAAAGGCGAGTCCAGCATGGTGGACTTGATCGATGGGATCGTCGAGATCCAGGTTGGCGCTGCCGCTGGCGTCATGGCCGCCCCGATCGGCGCCGGGTACGGCGCATACAGAGGAGCGAGGCTCGGCAACCGTTTGAGCAAGAAGGATGCTGAGAAGACTGCGGCTTCTCAGAAGAACCCCGCCGCCGGTGTCGAGACCAAGATGGACAAGCTGCTCAAGGGCGGCCTGCAGCGCTACGTTGGCAAGCCGGAGATTCGCCACCCGACGTTCCCGCCGATGGCCGAGGTGGCCAACCGGCCGTACAAAGACCGCGCGCCGAAGATCGACACGCGCCCACCCAAGCCCCCGGGATAGCTATGAAATGGTTCCTGCGACTGCCTTCATGGGTACGACTGTCGAGCGCTTTGACGCTGGCCGCGGCAATGTTCGTGCTGATCTGGTGGATGAACCAGAAGCGGCAGGCCGCTGAGGACGTGTGGCATCCGAAGGCTCGTCACTGGACCTCAACGCCACTGACGGTGAGCTGGGACGAACACTTCTGGGGCGCCCACAACAACAGCTTCTCCAAGGCCGTTTCCGAGATCAACGGTGCGGTCGGGTGCAACCAGCTTCGGGTGGCCCTGGATGGTGGACCGACTGATGTGCGGATCGTGTCCACCGACGGCGAGCCCTGCGGGGACATGGAGGCCCTGGTCTCCAAGGAGAGCCACGCGGCGCAGACGTACCTGTGCCCGGACGGCACCGCCGAGATCCACATCGGCCAGCCGGGCGACGTGACGAAGAGCTACTTGATCGCGATCCACGAGCTCGGTCACGTGCTGGGCTTGGGGCACGATCCGTACATCGCCTCCGGGGCTAATGCGCCGATGTCGGTGAGCATGATGGTGCCGAACGTGGCGGACTACTCTGGTAGGCTGGGCACAGGGCGCCGGTTGCCGGCGGCGAGCGACAAGGACCGACGCGAACTCGCAAAGAGGTACTGCAAATGACTCCGTTTTTGAGTGGCTTCGCCGATGAGCTGATCAAGGTTGGGTATGACTGGAACAAGCAGAAGCGTGACAAGGCGTGGCAGTCTGCGCAGGCGGGGGCCAAGCCGGTGTACCAGGCGACCAAACACACCAAAGCCACGCAGGCCGACGAGGGGGCGCGAGGAAGTCTTGCGCGAGGTGCACGAGCCGGGATCAACGCTGTGAGTTCGACAGCGGGAGCTTTCCCTGGCGTGAAGCGCCCTGTCCCTGTTCTTCCTGGGCCCAAGCCGGTACCACAATCCGGCCAGGTTGCTCAGAACAAGAACGATAGACTGACGTCTAGCACGAATACGACCAGTGCAGGTCGTGGCCAAACGGGTCAGGGCAAGCCGGCACGTCCCGCGCCGCCCAAGCCCGACGCCGGCGTGAAGAACCTCGCGCAAGCCGCGAGGATGTAGCTGGTGGCGAATCACCGCCGGGGTCGGGCGAAGAACCAGCGCGCTGGCTGTCTGCTCTGCAAGCCGCACAAGGGCAACGGGGTAAACGACCCACCGCCGGCGGTGCGCCGAGCATTCCAGCGCGAGCGCAAGCAGATCGAGAGCGACATGCACCAGGCCGACTGGGTGATGGACGGCGACTACTGGGACTACCTGGACGACGAGCTCTACGACACCTTCGTCCGGTACCGAGCCGAGCCGCTACGGGTCAACCTGATCGACGCTGCCAGGCTTCGTTAGCCGCGCAGCTGGTCGACGCTGATCCGCGCGCGCGAGGCGGTAGTGGGGCCGCCGGTGGACGTGAGCTTGAGCGCCTGCCCCTCGAGGAGGATGAGCCCGGCCAGGGCGCCGGCTTCGTCGGTGGAGATGAACGGGAGCGCGCTGGATGCTGCGGCGAGCTCGATTTCCACTGCGTCGAGATCGACGAGAACTAGCGACCAGGAGGTGGTGCCCGAGCCGAACTTGATCATGATCTGGGAGATGACGATCGGCCTGGTGTTCTCGAAGTCGAACAGCCCGCCGGTGACGCTCTCGGGGAAGGACTCCATGTTGTTGTCTATCACCGCGGATCCGACCGCGGCGGCCTCGTAGATGTCCTGGGTCCACGGGCTTGCGCCGGCGGTCTCGTCGCTGGCCGGAGCCTCGAGGGACTCGACCTCGGTCGGGCTATTGACCTGAGCGATCGTGAAGTTGCCGTCGTTGCCACTGGCGGTTCCGCCCATGAGCAGGAGTCGGCCAACATCGTCGGCGGTGAACGCGCCGTTGACGAACGTCCACGTTTTGGTTGCGGCTACGACGTCGTCGGCGGCGTTGTGAACGATGGCGCGGACGAGTCCGCCAGACGGCGCAGCACCATCCCAGAGGGATGCAGCGCCCATTTTCTGCTCGATGGTGCGAACGCTCATGGGCCAAGTCTACAACAGGCAGGCTAAAAAGGGGCAGCCCCACCTCGAGGTGGGGCGCCCGACCGCTCAGATGCGGATGCCCGTGTCCTGGCCCACGACGATGCAGTGATCGTCGATGGGGCCATCGTTCTTGACGTGGACGTGCCAGTCGGAGGGGAAGTCCTCGGTGAGCTCGCCATCGCTGCCGGAGAACCCGAACAGCGAGGCGATGAACTTGACGGCGACCGGATGGGGAAAATGCTCGGAGGGGACCGAGACCGACAGGTGCCGAACTACCTTGTGGTTGGCGCGGTCGACCGTGTAGGAGAACACGCATCGGAAGTCGTTGAGCTTGATCTGGTGCTTGCGGTCATGGCCCGGGATTCTGTTGATCCAGCCAGGGACCGAGGGGTTGAACCAGTTTGCTTTCTTCTTGGCGTGATTGACGACGCGGCGAACCTTGGAGAGGGCGTCGCTGTCGAGATTGAGGTGGCGCTGCTGGTAGGCGGTCACGGAGAGTTCCTCCACGGTTCGATGATCATTCCGTCCTCCGGGTCGTAGCCGATGTCGGCGTGTTGTTCGATGGATGAGAGGCCGGCGCGCCGGAATACCTCGTTGCCGGCCCAGCCGGCGAAGCAGTGCGCGTCGCCGTAGTCGATGTCGTGGCTCGCGATGATGTTGTCGAGCGAACCCCCGCCGTACTCCCTTCGCCAGAACCGCTCGAGCTCACGGGAGTACCAGCGGTACGCCTTTTTTGCGTACCGGTTGGCCTGATCCATGACCTCGAGCGGGATGGCTGGCATCACGCGAACACCTTGGCGCCGACTCCGTAGGACGTGGAGCGCAGTCCGGCGGCGAGGTTGCTGCGGTGGCCGTCGATGGAGTACTCGGCGGTGGCGGGGACGACGACCTCGGAGTTGTCGCCCATGCTGCCGATGAACCCTTCGCATCCGTAGATCTTGACACCGCCCCCGTCGTCTTTGTCCGCGCCGACAACGTCCAGGTAGTGGAGGACCTGGTCCATGTCGCCGATCCACCCGTCGTTGTTGCTCATGAAAAGCGCCAATCTTCGAGGCTGTCCACGATGTGAGAGAGCTCGAGCAGGGCCTCGGTGGGGCCTGGGTGCTCGCGGGTTGAGGCTTGCCAGACGCGCGCGCCCATCTTGACGAGCGCGCGCCAGTACATCCCTCCGTCCTCTCCGCTGAACTGTTCGAACTGCAGAGAGAACGGGTTGCCGCCGGCGAGCTCGCGGCGCAAGCGGCGCTGGAGGTCCGCCACGACGAAATCCAGCGCGACCGCCTGCGACGAGGAGAGTTCGTAAGAGAACTTCCCGCAAGCGCTGCACCAGCTCCACTTGGCGTCCTCCGGGTGATGGCTCACGCGCTTGCAGGCGAGACAGGTGTAGCTACGTGCCATCGACGGCGGTCTCCTCGGGAAACAACCCCTCAACGAGAGGCTGTTGGTTGTAGACGGCCTCGATGACCAGGCACAGCGCGTGGAGCACTTCGTTGCTGCGCAGGAAATCGATGTCGTCCTGGTTCTGGATGGTGTCGTTGAATAGCTTGAAGATCGTGTCGAGTGCTCCGGGCCCAACGTAGTGCTCGGCCTCGAGCTTCGCGCGCTGGGCGTCGGACCAGACTCCCCCAGGCAGCCCCTCGATGGCCCAGGCGCCAATCGATGGGTAGAGCTTGTACAGCCGGCGGAGGATGGCGTTAGTCTTCATCGCGGGGCTCTGCCGCAACCACGACCTGGGCGGGCCGTAGCAGCTTGCCGCGCCGGGTGTAACCGCGGCGGACCTCGGTTGCCACCGTGCCCGGCGCGAGTTGGTTGGATGGGCTGGCGGCGATCGCGTCCATCAGTTCCGCCTGGAAACGCTGCCCCTCGGTCTCGAAGCCTTGGATCTCCAGCCGCTCGAGCACCTGGCCGAACTTGGCGAACACGTGCTGGAATCCGGCGAGGATGGCGGCTTCCTCCTTGGAGCCCTTGCGCGTCGGCTTCATCGCGTCGACCGCGCGCTCGACGTCATCGAGAATCTCGAGGAACGCGCCGGCGACGGTCGCTTCGCCCAGGTCGCGCGCGGACTCGATCTCGATCTGTTTCTGCCTGCGCAGGTTCTCCAGTGATGCGAGGGCCCGCAGCTTCGCGTTGCGTTCCTCGGCAATGTCTTCTTGTTCCATGTGATCTCCAATGATGATTCCCTTGCCAGAGGATGTGATGAGCTTGGCGGATGCGAACTTCCTCACTTGGCTTATGCCCTAGAGGCCGTAGTTCACCATCGACCAGGGGTAGGGGGCGTCGAGCTGGAGGCTCGTAGCTGTGACGACGACAGCGTTGATGGTGCCGCTGGTGGCGATGCATTCCCCGGTACCGGTTTGCCGCCGCGACGCGATGGCTCGCGTTGCAGCGCTGGGCAGAATCGCCCCCTTGAACAAGTTGGTTGTCCATGGAACCTGGTAGAGCACCTCTCGGAACCGACCGGACGCGTAGATGCTCTGGACGTACGCGGTGCCCGTGCATCCGCTGTTGCTGTAGGCGATTGCTTGGACTACGTCACCGGCGACGATGTACCCGTCAGGGAACGAGGCGGGCCTGATGAACGTGCCTGCTCGCGCGTAGACGGCGAACTGAAAGCCGGCGCCCTTGTCGATCATCATGGGCTGTCCGAGTTCGTCTCCCCACCGGTTGATGACCCAGACATCCCCGCCCGGGCCGGCGGGACCCGCGGCGCCGGCGGGACCTTGCGGGCCGCTCGAGCCCGTGCCGCCGGTAGCTCCGATCGGGCCTTGCGGCCCAGCGGCGCCCTGTGGGCCGGTGGAGCCTGCGGGCCCCGGGTCGCCGGTGG
>JAFDEI010000282.1 GCA_019310425.1 Deltaproteobacteria bacterium | reverse complement strand
CGGGGGCCCGATCGCACCCGCCGCAATCATCCCGCTGACCGCGACGGCCGGTACGCCGACTCCGGGATTGGTCGAGTCGCCGCAGCGGAACAACCCCGGTAGTGGCGTGGTGGCGCCCGGAAACACGCGCCCCTCGTCGGCGCGATAGGCGGCGCCATAGGTTCCGCGGTGTCGGCGCAGGAAGCGCTCGTGGCTGAGCGGCGTGCCGATCAGCGAGACCTTCGCGCGCTGGCGGATATCGGGGATCACTTTCTCCAGCGCGCGCCAGAGCACCTCGGCTCGCTCTTGTTTCAGCGCTTTGTATTCGACCGATTTGTGGTGCAGTCCCTCCCACACTGAATAGGGCTCGTTGCCGGCCGTGTAGGCGTGCACCACGTGGTGGCCCGCGGGAGCGAGGCCGGGATCGAGCGTCGACGGGATGCTGATGTTGCAGACATTTCGGGGCGCGGTGATGTCCCAGTCCCAGATCACGACATGATGGATGGGAAGATCGTCGGGCAGACCGGTCGCGTCGATTCCAAGATGCAGGTGGAGGAGGCTCTCGCACTGCGGTGCCTCGGCGGATTCGCGGCAGTAGTCTTCGGGAAGCGCGCCTTCGGGCACGAGTTTCGGGGTATCCCACACCGAGGCGTTCGAGACGACCGCGTGGCGGGCGCGAATACGGCCGCCGCGGCGCAGCTGGATTCCCGCCGCGCGCCCATCCTCGACGATCACCGAATCGACGTGTGCGCCCAGGATCAACTTGCCGCCGAATTTCTCGAGCCCGCGGATCAGCGCCGAGACGATCGCCTGGCTGCCGCCGATCGGATAGTCGACCGAGGCCTGGAAGCGCTCGCAGAACATGAAGTGCATTTCGGCCAGGGGGGTTCCCCCGGCGTCCATGCCGCTCAGGCTGAAGGCGTCGAAGTCGCACAAGTGCCGCAGGAACGGGTCGCTGATTTCCCGGTCGACGAGCGATGAGAAGCTTTTGTTGAGGTCTTCGGGAGCCGGGGTCTGCTTCATCCGCTCTTCGAGGCGGAGCCATTCCGCCATTCCCTTCTCGGAGGCGAACTTCGCGATTTCGGCGTGGAAACGCTCTTCGTTGGTGGAGGATACGAACAGGCCGCTCGGGAAGTGGAAGTTCCAGTGGTCGTACGGGACCGCTTCGACGGATTCGCCGATCTGGTCGAGTACCAGGCGCATCGGGTTGTTGCTCTTTTCGACCGAGAAGCCGGTGAAGAACGACGGGCCCGATTCGAAGTGGAAGCCGTCGCGCTCGAAACCGTGGGCGGCGCCGCCGGGCGTGGTGTGGCTCTCGCAGACCACCACTTCGTGACCGTTCTTCGCGAGCAGCGCCGCGGCGCAGAGGCCGCCGATGCCCGAGCCGATCACCGCGACATCGACCTCGCGGTCCTGCTTGCGTTCGTCGAGGTGTCTTTCGGTCGCGTCTTCGCTGATTTCGTTCGCCATCTTCGAACCCTCCCGATGTCTCCGGTTCCGGCGCTGCGGCCTCGGGCTCTGCGAGTCTCCCGCGTCCGCGATCTCCGAGTCCATGTCGAGGATCGGCCATTCTATGCTGCATTCGGTGTTCACACACTCGTCGCAGGTCGCTTCGCCGCCCGGCGGCTATCTTCGCCTCCCACCCAGAGGAGCATGCCATGAGTGTCTTGTTCGGCCCCTTGATTCAACAGGGCTACGTGGTTCCGGACATTGATCGCGCAATTTCACATTGGGTCGCGCGGGGTGTCGGGCCCTTCTTCATCGAAGAGCACATCCGGCCGCCCGGCGAATACGACGGTCGGCCGATCCAGCCCGATCTTTCGGCCGCGTTCGCGTTCTCGGGCGACCAGCAGATCGAGCTGATCCAGCAGCACGACGAGACCCCGACGGTCTATCGCGACTTCCTGAAGGGGCATCCGACCGGCGGACTTCAGCATCTCGCAGCCTGGGTCGACGATATTCCGGCGACGCTCGCGGAACTCGCAGCCGCGGGCCACGAATACCGGGTGCGGCAGCGCTTTGGCGACGCCCACGCGTACATCGACTCCGTGCAGCGACCGGGTGTGATGGTGCAGCTGATGGCGCGAATCGATCTGATGACGGAGCTGTTCGACGCGATCGAAAGCGCCTCGAAGAGCTGGGACGGAGTCGAATCGCCGCTGCGCAGGATCGACTGGTCGAGCGGGCGCCCGAAGCTCGACGACTGAGCGCCGTTCGTCTACTGGACGTAGCCCAGCGCTTCCAGGCGCTCTTTGAGGTCGTCGTCGAGCGGTACGTCTTCCAGCGAGAGTGGGGACCGTTGCAGCTCGCTGCGGAGCTTGATCGCGCGTGCGCGGATTTCCCGCGCACGCGCGCGGCGAACGAGCGACAGGTCGACCTGCTCGCCCGGATCGGCCTCCAGGTCGAAGAGATCGATCGAATCGGTTCTGCCGGTGTACTCCTGTTCGACGAGTATGAGTCGCAGGGGCCACTCCTGTACCAGGAACGCCCGGCCGGAAGTGTCTTCGTCGAGCTCCGCGATCAGAAGTCGCTCGCCTATTGCCGCGTCGGCCGCTGCTCCGCGAACCAGCGGAAGCAACGAGCGCCCGTCGCCGAAGCCCTGGCGGGGTTCGAGCAGCCCGACCCGATCGAGGATCGTCGCAGGGATGTCGACCAGGCTCACGGGCGTGCGGATCCTCCGCCCGGCACCCGATCCGTCGGGGTCGCGAACCAGCAGCGGGACGTCGAGCACTTCGGCGTGGAGCGTGAGCTTGTGGCCGAAGCCCCCATGCTCGAACAGCTCTTCACCGTGGTCCGACGTGACGATCACGAGGCTCCGGTCGAGGACACCATCCGCCCTCAGGGAGTCGAGGAAGTCGCTGAGCGCTTCGTCGGTATAGGCGATCGCGCCGTCGTAACGCGCCGTGAGGTCGTTGAGATGTGCCTCGCTGACGTCGGCCCGTCGTTCCAGCTCACCGGAACGGACGATCTTCCTCCACAACTCGTTCTGGAACGGGAAGCTTTGGTTCGATTCGCCGCGAAAACGATCACCGTACCGGCGCGCTGCGCGGTACGGTCCGTGGACGTTCATCAGGTGCAGGTAGACGAAGCTCGGCCGTTCGGCGTTCTCCTCTAACCACGCGCGTGCGCTGCCGAGCAACCTTTGTGCGTCCGGGTAGTCCTTGGCGCCGTAGCGGTTGCCGCCCATGAAGAAATCGAAGCCCTGGTTCATGCCGAAGGTCGGCGAGACGTGCATGTTGCCCGAGAACGCAGCGGTTGCGTAACCGTGCCGCTGCAGGATCTCGGCGATGAACTCGATGTCGGCGTGCGCACGCCGCTTGCGGTGGACTCCGTGACGCGGCGGGTAGAGCCCCGAAAGCAGGCTCGCGACGCTGGGCTTGGTCCACGAACTCGTCGCAAGGCAGTTCTCGAATACCGCGGACTCGCGAGCGAGGCGGTCGAGTCCCGGGCTCGTGTCGCGTTCGTAACCGTGGAACCCGAGGTGATCGCGCCGGAGCGTGTCGATCAAGATCAGGATCACCGACGGTGGTTCCTGGGCGGCGGGGCGACACGACAGCAGGCCGGCCGCGGCGATCAGCAACGAAACCCAGCACCCCGCCCGACCACAAGCCGCGAGCCTGCCTGCGCAATTGCGATCCCGGCGACGCATTCGTCCAGCAGGGTACCAGAGATGAATTCCGGCAAATGCGCCTCGCCGGAACGCAAGAGTGCCCGGGAACCACTCGCGGTTCCCGGGCACTCGAACTCGAGGCTGCTGCTTGCCGGCGATCAGGACAGGGCGGCTTCTCCCCGTTCACCGGTCCGGATGCGGATCACGTCGTCGGCGGGGTAGATGAAGATCTTCCCGTCTCCGATCTTCCCGGTACCGGCGGCGTCGCACAGCGCACGGGTGACCTTCTCGGCCTGGTCGTCGGTCACGAGCAGCTCCACTTTCACCTTCGGGTGGAACTCCACGACGTATTCCGCGCCGCGATAGAGTTCAGTGTGTCCCTTCTGGCGACCGAAGCCGCGAACCTCACTCACCGTCATGCCTTCGAC
>JAFDEI010000281.1 GCA_019310425.1 Deltaproteobacteria bacterium | reverse complement strand
CGACTCGCGCGACTTCCCCGCCAACTTCGCCGCGGCCTGAAGTTCTTCGAGCTGGGAGAGGTCGATTAGCGGAGATCGTCGCGAAGACGGCGTCGCCGGCGATACTCCCGGGGGCTGCGCTCCGGTCGACCCGGACGAGGCTGCCGAGGCAGCGGCTGCGGGCGTCAGTCTGGTCCCGAGACGTGACGTAGACGCCGGCTGGGAGCGTGCGACGACCGCGACGTCGGGTATGGCGGTTTCGGTTGGCGGCTCACCGGCAGTGTTCGGTCCCTTACGCGATTTCTGAGCCCGCACCGGGCGCCGGTTCGCGGCCGGTTTCTTCGCTTTCGCGGGGTCGGACGCCGCGAACCGGCGCCCGGGTACCGCCGGGGCCTCGGGCTCCACGGGAACCGCGGCGACCGGTCCCGGCGCCGACTCAGCAACGCCCCGACTCCACTGGGTCGCCGCGAAGGCCGCGACTCCCAGCACGATGACGCCGATCGCAATCGCCGCGAAGATCGGCCAGCGGCGCGATCTGGCAGTCTGCGGCGCCGGGACCGGGGCCGCACCCGCGACCGCTTCCCCGAGCGGTCGATCACTTCGCGTGCTCTTTTCCTGCTCGAGTCGACGCAGGGCTTTCAGGATGGTGCTCATTCGGACTCCGCTAGAGGGGTTGCCAGCGCTGGGGGGGCGTCGCTTCGGCCTCTTCGGGCTCGGGAATCGCGTCGGCCGCGACCGGCGGCAGCAGCGACGACGATGGCTGCACCTGCGCCGGGCGAGAGAGCCCCGGCGCCATACGCGCAATCGCCTGCGTGACCCCGAACTCCCGCCACGCAAGTGCCGTGATCGCGACGGCGGCAAGCAGAAGCGTGACCGTCAGCGCGCCGCGAAAAATACGCTGCCGAAAGGTGCGTTCTCCCGGTGTGTGCAGGATCTCCTGCGCGGCCTGGCGCACGAGCTTCCCGCCCACTGTCTTCGTGCCGGAGGCGTAGCCGGCCAGCAGGCTGCGATCCGCCAGCACGTTCAGGAGCCGGGGAACGCCGCCGGTCTGGCGGCACAGCTCGCGCATCGCCTTGGCGTCGAATATCTCACAGTCTCCGTCAGCGGCGATCCGGAGCCGATGACGAATATACTCGCTCACCTCTTCCGAGCTCAGCGGGGACAACGCCCAGCGCACACTGATGCGCTGCCTGAGCTGCCGCAGCTGCTTCGAATCGAGCATCTCGTCGAGCTCAGGTTGCCCGAACAACAAGATCTGAATCAGCTTCGACGTCGACGTTTCGAGATTGGACAACAGCCGAATCTCTTCGAGCGTCGATGGCTGAAGGTTCTGAGCCTCGTCGATGATCAGCAGCACGCGCCGATCCGCGCGTTTGCGTTCGAGCAGAAACGCATTCAATTGATCGGAGAGCTCGGCGCGCGACCGGCCCGCGGTCGCGAGGCCGAACTCGACATTGATCGCGCGCAGCAGCTCCTCGCCGGACAACGAGGGGTTGAAGATGTACGCCACCTCGGTGTCCGACCCGATCCGCTGCAGTAGCGTTCGGCACAGCGTCGTCTTGCCGGTACCGACCTCACCCGTGACTGCGATGAAGCCCTCCCCCTGCTCGACTCCGTACAACACATGGGCGAGTGCCTCGCGGTGTGGAGCCGCGAGATACAGAAAGTGCGGGTCGGGAGTGAGAGAGAAGGGCTTCTCGCGAAGCCCGTAAAACGCGGTATACATCCTCAGCGAGCCACCGACAGGAGTCTAACCCATTGATTCCGAAAGCGGTTCCCTCGCCGCGAAAGGCCGGCCGGGACCCCGGCCCAGAGCCCGTGTTGCTCGGAGCGGACGTCGGAGCAAGCCTGACCAAGATCGCGGTCACAAGCTCCGAAGCTGCACTCGATTTGCACTGGGTGTCCGACACTACACCCGACGCCTTGTCGGCCCATATCGCATCGTTCGCTCCCGCACGCGTCGGCCTGACCGGTGGCGGCGCCGCGCCGCTCGCCGTCGCACTCGGCGGTGAGGCACCGGAATTCAGCGAATTCGACGCCTGGGGAACGGGCGCGCAGGTACTCCTGGAGCGATCGGGGGGTGAGCGCCCCGAACGCTTCTTGCTGGTGTCGGTCGGAACGGGAACTTCCGCGATGCTGGTGGAACCCAGCGGCACTACCCGCGTCGGCGGAACCGCGCTCGGGGGCGGAACCGTCGCGGGCCTCGCAGCGGCACTGCTCGGCACATCGGAATTCGACACCATCATCGAGCAGGCGCAACGCGGCAATCGTTGGAACGTCGACCTGCGACTCTCGGACATCTACCCGGGCGGCATCGAGGCGCTGACGTCGAAGATCAATGCGGCCTCGTTCGCGAAATTGGCGAGAGAGCCGAAATCGTATGATCCGAGCGATCTCGCGGGTGCGCTGATCGCCTTGGTGGGCGAGAACGTCGGCCTGATCTGTGTCGGGCTCGCGAAAGCCGCCGGCGTCGAGCGGATCGTCTACGGCGGCACCACGCTGCGCAACAACCCCGCGATCGTACAGCTCCTGCACGGGACCGCGGCAATTCACGGCTGTGAAGCGATCTTCCTCGCGGACGGCGAGTACACCGGTGCGGTCGGTGCGTTGGAACTCGCGCGCAGTTAGGAGCGAAGCGCGAAGCGTTCGGCGCGACGACGCGGAAGCTATGACCGCATAGCGGCCCAATGCTCGACTAGCCGGTGGGCGTGGAGGGATCGCGCAACGCAGGTTCGGTGGCCTGATCCTCGTCCGGGCGGTTAAGACTCCGCACGGCGCGTTGGGTGCGAGCGATCGCCGCGCGCTGGACGCGAAGTTCCTCGGCCTGGGTTTCGACCTGCCGCTCGAGGCGCTCGCGCGCTTCATTGGATTCGTCGAGCCGCGCCTCCATGTGTGCAACGCGGCGCTCGAATTCCTGGAGGAGCTGAGCGACGCTCGAGTCCACGTCAGCCCCAACCGCGGCTGCGCCGATCCCGAGCTGGGTGGGGGCTTCCGAGTCCATTTGGGTGGTCGGGAGATCCTGGTTGTCCATGCTCATCGCGTCCTCTTCCTGGTCAGATTGGTCGAACAGTCCGGGCTTCACATCGGTCGCGATGCCCGCCGATTCGATCGGCTTGTTCTCGTCGTCATGCGCTTCAGCTGAGCTGAATTCGAAATCTTCGTCGGGTGGTGAACCCGCGTGGAGGTCCGCATCCATGGCGAAACCACCCTCGAGAATGCGTCCTTCGTGGCTCGCCTGGTCGGCGGCGTCGCTGGCGTCGGCTTCACCCGCCAGCGCCATAACGTCCATTTCTTCCGGCTTCGACCCGCGCGAGCGGATCACGAGGGCTACCAGCACGAGTAGCGCCAGCACACCCCCGGCGATCATGCCGGCCAGCTTCAGATCGAACGGCGCGGCTTCGTCGGCGGCTTCCGCCTGAACCCGGTCGGCCGCGTCCGCAGATTCGCGGGCAGCGGGAGCTTCCGGAATCACGGGCCGCGCATCCGGCTCGATTGCGTCCGCCTCAGCCATGAGATCGGTCAAGTCGATGGCTGCGACCGGGGCATCGGTTTCGGCGGCTTCGTCTGCGACCTCTTCGGTCCCGTCGGCAGCGAACTCTGCGGCCAGATCCTCGACGGCCTCGATGGCGGCTTCCGCCACGATCACGGCTTCGGTGACGGCTTCTTCGACATCGGCGATCGCCTCGGCCTGTGCCGGAGCCTCCGCAATCGCAAGATCGGGAACCTCCATGAGAGGCTCCGAAGCGACCTCGGGCTCGGGCACGATCTCCTCGGGCTCCGCGACGACGGCTTCATCGGGCTGTGCGGCGGTCGGCTCGGGCTGCGCCTCGGGCTCGGCCAGCTGTGGCTTCGCTTCCGCGAGCGCGACCTTGGCCTGCGGCGCAGGCTTGGCTCCCGGAATCATCAGGTCGAGAACGACGCGGGGCGGATTCGTGAGGATCATCTCGCGGATCGGTATCCCCGCGTGACGAGTCCTGATGTGGGCGACCGATCGGCCGCTTCCGGCGTCGACGTCGATCGATTCCACGCCCTTGCTCTTCGATAC
>JAFDEI010000280.1 GCA_019310425.1 Deltaproteobacteria bacterium | reverse complement strand
AGAACAGACAGGCGTCCGCCGCAACGAGAAAGCCCCGCCGCACAACTCCGCGACGGGGCTCTCGTTTTCTGGAGCACGAGACCGGGCTCGAACCGGCGACCCCCACGTTGGCAAGAGAGGAAGGAGAACGAGGAACAGCCAGAACTTATGCACTAGTGACCGGCATACCGCGGCACAGAGCGGCATATCGCGGCACCTAGGACGGCACTCAACACCGGATACGGCACCCCCGCGGCACCAGATCCGAGGCCGAGGGGGCCCCTCCCCCTGGTCGCTCTCACTGACAGGGAGTGTTCCGCTCGGGAACTGAAGTCGGAGTGAACGCCGACCTGCGTGGCGAAGGGGCACCCGCCCATGGTCTAATGGAAGGACGGAACATGGGCGTCGCGCCGGACCGCGCACCGCCCCGGAAGCTCTCGCAGGCACGGAGCAGGCGCTCTTGACGACTCGATCGATACTGCGCGGCGGGCTCCAACGCTCAGCCCTCGTCGTCTTCGGCCTCGTTCTCGCGTTCGCGCTCGCCGAGGGCGGCCTGCGCTTCGCCGGGTGGCTGCAGGGCCTCGACTACCGACTCTACCTGCGCGAGCTGAAGAACTCGCGCGTGGTTCCGTTCGAGATCTGGCAAGACCCGGAGGGCGGCGACTTCGAAGGAATCGTGATGCGCGCTCGTCGGCGCTACCCGCCATTCCGGCCCGGAGCGCTCGAGGTCGCAACCACGTCGGACTTCTCGGTCCTCTACCGCGTGAACTCCCTCGGCTTGCGCGACGCCGAGCACTCCTTCGAGCGCGTGCCCGGACGCGCGCGCTACCTCGCGATCGGCGACAGCTTCACCTTCGGCTCGGGCCTCGACTACGGCGAACGCTTCAGCGAAGTCGCCGAGCGGTCCTTCGACGATCTCGAGATCGTGAACATGGGCGTCCCCGGCTACGGCCTCGACGACGTGCTGCTGAGCTACATCGAGGCGGGCGCGCGCTACCGACCGGACGCAGTGGTCGTGATCCTGAATCGCCAGGTCGTGCGGCGCCACTTCACGGGGATCTACGATCGCGGCGAGGTGCGGATCGGCGACGCCGATCGCGCGGCGCCGGTGGTCGATGCCGGCGACGCCGAGACCGTGTTCCTGGCTCGAAACGACCCGCTCTTCCAGCAGAGCCCCTGCTGGGTGCGTGCGTCGTACCTGCTCTCGTACGCGAGCTACCGCGTCCAGATCTTCCGACTGCAGCAACGGCTGCGGGACCAGGATGCGAAGTTCTGGGCTCACGCGCTGCGGGCCCGCGAGCCTGAGGAAATCGTCTCCGTCGCCCACCCGGCCCGCCGCGAGCGCGCGATCGCGCTGCTCGGGGCCCTGCGCGATCGCGCGAACGCCGACGGTGTGCGGGTGATCGTCGTCAACATCGACGACGGCCAGCGCTGGGAGTTCCTGGCCGACATTCCCGGCATCGTCTACCACGACCTCTCGGAACCACTCCATCGCCGCGGCCGGGAGCAGCCGCTGCGCTTCCGCTTCGACCGCCACTACAACGCGGCGACGAACGCCTTCATCGGACGGGCGCTCGCCGAGATCCTGCACGCGGACCGCGCCGCGGCGGACGAAGCCGGCAACCCGCCCGAGGCGCCACACCCGCAGTAGGCCGCGGGCCACCCGTGCGAGCATTGCCTCGTGGTCTTCGATGATGCACGAAGGCGCGGTGACGCGTGGGGTGCGGTAGTCGACTCGACCGCCGTAGGCCGAACCTGACATATGCGCTGAGTTACAATCCGGCAATGTGTACGTCGGCAGAAGTCGGACACTCGGGTGGCCAAATCCAAGAGACACTTTACGGGGTCCGCCTCCGACAGCGACCCCACCAACGAAAACGCCCCCGACCTAAACAGCCGAGGGCGTTTCGTTTTTCTGGAGCACGAGACCAGGTTCGAACTGGCGACCCCCACGTTGGCAAAGCGACGGGAGGGTGAGAAGTAACGCCTACTTACGTCTCCTGCCTTGCAAGCGGCTGCAAGGGGCTGCACTGGGCTGCACCGGCAACGTCTCCCGTCTCTATACGTCTCCAACTTCCCCCCTCGAATTCTCCTGTGCCGCTCGGCCTCGCAGCCCTCGGTTCCACCTCGCACTGTGCCCCCTGCCCCCGCTTCTTCCCTCCCGGCCTCGCCAGCCCGGCTAGGGCTGGCCCGGGCCGAAGGTCCGGCTGCTGCACCCGCCCTGGCCCCGGCCCGAAGGGCCGGGCTTCTTCTCTCCGCTTTCTCGTAGCTCGTGTCTGGCCTCTGCCTCGGGCTTTGCTGTGGCACTCCGGGTTTCGATTGTTCGTGTTGTTTGGATTCGCTGAGAACTCCCCGCCACGGCGACCCTTCCCTGCCTGGACTTGCCCCTGTGGTTCTCGCACGACCCGCACGCCTGAGCCGGGAGGCGGGGACCCTGAGTACCCTCCACACAGGACTTTGGGTTCGGGAAGAGTGTGTTTTCGAGCGAATTGATGTCGAGAAGCGCAGCAGACACCAGATTGTGTATTTTTCGATGTACATAGGCGCGCTCATCTGCGGGTAGACCGGGCCAGAGTCCGACTCGTGCCAACAATGCCCCCCCCGGAACGGTGACCGGCTCCGGGGGGCAGTGGGGGGTCTTCAGGCCGGGTTTGCGCGCGGCGAAGTCCCGATTCGCGCTAGACGCGAGTGGCTCCGCGCCGAAGGAGCCAGCCCGAAAATCCGAACAGCGTTCCGGCCAACAGGCTGAGTCCGAGCGGGGAGACGGCGGGCACGGGTACCGGACTGTCGTCGTGGATCTGTGGATCGCCGATCTCGACGTCGAGCGCATCGATGTTGTCGGTGGGGAGCAACCCGATGGCCGCGGCGGGCAGGTAGAGATACGCGGTCCCCATAAAATCGGTGACGAAGATGTCCGCGGGACTGCAACCCGTCACCAAACAGCCGACGATCGGAGATCCCGGCAGGAGAGAGAAAGATCCCGGCGCCAGCGAGAAGATCGCGAAATCGACGAGCGGTGTTATCCCGTCGGCAACAAGGGGGGCTCCGCCGTCCCACACGGCGATCGCATCGATCATATCGGGCGGCAAGAGACCCAATGCCGTAAATGGCGCGAACAGCCCGAATCCTCCTCCCCCGGGCGGAGAAACGAGCACATTCCCCCCAACGCCGCCGGGCATGCTGGGCGACCCCAGGGCGAGCACGAAGTAGATCGGGAAGTCGTGAATGCCGTCGGACGTCGGATCGAAAGTTACGAGCTCCAGCGCGTCCATGTCATCGATCAACGGGAACGTCGCGTTGAAGATCGCCGGGCCGATCGTGGGGATCTCGTTGTAGAAGGTGTCTGGTTCGCGCTCAGCAGGTGCGGCCCGCCCACCAATCCGGTCAGCGGAGAAACCGGCAAGAACGGCCCCGCGATCGCCGTCGGTCCCGCCCCCAACACGACGGCTCCAGGCGATAGAAGGGTCGGGCCGTTGGTGACGAAGCGGTCCCCCTCCGCCTGGCTGCGGATCGCTTGATGTTCGTAGTCGGTGCCCGGAACGCCGGCGGAGGCCGTTTCGCCCGAGAAGTAGATCACCTGCTGCGCCCAGGGATCCAGCTCGCCGGCCGAGTGTCCGTCCTGATCGTCGCCGGCGCCAAGGGAGTAGACGGACTCTGCAATCTCGAGGATCGGGCCAGGCCCCGCGACATCGCAACCCGCAGCGGCGCCCATCCCGTAGATGTCCGCCGGCGTCTTGCCGCCCACGCAGGCACCCACCGCCGAAGCCGAGGCGGCGTCGATCGAGATTGGATCCGGCGGCGGGTCGGCGCCCGCATCCGCCACGAAGGCTAAGAGTCCGGCGGTGGCCAGTAGAATCAGTGCAAATATGGTCGGAGCTAACAGTCTCATGCTCCGATTCTCTTCCGGACGGCCTTGGGTGTCAACGAGAAAGTGTAGGATTCCGGAAGGAATGCTCTCGAATTCAAATATGCAGCGAGTTCCCACGGGAAACACCGCGCATCGTCGAAATCAATGCGGCACTTCGCCCCAGAGCCGCTCTCATGCTGACGATC
>JAFDEI010000104.1 GCA_019310425.1 Deltaproteobacteria bacterium | reverse complement strand
TTCCTGCTCGCCTACGACGGCCGGGTGTCGATGGATCAGCTCGCGGCGTTCGTGGGAGCCACGCGCTTCCGCGCCGACGAGCCGCTCGAACTCCTCACCTTGTCGGCCTGCGAATCCGCGGCCGGCGACGACCGGGCGGCCCTCGGGCTCGCGGGCGTGGCGCTTCGCGCGGGCGCCCGCAGCGCCCTCGCGACGCTGTGGTCGGTGAACGACCGAGCCACCGCCGAGCTCGTGGTCGACTTCTACGGCAATCTGGTCGTCCCCGACGTCTCACGCGCCCGGGCGCTGCAGCAGGCTCAGGTCAAGATGCTGAGTACCCGCCACTACCGGCACCCGGGCTACTGGGCACCGTTCCTGTTGATCAGCAGCTGGCTCTGATCCACCGGGCGAGCGCCGCGCTCACCTGGGCCAGCTCAGCGTGACCAGGAATTGCAGGCCGTGGTCCTGGATGTCACCGGTCGTAATGGCGTCGTGGTCCCACACGTGCGCGTAGTCGACGAACGGCGCCAGCGAGATCGTCCCGCCGAGATCGGGCCGCCGCCAGATCGGAATACGCACTTCGGCCGACGTCACGACGGCCTGATCCGCCACCACTTGATTCTGCCGGTAACCGCGTACGCTGGAATATCCGCCGACGGCGATCTGCTCCATCGCCAGCAGTGGTGAATTCGCGAGTTGGAGGTCGGTGCGGAAAACCGTCTCCAGGTCGAGAAACGAGAATCGGCGCGCCCACTGCAGCTGAAGCAGCCACGAAACGAATTTGCCATCTGGCTCGGTCTTCCCGTGGACGGTCGCCCCCAGCGCATCGATGCCCCAGCTCACCTGGGAGCGCGCCGCGAACACCTGGCGCTCGTCACGTTTGAGCCAGTCGAACAGGAAGCGCAGCACCGTGGCGGTCGTCCGGCCGTTTCGCGCCCCCGAGCCGGGGAAGCTGATGCGCTCTCCGAGCAGCTCGGTCCGGGTGTCCCGCCAGTCTCCGATCACGCCGAGCTTCACGAGCGAACTCGGCGACCGATAGATCGGCTGGTGGAGGCCGATCTGATACGACTGGAAGCGACTCTCGATATCCAGCTCATCGAATGGCTCCTCCACGACTCGCGCCTTCGCGTAGCGCGTCGCGAGAGTGAGGGTCGTGTCGTAGCGGTTGAGCGGAACATCGAAGTAGCTGTCGTAGCGCCGTATCCCCTCGCCGATCGTGAAGACGCCCCGCAGGCTGTCGCCGAAACCGGAGAGGTTCGAGATGCCGACCTCGGCCTGGCCCGCATACCCGCCGAGGCTCGGCGGCTCGTAGTTGCTCGCGCGCAGATCCAGAGCGAACCGGCTCGCTTCCTCCACCTCGAGGTAGAGGATCGACGACCCCGGCTCGCTCCCGGGTGCGAGGCGCGCGGCGATGCGTTCGATCCGGGGATCCTGCTGGAGGATCTTGAGCTCCCGAGAGAGCTCTCCGACATTCAGCGGAACGGACGCGCCGCGCCGAATCCGATCGCGCAGGTAGCGGTCTCGAAACTTGTCGTTGCCGTTGATCCGGACCTCACCGAGCGTTCCCTCGATGACCCGCAACTCGATGACGCCACCCTCGAAATCCTGATCCGGCAGGATGGCACCCGAATTCACGTAGCCCGCGTCGACATAGAGGTTCGTGATCGCGTTGCGGACCAGGATCAGGTCTTCCGAGCGGATCTCACGACCGGCCCAATCCGCCACCGCCTCGGCGAGTTCCTCGTCGGAGAAGACCGTGCTGCCGGTGATGCGGTAGCTGTCGACGTGGACCCCCGATCCGACGGACAGCTGCTGCTGCGGCAGGCTGGGTCGCTGCAACGGGGGCAGCAGCGTCGGCGTGTCGCCGGGAGACTCGAAATCCGGCAATTCGGGGCGATCGTCCGCCGGTCGCGGAATCGCCTGCCCGAAGGCCGCGCCGCCGGGTGCGAGCATCGCGGCGACGAGCGCCAGGCACGTCAGCGGCGTCCTCCATGCCCGCTCTGCGGAACGAACGCTCGTCTGCGCGAGATAGGTTCGAGGCAGCATGGATGAGAGGGGGGGGAAGACTCCGGTGCGACGGCGCGGATCGGGGAGTTGAAACGAGCCCGATCCTAACACGGACGGAGCCTCCAGTGGGGCCCCTTATCTCGGGGCTGAAAGCAAATCGGAGTGCACTAGAGTTCCTCGAAGAGCGTGTAGAAGCGATTGCGAATCGAGTCACGCTCCATCAGCAACTCGTGGCGCGCCCCCTCGAAGACGTGCTGCGAGGCGTTCGCTAGCCGGCTGGCGACAGCCGACTGTGCAGCAATCGAAACCACCGAATCGTCGCGGGCCGTGCACACGCGAATCGGGATCTCGACCCGTTCGGCGAAACCCGGCGCATGGATGGCCGCAATCGCGCGCATCGCCTCGCGTGCCCAGTGGATGGTCGGGCCGCCCAACGCGAGACGCGGCTCCGCGTCGACCTGCGCGACGAAACGCGCAAAGCGCTCGGCATCGCGGGTAAAGGGATTGCCCGCGAAGGCGCGGTCGGAGTCGCCGTAGTCGCGTCGGCCGGGCAGGTAGCGACCGCCCAACCCCAGCCCGTCGAGCAAGCCCACCAGGGTGCGCAGCGGCGCGGAGATGCCGACGCCCCGGCCGATCCCCCACATCGGCGCCGAGAAGATCGCCGAGGCGAAGCTGTCGGGGTGCAGCGCGAGGTAGTGCAACGCGATGCAACCACCCAGCGAATGCGACAATGCGCGGTAGGGTCGCGGGCAGGTCGGCTCGACGAAGTGCGTGAACATTCGGCGGAGATCCGAGACGTAGAGCCCGAAATCGCGAACGTGCCCCTTGTGGCGGTTCCGAAGCGGCCGATCGGACAGCCCCTGCCCGCGCCAGTCGAGTGTCGCCACCGCATAGTGACGCCGCAGCAGGTCTCCGATCACCTCGAAGTACTTCTCTACGAACTCCGTGCGGCCGTTCAGGATCACGACCGTTCCGCGCGTTCCGCCGGACGGCAACCAGCGCGCCACACGAAGCACGGTGCCGTCAGCCGCGGTGATCCGGTCGACCTCGGCTCCATGCGGAACCGGGTCGCGCTCAGTCGCGACGAGCGTCAACGCGGGTACGCCTCCCCGCTCCTGCTCACCGCAACAGTCCGTGCATCGCGAGAATACGGCGGGCATCCTCGACGCCCGTCACTCGGTGGGCATCGAGACCTACGGAGCGGGCTCCGTCGACGTTCAGCTGGTTGTCGTCGAGAAACAGCACCTCGGTGGGGTCGCAGCCGAGGCCCGCGACCACGTGTTCGAAGATCTCGCGGTCGGGTTTCACCAACCCGAGTTCGTGCGACAGGAAGCGGGTTTCGAACATCGCCTGCACCAGCTGGGCGTCGATCTGTTCGTTCCAGTGCAGCTCGTTGGTGTTGCTGAGACACGCAGGGCGAACATGAGACGCGAGATCGGCGACGAGGTCGAGCGCACCGGGAATCAGCCCCTGCGGCCAGTTCAAGAATTCGTAGAGGAAGACTTCCGCGCCGACCGCCAGACCGTGCTCCTCCACCATGCCGCCCGCGAAGTCCTCGCGAGTGCACTGGCCGCGTTCGAAACGCCGGACCCAGTAGGAGGTCAGCCAGACCCGCCAGATCTCGCTCTCATCGACCTCGCCGATCAGTCCGCCAAAGCGGTCGACACCGCCGAGTTCGACCAGCACGCCGCCGAGATCGAAGAGCACCACCTGTGTCGCCATTTCGCGCTCCCGCCCTCCTCCGGGCTCGCCCGCGGCCGCCCGGTCAGTGACAACGGGTAGCAACTCGGACATCGAGTTGACCACAGCCGAGCTGTCGCAACGAAATCGCGTGGTGGCGGGTCAGCGGCCATGGAAGACCGGCTCGCGCTTCTCGACGAAAGCGCGCTGCGCCTCTTTCGCGTCTTCGCTGCGCCGCAGCGGACGCCCGAGTTCTTCCTGACGCTGGTAGGCGCGCGCGAGGTCCATCGCGAGCAGTTCGCGGATGCCCGCCCGGGTCGCAGCGACCGCGAGCGGTGCGTTGCGCGCGATCGACGCGGCCGCCGCGAGTGCGCGATCCATCAGATCGCCCGGCTCGACGAGATCGTTCACGAGTCCGATCGTGCGGGCACGCTCGGCGTCGATCGGCTGCGCACCGAGCAGCAGCTCGTGCGCGTGCACCCAGCCGATCTGGCGTGGCAGCAGCACGGTCGAATTCCCGGTCGGATAGAGGCCGAGCGCAACCTCCTCGAGCGCAAAGGTGGCGTCGGGTACCGCATAGCGAATCTCGGACGCGAGCATCAGATCGAAGCCCCCCGCACGCGCGTGCCCGTTGATGGCGCAGATCAGCGGCTTGCGCAGATCGAAACCCGCGAGCAGCGCCGTTGCGACCGAGCGCAGCCCTTCGAACTCCTCCTCGCTGACGCGTTCGCCACGCGCGAGGCGCTGTGCAGCCGGGATCGTCGCCGCCATGTCCATGCCGGAGCAGAACACGCGCTCGCCCGCGCCGCGCAACACCGCGCAGCGAACGTCGTCGTCCGCTGCGATGCGGCGCCAGGCCGCGGCGAGTTCGACCAGCATGGCCGGGTCGAGACAGTTCGCGCGTTCGGGTCGATCGATCACGACGAGTGCAACGTGGGGGTGCGATTGCGGGAACTCGAGACGAACGGGCATCCGACCAGCATAGCGCCCGATACGCTGCTCGAAGATCGGGGCTAACGGCGTCTAGCTCCCAACACCTTCCGCCACTCGACCCAACACGTCCTGCGCGCGTACGACGATGCCCTCCGGGAGGTCGTCGTAGGCGACCTCGGGATCGCGGTAGGTACCCATCAGTCGGTCCCACACGGTGAAGTACTGGCCGAAATTGTAGTTCTCGTACCAGTGATGCAGGGTGTGGTGGCCGGTGAAGTTGATGCCCTTCCAGCGCACGAAGGACACGCGGTCGTGGATCATCACCGCCCACAACGTCACGAAGAAGAGCGAGACCAGATAGATGCCGATGTGGATCGGCAGCAGGAACGCGAGGATGTGGTGCGGAATCCCCTGCGCGAACGCATCCAACGGGCGGAACGCCAGGCCGACGAATGGAGTGGGGACCTTGAAGGCGTGGTGCTTGTCGTGCACGTGGCGGTAGAGCGGCCCCCAGTGCAAGCCGCGATGCACCCAATAGATCGAGGTTTCACTCACCGCCAGAACAGCGAAGGGACTCAGCAGCAGCCAGGGCCAGCCATGCTCGGCGACGTCCGTGTAGAGGCGGCCGTGGCCGGTCGCGAGCAGGTAGTGGATCGGAGCGACCAGCGCCGCGTTACCGAGTACCGAGATGATCGACCACTTGATCGCCTCACGGACCTCGCGCCGGTTGCCCGCGTCGTCGGGGGCGTAATCGGGATGGAAGCGACTGCGGAGAAAGAACAGCCGGTAGCTCAGGCCCGCCAGCGTGAAGAACAGCAACAACCCCCCCACGGTAATGGTGAGGAAGATGTAGCCGGGGTGCTCGGGCAAGCCGAGCAGCTGGTTGATCAAGGGAGGGATCCTCTTCGGCAGGCGCGGGTCGGCGCGAAGACTAGCGCGTCCGAATGGCCTCAGGCTGGCCGCAGTCGCGGCCGTCGGGCTCGGCTATCGTGCGGGCTCGAACCCACCTGCGCGGCAGGCCAGCGATCGGAATCCGATATGAGCGAAACACCGGTTCTCAGCGACCTTGACGACGATGGCATCCTGACCCTCACCCTGAACCGGCCCAAGCGCCGCAACGCCTTCAACCCTGCGCAGTTCCTCGCGCTCGGCGTTGCGCTGGACCGCGCCAACGACGACCCCAAGGTCGCCGCCGTGGTGCTGACGGGAGCCGGTGGCGACTTCACCTCGGGCCTCGACCTGGCCGACATGGGCGAAGCGACCGACGGCCCGCAGCCGTTCGAGGTCATGATGGATGCGCTGTGCGCACTCGACAAACCGCTGCTCGCCGCCGCGCGCGGCTGCGCGATCGGCTTCGGCGTCACCGCGTTGTTCCACTGCGACATCGTCTACCTCGGCGCGGGCAGCCGGCTGCGCATGCCCTTCACGAACCTCGGCCTCGTGACCGAAGCCGCCGCCAGCTACCTCGCCCCGGAAGTCATGGGCCATAAACAGGCTGCCGAACTGATCTTCACCGCGGAGTTCTTCGACGCCGCCAGGGCGCTCGAAACCGGGATCGCAACCGCCGTGCTGCCCGACGACGAAGTCCTGCCCACCACCCTCGCCAAAGCGCGCCAGATCGCCCGCATGCCGGTGCCCTCGCTCGTCGCAATCAAACGCCTGATGAAGCAGGCGCATGCCGAGCCGATCGCCCGCGCCCGCAAGCTCGAAATGGAAGGCATGCTGGAACTCGCGGGCACTCCGGAGAACGTCGAAGCCATCACTGCCTTCCTGACCAAGCGCGAGCCGGACTTCAAGCAGTTCCGGAAATAGCGGCACTCACGGGTCGACGAAGGCCTTCGGCAGCGACAAGCTGCGAGATGCCAGGGAGAACGACGTGACGAGACTTTCGAAGCTGAGCCGATCGATCCGCGGAAAGGTCGCCATCGTCACCGGGGCGGCGAGCGGCATGGGGCGCGCGACCGCGCACCTCTTCGCGGATGAAGGCGCGCGGGTCGCGGTGGTCGACATCGTCGCGGAAGGTGTCGATCGGGTGGTGGAAGAGATCTTGCAGGCGGGCGGCGAGGCCGTGGGCTTCACGGTCGATGTAAAATCGGGCGATGCGATCACGAAGCTGGTCGACGCCGTCGTCGACCACTTCGGCGGGATCGACATCCTCGTGAACAACGCCGGCATCAGCCGCCTGGCTCCGTTCGACGCCGCAGACTACGAAGCGAGTTGGCAAGAGACGTTCGCGGTCAACCTCGATGCCCACGTGCACCTGGTCCGCGCCGCACTGCCCCATCTCGAGGCGAGCGGTGCCGGTCGAGTGGTGAACATCGCCTCCACCGAGGGCGTCGGTGCACAGCGGTTCGCGAGCGCCTACAGCGCGAGCAAACACGGCGTCATCGGGCTGACGCGCTCGATGGCGGTCGAGTTGGGCCGCCGCGGCGTGACCTTCAATTGCATCTGCCCGGGACCGATCGAAACCGGCATGACGGCGCCGATCCCCGACGACGCCAAGGCGAAGTTCGCCCGCCGACGCGTGCCGCTGCTCCGCTACGGACAGCCCGAGGAAGTCGCCCACGCAACACTCGGCTTCGTGCTCCCGGCCGCCTCCTTCACCAACGGTGCCGTGCTACTCGTCGACGGCGGCTTCTCGATCCAGAACTGAAATCAACACGTGGGGGGTCAGCCGGAATCGCCGTCGTCGACATCGAGCTGCCCGCTCAAGCGCCGCCAGATATGGGACCACGACATCCCGATCGACAGCACTCCCGCACAGCAGATCAACACGATCCAGGTCATCGCGCTCTCGCTCTCGGCGGGCAAGATCCCGGAATCCACGAGCAGCCAGGCAAATGACCCGAACAGTGCAGTGACGAGCCCGAGCCCGATCAGCCCGAGCGACCGGAAGCTCGCGGCCAGAAAGACCACCCAACCGATCAGCAGCAGCATACCGACGAAGGCGTGGATGGGGCCGAGTGCATCGCCGTCCCCCATCGCAATGACCCAGTGACCGAAGCTCATACCGGTCGGATTCCAGGTCGCGATCACCAGCAACCAGGCGGCGATGAATCGGAACACGACGTCCCGCAACGAGAATCGGCCGGCACCCGCCATGCTGCCCCCCCCCCCGGATGGGTATTCGCGCGGGAGTCTAGCCCAGGCGGCCGACCGCGAAGCGAAGCGGTGTGGCTTCGGCACGCCGGAAGGCTAGCGTCTCGTCGATGACGGGCCTCGACTACTTCACCTTCGTCGTGCTCGCCGTGCTGGTCGCGGTCGGGCTCTACGCGGCATTCATGCTGGGTGAGCTACCGGGCCGGATTGCGGAGAAGCGCGATCATCCGCAAGCGGAGGCCATTCGCGTCGCGGGCTGGATCGGCTTGCTGACGCTCGGCGTACTCTGGCCGTTCGCTTTGATCTGGGCCTACACCCGACCGAATTCGAATGACGAGATCGCCGCACTGCACCAGACGGTCGAGCGCCTCGGCGAGCGCGTCGCAGCGGTCGAACGCGATCGCGGCCGGGATGCCGAGAGGTCGGACTGGTGATCGCCTTTCTCACCATCTGCTACTGCGGAATCCTCTGGCTCCTCTTCTTCAAGCTGAAGCTGCTGCCGTGGAACCGCAACTCCCAGATCGCCGCAGCCGGCATCGGCATCTTCGCAATCCTCGCGCTCGTGATCGCGATGAATCTCTTCCAGCCCTACTCGCAGGATGTGCGCGTCTACCAGCGCGTAATCCAGATCGTGCCACGAGTCACCGGCCGCGTGATCGAAGTACCGATCCGAGCGAACGAACCGTTAAAGGCGGGTGACGTACTGTTCCGCATCTCCCCCGATCCGTTTCAATTCGCGGTCGACCGACTCGAGGCCGACCTCGAACTGAAGAAGATCATTCTCGACGACGCCAAAGCGCTGACGAGTGCGGGGGCCGCCGCCCAGATCAAACGCGATCGTGCCCAGGCCGCCTACGACCAGACGCTGGCGATGTTCAACGACGCGCAGGTCGACCTGCGGGAGACGACCGTCTACGCCCCAACCGACGGCATCGTCACGAACCTCGCGCTTCGGCCCGGCCAGATCGCAAGCCAGATGGCTTCGCTGCCGCTGATGACGTTCCTCGAGACAGAAACCCGCACCATCATCGCGACGTTTTCCCAGAGCGCACTCGAATTCGTACACACTGGCGACGCAGTGGAAATCGCGTTTGACCGCCTGCCCGGGCGCATCCTGAACGCCCGGGTCCAGGCGATCATTCCGGCCACCGGTCAGGGGCAGCTGCCACCGAGCGGAGCGCTCATGGAATGGACCACGAGCCCGATACCCGGGCGCTTCGGGGTGGCGCTGGAACTCGGCGACATCGGCGATCTCACGATTCCGGCCGGAACGTCCGGCGTCGCAGCCGTCTACACCGACCGCGCGCAGGCAATCCGGATCATCCGCAAGGTGGTCATTCGAATGACGACCTGGTTGAACTACGTCATCCTCTGACCACTTGCCGAATCGCCGCCGAGTTCCTTTCCCCCCTATTTCCCGATTGGGCCGGACTTCTTGATCTGCTCGAGCAGATCGTTGTTCCACGTGCCCTCGACCTTCACATGCGCCGCCGCACCCTTCAGCACTGCGTCGATGAGATTGTGGTTGAGGTAGACGTAGAGACCCGGCTGCTGAAAGGTGTAGAGCGCGGCTCCAGCGGATCCTCCCGGGATGAACCAGGTTTCGAGGTTGGTCTCCGGCGGGTCGGCGAACGAGCCGCTCTGCCAGACGTAGTCGCCGTGGCCGCCAATCAGATGCGGACGCGTATCGCGGTTCGCCTGCGAGTGAATGAACATCACCGTCTCGCCCACCTTCGAAGTAAGTGAATTCTCGCCCGTCAAGGCGCCGACCGCGCCATTGAAGACGACGTGGCTCGGCTCGTTGGTCTTCATGACCTCTAGGGTCTCGGGCATCGCAGCCGCGGCGGAATCGAATTTCTTGTAGCCTCCTGTAAGCGAGTTCTTCGGCACGTAGAAGTCCTGCTCACCGATGTAGTAGGCCTTGTCGTACGAAAGCGCCTTCCCGTACCTATCCTTCAGGCCGTCGCGCGGCAGCACCATGATGGCGCCGTTCATGCCCGCGACCACGTGGTAGGGGATCATCGGTCCGCCCGGTGCGCAGTGATAGACAAACACGCCCGGCCTCGTCGCCTTGAAGCGAATCGTCGCCTCCTCACCCGGGTTGACCAGCGTCATACCGGCGCCACCGAGCGCACCGGTAACCGCGTGGAGGTCGATGTTGTGACTCATGATGTTCGACGTCGTGCTTCCGTCCCAGTGCTCGGTGTCACTGACGCTGTCGCTGCGATCCCTCGGGTTGACCACCGTGAGTTCCACGTAGTCGCCTTCGTGGACGACGATGATCGGCGCCGGGACGCTGCCCTGGAACGTCAGCGCGTTGATTTCGGTTCCTTCGTTGTCGATCACCAGCTTCCGCTCTTCGACCACGAGGCGCACTTGGACGATTTTCGGACCGCCCTTGGCGACAATCGAGTGCTTCGGAAGGAACGGGGGCTTCACGAGTTTCTGCGTCACCCGCTTCAGACCTCCCGCCTTCGACGGTTTGTCCGCAAGTGCGGGGAGCGCAATCACCGCAATCAATGCCACGATTAGAACATAGATTATTCTTTTCAAGATACTTTCTCCATGAATGTATTGAACGTTCTTGCCTGGTTGAGAAATGCACGGGCGTCGGGGGTCATTCTCCCAACAACGCCACCACGGCCTGCTCCATCTCGTCGAGGGGCGAGCCGGTATAGAAGAAGGCTCGGGTTCTGCCGAGCTTGTCGAGCAAGTAGATCTGCTGCGAGTGTGAATACAGATGGGCTTCCTTCACCATCGGCTTCGAGCGGTTGTGCTGCGTGGTCACCTTCATGTCGTGGCTCTGGTCGTGCTTCACCATGTACAACGCGAAGATCCGATCCATCTCTTCCTGGCTGCCGGTCAGGCCAATGAAGCGGTCGTCGAAACGTGCGAGGTATTCCCGCAGGTGCTCAGCGGTGTCGTTCTCGGGGTCGACCGTGATCAGCAGGACCTGCACATCGTCCGCTCTCGGCCCGAGCTTCCGACTCAAGGAGTGGAGATGCGACATCGTCGCGGGGCAGACGTCCTGGCAGCTGGTGTAGCCGAAGAACAAGAACACGACCTTGCCCGCGAACTCGGACAGCCGGACCTCACGCCCGAGACTGCTCTGCGCCGCGAACTCGCCACCGACCCCGTCGTGGACCGGCAGCGTCTGCGTATCGCTCGCGCTCGCGCTGCCCGATAGCATCAGCACAGTGAGAATCAATCGGGTCACACGAACAAATCGTTGAAAACGCATCAGGAGCCTCCGCTCAGTAGCAAACGATCTGCGGACCGGTTCCGGGGAAGGCCAACAATCGTTGCTCCTCGATTCGCAGCACGACCGGGACCTCACCCGGAAGATCGCGAATCAGCCATGTCTGCTCGCGGCGGGCCAGGTGGGGAAGCCCCGCTGCGTCTATCGCGTGCCGATCGAATTCGAACCTCACGCGTACGAGATCTTCTTCGGGGGAGTCGAGACGAACCTTGTCGAGCCGGTATTCGACCTTCGGGTGCGACGAGCGCAGGGCGAAGAGCCATCCCGCGAGCTCGTCCGGGCCGAGGTCGCCCGCTTCTGTGAGCGAGAAAGCCAGCGGTGACTCGGCCAGGAAAGTCTCGACCGCCCACCCTTCGGAGGGCTGGGCTTCGAGGGACGCGAACCACTGCTCGACCATTGAGGCGACGCGGGCCTCTTCAGCGACTCCGGCGCGCGAAGCCGCGGCCGCAGCGCCGCAGACCAAAATCCCACAAGCAAGCGCCACCACGAGCGATGACACACGTTTAGACCCGCTACCCGCCATCCCGTTTCGCACCTTCCGATCGCGATAACGCGATGCTATCAGAGCGGGCTCATTGCGACGATTAGCGAGCATATTTCGCGTATTCTGGGGTGCAGCCGTTATGATGGCCGTCATACCCAACACCGGAATAGCCCTGTGCAGACGTCTCTATTCAGTTTCCTGACCCCCCCGGTCAGCGTCGATACCACTGAGGACTCCGCCAAGCGACCACCTGCGCGACCGAGTACTTCGGCGGAATCGAGATCATCATGTGCACATGATCCGCCACCAAGTGGCCCTCCTCGATCTCGCTCTCTTTCTGCCGAGCTAGACGGCGAAGAACATCTCCGAGATGCCGCCGAAGCGTCCCGTAAAGGACTTTCCGGCGGTACTTCGGGATGAAGATCACGTGACACTTACACTCCCATTCGCTGTGCTGTAGCTTTCTGTAGTTCGACAATAGGCTCCCCCTCGCGATGCTTATAGCGGCTCACGAGGGGGAGTCTTGCATTTCCGGAACTGTCAAACTTTGACTGCCTCCCCGGCAAAGCCGGGGGGACTCCCGATTGGGCTAGCGCTTCGCTTCGTCGTAGAGCCGAACGAGGTCGGCGACGTTCTCGACGCCGAGCTTCCGCATGGCCTTCGATCGCAGCGCGTCGACGGACTGCGAACTGACGCTGCGCTCCTCGGCGATCTCTCGGTTGTTGAGGCCCTGAGCGACGCGGAAGATCACGTCGCGCTCACTCGCGGTCAACTCCGCGAATAGGCCTCGCGCCTTGGCGCGCGCCTCGCGACGAACGTGCAGCCTTCGCTCCAGCCTGAGCGCAGCCTGAACCGAATCGAGAAGTCTCTGGGCCCGAAACGGCTTCTCGATGAAGTCGAAGGCCCCGCGCTTCATGCTTTCGACGGCCATGGTGACGTCGCCGTGCCCGGTGATCATGATGATCGGAAGCGTAGATTCATGGTCCAGCATCCTCTTGTGAAGCTCGATCCCACTCATCCCGGGCATCCGAATGTCCAGCAGCACGCAGCCGGGGCTGCTGAAATCAACGGCTTCGAGAAAGTCCTCGGCATTCGCATAGGCCTCGACCTGCAAGCCGACTTCTTTCAGAAGACGCCCGAGCGACCGTCGAACGTCTTCATCATCGTCGACGACGAAGACTGTACTTTCAAGAACCGACACTGCCTGCCTCCCCATCCAAGCTCTCGTTCGCGCCGGGAACCCTGAAGCGGAAAGTCATGCCACGATCCGCGTTCTGTTCCACAGCGAGATGCCCGAGGTGGGCTTCGATGATCGACCGACTGATCGCGAGCCCTACTCCGAGTCCATCGCGTTTTGTGCTCACGAAATGCTCGAAGATCGAATCGATCGGAATATCACCCAGCCCGGAACCTGAATCACTGAACGCAACCTCGACATTCCCGGTATCGTCGGCGATCGAGCGAATCGTGAGTGACCTGTCGGGCAGTTCCTTCATGGCCTCGATGGCATTGCGAACGAGATTCACCACCACCTGCTGAATCTGGACGGAATCGACGAGAACCGGCGGTAATGCAGGACGCAGCTCGAGGTGCAGGGTCGTTCCTGAGTCCTCGATATCGCGATCCATGAACTCGAGAGCCTCACGGATCAGCCGGTTCATGTTGTGTGACGAACGCTCCATTTCTCGATTCGCGATGAGGTCGCGAAGACGACGGATGATCGCACCGCTACGTTCGGCCGCGTCCGAGATCGCTTCGAGATCCTGCAACAAATCGGCCGACTCCAGCCTTCCCGCCTTGACCGCCAGGAGCGACGCCTCGGCATTTCCCCCATGGTGTTCACCCGCGAAACCCGCTCGAGACGCTCCTGCTGCTGCGACATCCGTCGCTGCGCGGATCTCCAGCGAACGCTGAGAATGGCCGTCACCCAGATCGCGAAGATCGCGAGCGCCCGATTGAGGATGACCACCCAGAGGACACCGCCGTGCGGTGAGAAAGCGAACCCCAGCGCGGTGAGGATGGAACATCCGACGGCGACGTAAAGGGGCATTCGAGGGTCGGGCGACCACAGTGCCAGCAACACGACCGCCACATAGGGGACACCGCTGGCAACGCCCAGTGGTAGTTCGAGGTCGATCACGAAGATGCCTGCAGCGAGCAGGACCACCGCCGGGAGGAGGTCGCTCCCGGACCTCATGCGCTCTGAATCTCGAATCTTCCCACCACCTACCCACCAATCAGCATCTGGCCCGGCTCTGCGCCCGATTCAATCGCCACCCGAATCGCCATGCAGGACCTTGATTTCGAAGCGTGAACTCGATCGACAGACTACCGAAGTTCCTTCGCACTGGGGACTGGGTGGTGCCGGCTGTGAGCACAGCCGTTTTCGGCGAAGCAACCACCGATGGTGATGACCCGAAGGCAGCGTGACGCTGTGCCGGGAGAGCAGATGAAACCGTCAGTCCGGTCCCGGCGTGAGGATCGCTTCCACGACGATGGGAAGAAACTGACCGAGTGCGATGGTTCCACGCCGCTCGTGCCGCTGCCCATGCGCATCGACGACGATCAGGAAGGGAATGGGATCCTTTGCGGCACGGCAGCGCTCGGGATAGTCGACGCCGACGCGATAGCGACCTGCCAGCGGCCACTCGAAGCGCACGACTTCGACGCGCGGGGCGGGCGCGTCGCAGCGGCGATCGCCTTCCAGCACTCCACCCGAGTGAGACGGACTGTTCGCAAAGTACACCGTTTCCTGCAGTGGATCGGTCACATAGAGATCGAGATCCGCCGCATCACCAAACGTCAGGGTCACTTGCAGCAGCTGGAAATTCAGCGGCGGGGCCGAATGGCTCACCGGCTCCGGTTCCGAGGTCTGCAGACTTCCACAGCCGAGGGCAATCGCACAGCAGCACAGCAAGGACGTGCCGCGAAGGCGCCTGCAACGGAGGTTGCTAGCATCGGCCACTATCGACTGTCGTGGAGAATGGTCCATGTCGAAACAGGGTCTCCTGAGGATCGCGGTTCTGCTCGGGCTGTTGATTCTATCGCCGGTCGGCCGAATCTCGAAAGCCGTCGCAGCCGGGCCCACCGAAGGGCCGATCATCTCCGGCAGCGTACTCGATTCTGCGGGCGCTCCGGTAGCCGGCGCCATGATCACGATATCGCACGGTTCTCCCTTCCACTCCGTGACCGTGTTCAGCGATGACGACGGGCGCTACCGCCTCGCGGCGCCGTCCGCAACGAACGAATACAGCATTCGAGTCAGGCGGACGGGATGGAAGGATCTGCAGCTCGCCGAACAACGCCCCCTCCCGGATCGCCCTTTCGACCTGCGCATCGAACGCGAAACCGACCCGGCCCTGGTGGCCGCACAGCTACCCGCCAATCGATGGTACGGGCTGCTGCTCGAGCGCATCGAAGATCCCGGCGAGAGGGAAGAACTGGTTCGCCAGTGCACCTATTGCCATCAACAGGGAAGCTGGGCCACTCGGCGCCTGCGCGGCGATGCAGAATGGCAGAAGCTCCTGGCTCTGATGGCGCGTATGGGGGGAACCCTGTCGAGCGACCTGCGCGAGAAACTTCCCGCGCTGTTCAGCTCCGCATACGAGCCGGAGAGTGCGGTTGCGACACTCACCGCCCATATGAACGATCCCGGATTTGCACCGCCGCCGGACGTCGAAGCCCGGCGCGCGGTGGTGGACCAGTGGGAACTCGGCGGCCTGGCGTCGATGCAGCACGATATCGCCGTGCACCCCGACGGGCGCATCTACTCCGTGGACATGCTCCAAGACAAACTCTACCGGCTGGACCCGACGGCCGACGACGGCGCGAGAAGGGTCTGGGACGTACCCCGCGGTGACCTTCCACTGGGGGGCGCCTTTGGCGGAATGGGAACACCGACACCGCCGAACTCCAACGCTCACGTGGGCCCGCACTCGCTTCAGATGGCGCCGGATGGGTCGATCTGGATCACGCTCGCGCTCGGAAATCAGCTGGCGCGTTTCGACCCCAAGGACGAGTCATGGTCGATTGAACAGCTCGAGCACGGCTTCTACCCCCACACGCTGCGCTTCGACCCGCGCGGCCGCATCTGGTACACGATCGCCGCATCGAATCATCTGGGCATGTTCGACCCAGCGACCGGCGAGCACCGCGAAATGCGCCTGCCGGCCGCCTCCTTCCAGCAAGGCTTGATCTTGCGCTTGTTTCCGGCGTTCGTCTGGTTGAACAAGCACGTGGATCTCCTGGGGGCCTCGGCAGCGGGCGAAGGCATGACGTTGCCGGTGCCATACGGCATCGATATCGGCCCCGACGGAGTCGTCTGGTTCAGCCAGCTGAACCAGCACCGCATCGGACGCGTCGACCCCGACAGCTACGAGATCGAGATGATCGATACTCCCTTCACGGGCCCGCGTCGCATGCGATTCGACTCGAAGGGAAAGCTGTGGATTCCGGCGTTCTCGTCGTCGTTGATCGCGCGTTTCGATCCGGCGACCCGGAAATTCGATTCCTTCGAACTGCCAATCGAACCGCGCGGAACCGAGACCCCCTACGCGCTCAACGTCGATCGCAGCAGTGATACCGTCTGGATCTGTGGAGCCAACAGCGACTCCATCTGGCGCTTCGACCCCGAGAGTGAGCGCTTCACGAATTACCCGCTTCCAACACGCGTGACATTCACGCGAGAGATCGACTTCGACGAGCAGGGGCGAATCTGGACTTCGAACTCGAACATCCCCGCATGGCAGATCGAAGGCGGCTTGCAGGCGGTGATCCGATTGGATCCCAACGGCACCGACGATCTCGCGACCCATCTCGTGGAGACAGACGCCCGACGACGACCTCTCGCCGCGACCATCTTGCATTGAATCGAGCACCGAAACCCGTCACGCTTCAGCAAGGTACCCGCCACCACGACCTCGACACTCGCATCGATGAGTCGCTGCGATGGATCGGCGCCGAATGAACCCGCTCAACGCCGCACTCGATCGAATCGGCGTCCAACCTTCCGAACGGGTGATCTTCTCATGGGCGGGCCTCTGCCTCGGGCTGCTCGGCGGAGCCGGCATCGCCCTCGCCAACACCGCGGAAACGCTGTTTCTCAAGCGCGTCGGCGTCGAATACCTGCCGATGGCGCTGCTCGGCAGTTCCCTGCTGTTGATCGGTACGACGGCTGGACTGGGTGCATTCCTCGCTCGGCGCGACCGCCCGACCTGGCTTCCCCGAATCCTCTTTCTGCTCGCACTCGCGGTTGCCCCGTTCGGAATCCTCGCGGAAACCGGCTCCAGCGTCGCGATGACCGCATTGCTCCTGATCGCTCGGCAACTTCTCGCACTCGGAATGTTGGCGTTCTGGGTCTCCCTCGGTGACCTGCTGACGGGCAGACAGGCAAAGCGACTGTTCGGACCGCTGAACGCCGGAATGACGGTCGGCGCCATCGCGGGCAGCTTCGCCTCCGCCCCCCTCGCAAAGTCGATCGGTGTCGAGGGAATGCCCCTAGCCTGCGCCCTGCTCCTGGTCTTCGCGGGATTCGCGAGTCGTCGCCTGCGCGCCGCACGCCCTACACGCAGCGAGCGCAGCATCGAACACTCCGGGGGCGCCGCGACCGGCCGTCGCGCCCCGTCGAAGACCGAAGGCGGCTCGATCCGGGAACTCTGGCGTGACAGCCGGCTATTCCGCCTCCTCTTCGTGTCGCTTCTCTGCAGCGGCCTGCTCGGTCCGATCCTCTACTTCGAATTCTCCTACGTGGCCGATGCGGCAACCAGCGGCCCGGACGGAGAAGAACAGCTGATCGCCCTGTATGCACAGTTGCGGGGCTGGATGAACATCGTGACCCTCGTCATCCAGCTGTGGCTCGCTTCGCGCATCTACCGATTTCTCGGCCTGCCACTATCCGTCGCGATCTGGCCGTTCACCTACCTCGTCGGATTCACGTGGATGGGTGTTCAATTCGGTGTCCGCGCAGGTGCCTCCGCTCTCGCGAGCGGCCGAATCGCCGAGCAGGGCGTCGCCGAATCCGCGCTGCGGATCCTCTTCAACCTGTTCCCCGAGGCGGTCCGCGCTCGCGCTTCCGGGTTGTTGCACGGCCCGGTCGCAAAGCTCGGAGGCGCCACCGGAAATCTGGCGGCACTCGCCGCCATCTCCCTCGGCAGCGCCCGTGCGGTCGGTTTCGTCGCCATCCCCGTGGCCGTAATCTGGCTGCTGGCCGCGCTCGCGCTCTGGCGGACCTACCCCTCCATTCTGCTCGCCGCCTCCGCCAACCAGGGGCTCGGCCCGGCCGACGAGGACCGAGAAAAGTTGCTCGACGCGCGCACCCTGCGCTCGATGGCGGGCTACCTCGTAGACTCCGACCCCGCGACGTGTCGCGCAGCCATCGATGTGATCGCCGACGCAGATCCGGGCAATACCGTCCAGCTTCTGGCCGAAGCCGTCCAGCGCGCGCCGGAAACGACCCGTTCGCTGCTGGTCAGCGCACTACACCAATGCGTGGAACCACTCGAACCCGGGCGACTATCGAGGCCCGCCGCGGCGACTGCGTTGGAGCACGTGTTGGAAGACCGCGAGGCCATCCCCACCGAGCAACGCGCCGACCTGCTGCAGGTCTATGCACGCCTCACCGGGGGTGATTCCGCCACGCCGGCTTCGAACGCACTCCTCGACCGGACATTGGGAGACCGCGAGCCCGCCGTGCGCCTCGCGGCCATCGCCGAGCTTCACCGCCGGGGCCATGCCCCCCCCGGCGCACCGGACCTGAACCGAGCGCTGAAGGGCGCACTCGACAGCCGCGACGTCTTGATGCGTCGATCGGCCCGCAAGGAATTGCGCGCGATGCTTCTCTCGACGAAGCCCGACGCGCAGTGGCACGAACGCCTGCGCCTGCTCAACGCGGGGCTCGAGTCCCGCGCCGACCGCGTCGAGACGGCCCTGGCCCTACTGGAAATCGCGCGACATCACGGCACCGCCATCGGCGAAGATGCACTCCCCGCGATCGAGCGAATCCACGACCGCGACCCGCGCGTGCGCGGCCCCGTGCTCGCACTTGCCGGCCACGCGGGGTGTGCCGAGCAGGCCCCCGTCTTGATCGCGGCATTGGCCTCCCACCACGGGGATGAAGCCGTTCGGGCCCGCGAAGGCCTTGTCGCTCTCGGCGCCGATGCCGTCGGACCGTTGCTCGCCGAACACAGCTTCGGCGCGGCGAGCCAGCGCGAAGCCATCGTGGAGACACTCCGTGATCTCGACTTCGACCCCGCGGAACTGCAATCGCTCTACCGGCGCCAGATCCAATTCGCCCGCATGGCCGCCATTCATCGCAGTGCCCTCGCCCCCTCGCTCGACTCCGAGTTCGGCGGGCTTCTACGCCGCAGGCTGGAAGAACACTTTCACCAGAGCATCGGCACGGCGCTGAGCCTGCTCGCCGCCGAATACGACGACCCGCGAATCAGCGACTGCGAGCGACAGATCCGGCGCAACCGCGACACCCGCAGCCGTGACATCCAGATGGAAATCCTCGAGGCAGTACTCCCGGGTGACAAGCGCGCCGAACTCGTCCCGCTGCTCGAAAACACGGACTGGGCCGCGACCGGACTCGCCGCGGCGAGGGTCTTGGGATGCGATGTCCCAGCGGCCACCGCCGCCCTCGCCGAGATGCGGGAGGATTCGGATGAGTTGACGCGTTGCCTGGCGCGAGCGATTTCGGGCGAACCCGAAGACGGCGACTCACCGCCTGTGGAGCCGGAGCCCCCGATCGGTGATGCTCCCCGCATGCTGACTCCGATGGAGATTGCCGTCCGCCTGCAAAGCGTTCCCGCCTTCGATCACTTGACAACCCAGCAGCTGATGCACCTGGCGACCGTCCTGCGTGAAGATCGCTTCGTCGCTTCCGACCGGATCTACACAGAGGGTGACGAAGGCAGCTCGCTCTACTTCGTTCTGGAAGGAGAAGTCGAAGCCGTCAAGGGCGAACTTGCATTGGGTTGCTTCACGCCGGGCGAGTTCTTCGGCGAACTATCGTGCCTGGACGGGATCCCGCGCTCCGAAACCACGACGGCGCAGCAATTGACGAAGCTCCTGCGTCTCGAACGCGACGACCTCTTCTCGCTGATGGAGGACACTCCGTCCCTCGGGATCTCACTCAGCCAGTTTCTCTCCATGCGGGTTCGCGCGCTGCAAGAGCGGCTCATCGAGTCCGTTTCTTCGGGCAGCCCGGAATCTTCGTGAGCGATCGCGATGCCGCACGACGGGCCAACGAAACGATGCGTCGCCTGCAGCACGAGCTGCGCACTCCGATCGGACAGATCATGGGCTACAGCGAACTCGTAGAGGAGGAACTCGAGGACCGAGGCATTACGGACCTCGCGCCCGATCTGGACAAGATTCGAACCGCGGCGCGGCGCCTGCTCGACCTGGTCGACGGCAAGCTCAAGACGACGAACGACCCCGGGGCCCCCCCGATGAGCAAGGAACCCGCTGCGGCGCCAGCGGAGGGCGATGCTGCAACGGGCTCGGACTCGAGGCCGGCCAGCCGATCCAGCGACGAAGCGGCCCCCGCCGTGGATGACTCACTCGAAGATGATGGGGAGACGAGCTTCGCGGGAGCGCGCCTGCTGGTGGTGGACGACGACGCGCGCAATCGCGACCTGCTCGCACGCCGGCTCGCCCGTCGTGGCTTCGAGGTGGACACTGCGCGAGATGGCGTGGACGGCCTGCGCCAGATCGACACCGCCGAATACGATCTGGTGATCCTCGACGTGATGATGCCCGGCATGAACGGCTTCGAAGTTCTCGAACGGGTTCGACGCAAGCACAGCATGTCGGAGCTGCCAATCATCCTCGCCACGGCGCTCGCCAACTCGGCCGATACGGTCGAGGGCCTTGAGCGCGGCGCGAACGACTATGTCACCAAACCCCTCGATTTTCCCGTCGTGATCGCCCGCATCGAGACGCACCTGGCCGCCCATCGCGCCGCACGCGAGGTGGCGAAGCTGGCCGACCAACTCGAATTCCGGAATGCCTTCATCAAGCAGGCGCTCGGGCGCGAGATTTCGGACGATCTACTCGTCGAGATGGCGGAGACGCCCGACGCGATCGACCTCGGCGGTGAGAGCCGGCAGGTCATCGCCCTGGTGGCGGACCTGCGGGGTGCCCGGGGCCTCGCCTCCCGACTCGCCCCATCCGATTATGTCGCAGTGCTGAACAACCTGCTCGGCGGACTCTGCGAAATCGTCCAACACTACGACGGAGTCGTCGATTCGCTGTCGGGAGACTCCCTCTGCGCAATATTCGGTTTGCCGGTGTCCCTCGCCGACGACGCCGAGCGCGCGGTCGCGTGCGGAATCGCAATGCAGCTCGAAATGGACGAAGTCAACGCGCACAACCGACGCGCCCAGCTGCCGGAAGTCGAAATCGGTATCGGTATCGCGACGGGCAAAGTCGTCGTCGGAGCCATCGGCCACCGGGACCGGCTCAAACTCAAGGCGATCGGTGAGCCCCTCGTCTCGGCTGCTCGCATCGAAGCGGCGGCCCTCGCCCGAGAAGTGTGGATCTGCAGCGACACCTACGCCGCTGTTGCAGAACTGCTGGAATCGGACACAGAGCGTGACGCCCCGCCGCGTGAGGGATCCGAGGCGCTCCGAATTCACCGCGTGCTGGGGATCGGGGGCACTCACCTGATCAGCTTGCGATCGGTCCCGCCACTGCCCTGAAATACACCCCGGGCAACGCTGCCGCTCAGGAGCCGGCGCCCGCCAGTACTTTCTCGATCGCTTCGAGCAGGCGCGGAAGCTCGACGGGCTTCGTCTCGTAGCCGTCACAGCCGGCGGCGAGCGCCTTCTCGCGGTCGGTGCTCATGGCGTGTGCGGTGAGAGCAATCACCGGGATGGAACTCGTTGCAGCATCCGCCTTCAGGGTGCGCGTGGCTTCCCAGCCGTCGATCACGGGCAGGCTCATGTCCATCAGGATCAGATCAGGATTTCCCGACCGGGCCTTCTCGATCCCCTCGGCTCCATCGACGGCGATGTCGATGTCGTAGCCCCGCTTCGTCAGGCGTCGCGACAGCATGTCGCGATTCATTTCCTGATCTTCCACCAGCAGGATTCTCGGCATCGAATTCTCCCTACCGCCACATGTCGGTCCAGAACCATTATACGCGCCTTGGCGGAAGCGTGAGCTCTGGGGTGCCCCAGCGACGAAGACTCGGCGGAAAATGGCCGGCGGCGGTTCGTCGGCCGATCGCTGAACGTTTCTCGAACTCGACGTCTGGCATCGGTGCGCTGGAGCGCCCATGCTCACGAATCGCAATCGAGACCCCGCGAGGCCATTTTGCCGACCGAAGCCGAGAACACCGCCGTCGAGGTATTCTGGAAGCTCCACGAAGGGCTCTCGAAGCAGGGGCCCGGAAGCGACGCGTCGACCCGCCGCGCACTGGCCCTGGTTCCGGAGCTCCCGCCCACACCGAGAATTCTCGACCTCGGCTGCGGTCCCGGCCGCCAGAGCCTGGTTCTCGCTGGTGAAACGGGCGGGCACGTGACCGCAGTCGACTTGCTGCCGCAATTTCTGGAACAGCTCGAAGAGCGCGCCAGAGCTGCCCGGCTCGCCGATCGCATCGCGACGCTGAACGCCTCGATGGGCGACCTCCCCTGCGAAGACGCGAGCTTCGATCTGCTCTGGTCCGAGGGGGCGATCTACAACATCGGCTTCGATTACGGGTTGGGTGCCTGGCGGCGCTTGCTTCGCCCCGGCTGCTCGCTGGCCGTCACCGAACTCACCTGGCTCACCCTCGACCCCCCGGAACGAATCCGACGGTTCTGGGACAGCCATTACCCCGCGATGCGGGGTCGCGAGAGCAACGAGCGCGCTGTCGCCGAAGCCGGCTATCGGCTACTCGGGAGCTTCGTCCTCTCCGAGGCGGAGTGGTGGGACGACTACTACAGCCCCATCGACGAACGCATCGCGGCCCTGCGCGAGCAGCGAAGTGATGTGGGCTGGCTGGCGGCGCTCGCAGCCGCCGAGGAGGAGTCGTCCATCGTCCGCGACTGCGGCGGGGCCTTCGGCTACGTGTTCTACGTCATGCAGAAACGGCTGTAGCCCGACCGGCCCCGACAGATGAAAGGGTCACCGGGCTTGACCCGACACTGCTCCGGGTCCAAGCTCGCAGCCGTGACCAACCACCCCGTCCTCTCCGTTTGGCGCCTGCTCTTGTCATTCGCGGCAGTCTGGCTCACCGGCTGCGCGACGCCATACTTCGAAGTCGACGAGGCGATCCGCTTCGAAGACGGCCGGACGCGCTTCGTCGCTTTCGCGCAGAAGCAGAACGGCTGGTTGCTGGGCGGTGTGTCGGACGTCGAGGTCCGA
>JAFDEI010000279.1 GCA_019310425.1 Deltaproteobacteria bacterium | reverse complement strand
ACACGGATCTCCGACGGTGGAATCCGAATTCCGGAGCTTTCGAAGCGTGAAGGTCTTGATCCACATTGCCCCCCGTGTCGGCGTTGAGGGTGCGTTCGACAGCCGGGTGCTCGAGGTCGCCGGCGAACTGCGCCAGCATCCGGATGTGGCCGGCCATGCGGTAAACGCGATGCTCCGTCTGGAAGAGGATGCCTTCGGACCTCGGACGCCCTACCGGGGCGCACTCGAAATCGCCGCAGGACCAGCCGGTGCGGAGGGAATCGAGTCCCTGACCGCGGGACTCGGTAAGCGTCTCGAAGACGTTGCACACAGCGACCGGTCCACGCTGCTGGTCGGGGAGGACCATGTCTTCGTGGCGTCCGAGCGGGCCCCGGTCCGGTACCAGTATTTGATGCGGCGCAAAGAGGGCTTCAGCCACGACGCCTACCTGAAACGCTATCGCGAGATCCATTCGCAGTTCGGGCTGAAGACTCCGGGAATCCTGGGCTACGTGCAATTCCACGTGGATCTAGAGGCATCGCGGCGTCTCGCAATGCGAGCCGGCTTTGGTGTGTGGGATGTCGACAGCGTCTCCGAGCTACATCTCGAGTCGTTGGAGTCCTTCCTCGGCGAGATCACCCGCTCCACGGTCGGCGGCGAAGCTGGTGCGGACGAGGAGATCTTCGTCGATCGCGAGAACTCGCGTGATTTCTGCTCGAAGGTCGATTGGCAGCCGCAATCCCGATCCTGAGCCCGCGGGGTGGTCGGCGTTGCAGCGCCCTGCGGGCGCTGACTGCATCCTGAGCAAACGCGCCAGCGTTTGCTCAGGAGCGTTGCGGTTCCTCGAGGATCAAGCGGGCAATCATCTCCGATGTCGTATCGACGGTGGCGTTCGATTTCTACACTGAGATCGACCAGCGGAGCGCGACGAAGGTGCTCAGGATGGTGAGGCCGCCTCGGCCTCGGCCCATTTCTATCAACGACTCCGACGCTGCGCCGATTGCGCCTAGCGGTTCTTCGAAGCGCTGATTTGGCTCCAATTTGGAAACGCCGAAAAATTCGGCCCGTAACCATTTGAAACATAAAAGTTTGTGGTCGGGGTGGTGGGATTTGAACCCACGACGCTGACCCCCCAAAGATCAGGCTCTACCACTGAGCTACACCCCGTCGGGCGGGAGGTTACAACGCCCGCGGGCCGCGATCCCCCGAAATCACGCTGTTATCGCCTAAGCACGCGAGCCGTGGCCGGTTTTTGCCCCGCGGCTATTCTACCGGGCCCATGAGTCCGACCCGAAAGAACCTTCTCGATAAAGTATGGGATGCTCACACGGTTCGTGAGCTCCCAGGCGACCAGACGCAGCTCTTCATCGGGCTGCACCTGATTCACGAGGTCACGAGCCCGCAGGCGTTCTCGATGTTGCGTGAAATGGACCGGCCGGTCCGCTTCCCGGAGCGCACCTTCGCGACCGTCGACCACATCATCCCGACGGAATCCCAGGCGCGGCCACTCGCAGACGACCTGGCGGAAGAGATGATGCAGGCGCTCGAGCGCAGCACCGCCGAAGCGGGTATCGAGATGTTCGGGCCCGAAAAGGGCGAGCAGGGCATCGTGCACGTGATCGGCCCCGAGATGGGCCTGACCCAGCCGGGCATGACGATCGCGTGCGGCGACAGCCACACCTCGACCCACGGCGCGTTCGGTGCGGTCGCATTCGGTATCGGCACCAGCCAGGTGCGCGACGTACTCGCGACACAGTGCCTCACGCTCGCGCGCCCGAAAGTGCGCCGCATCGAAGTGACCGGACGACTCGCATCGGGCGTCTACGCCAAGGACGTGATCCTCGCAATCATCCGCGAACTCGGTGTGAAGGGCGGTGTCGGCTTCGCGTACGAGTACGGCGGCCCGGTCATCGAAGCGATGACGATCGAGGAACGACTGACCGTTTGCAACATGTCGATCGAAGGCGGTGCGCGCTGCGGCTACATCAACCCCGACGACGCAACCATCGAGTACCTGCGCGGCCGCAAGTACTCGCCCGAAGGCGAGGCCTGGGATCGCGCCGAAGCGTACTGGCGCGGAGTCGCGAGTGGGCCGGGTGCCCACTACGACGAGCGTGTCACACTCGACAGCAGCACACTCGCGCCGTCGGTCACTTGGGGAATCAACCCCGAGCAGAGCATCTCGATCGATGAGAAATTGCCGCGCGTCGATGCGGTCTCCGCAGAGAATCAGCCGAGCATCGAGGAGGCCTACGCCTACATGGGCCTATCGCCCGGCGAGCCGATCATAGGCACGAAGATCGACGTCGCATTCATCGGCTCGTGTACCAACGGCCGGATCTCGGACCTGCGCGAGGCCGCGAAGATCGCGCAGCAGGGACAGGTGCCCGCGCACGTGAAGGCGCTGGTGGTGCCGGGCTCGCAGGCCGTCGCGCGCCAGGCAGAAGCCGAAGGGCTGCCTGAAGTCTTCCGCGCAGCGGGGTTCCAGTGGCGGGAAGCCGGCTGCTCGATGTGCCTGGCGATGAACCCCGACAAGCTGGTCGGCCGCGAAGTCTGCGCATCGTCGAGCAATCGAAATTTCAAGGGACGCCAGGGCTCGCCGACCGGGCGCACGCTGCTGATGTCCCCCGCCATGGTGGCGGCCGCCGCGATCCGCGGAGAGGTCTCCGACGTGAGGGAGCTGCTCCAGTGAGCGAAGTCATCCGGAAGCGGATCGAGGGGCGCGGCTGCGTACTGCGCGGAGACGACATCGACACCGACCGCATCATCCCGGCGCGCTTCCTGCGCTGCGTCACCTTCGACGATGTCGGCGAGCACGCCTTCGAAGACGACCGTGAGCAGGCCAAGGGCGACCACCCCTTCGACGACGAACGCTACCGGGGTGCAAACATCATGATCGTGGGCCAGAATTTCGGCTGCGGCTCATCG
This sequence comes from Deltaproteobacteria bacterium, assembly GCA_019310425.1. Taxonomy (GTDB): domain Bacteria; phylum Myxococcota_A; class UBA9160; order UBA9160; family SMWR01; genus JAFDEI01. The sequence goes on along the minus strand of JAFDEI010000279.1, from coordinate 1,144 downwards.
CGCGAGCACGCGCCACAGGCGCTGATGCGCTCGGGCTTCGATGCCTTCGTGGGCGGCTCGTTCGCGGAGATCTTCTTCGGCAACTGCACCGCGCTCGGCCTGCCGTGCGTGACGCTGTCACCCGGGGACCTCTCGGCACTGATGGACTCGGTAACGGTCGGCCCGGACGAACAGCTCAAGGTCGACCTCGAGGCCCGCGAGGTGCACCACCGCGGAACCGGCTGGGCGCTCGCGATTCCAGACGGCATCCGCGACCAGCTGCTCGAAGGCACCTGGAACGCAACCGCGGTGCTGCTGGGCGCGGGCGACGCGATCGAAGAAACCGCGAAGCGGCTCCCCTACGTGACCGGATTCTCGGCTTAGGCGTCGACCAGGCTCTGCGCGCCTCTCCCGGTTCGAGAGTTGCCGTGGCTGTTCCAGTGGAGACGGAATTCGATCCGTTCGCGGCGGACCCGAGTTCTATCGGGGGAAATTCCCTGAAATCCGTGGTAATATTTCCCACGGGCTAGAAGTGCTGGATTCGAGAGAGATTTCCGCTGCCGAAACACCCTCGGACGCGCTCGTGCGCGCGCTGCGGCACGTCCTCCGACCGCTGGTCCACCTGTTGGTCGCACGGCAGATCACCTTGCCGTTTCTCACGAATCTCCTGAAGGGGCTCTTCGTCGAAGTGGCCGAGCGGGACTTCCCGATCGCCGGGAAGCGCCAGACCGACAGTCGTCTCAGTCTGCTCACCGGGGTCCATCGCAAGGACATCAAGCGACTTCGCGCCGAGCTGCGAGACGGCCTCGCCGTGCCGCCCGCCGTCTCGCTGGGATCTCAGCTCGTCGCTCGCTGGAACGCGGATTACGCGGATGAGACGGGCGCGCCGGTCCCGCTGCCGGTTCAAGACACAGAAGGCGGCGGGCCTTCGTTCGAGGAGTTCGTGGCGTCGGTGAGTACGGACATTCGCGCGCGATCGGTCCTCGACGAATGGCTCCGCCTCGGGGTCGTGAGCTTCGACGAGCATGGCCGCGTGGCACTCGATTCGGGAGTCTTCGCCCCGAGGAAGGGAATGGAAGAGATGCTCTCCTACTTCGGTCGCAACCTTCACGACCACATCGCTGCAGCGTCTCACAACGTCCTGGGCGAGTCGCCCCCGTTCGTC
>JAFDEI010000278.1 GCA_019310425.1 Deltaproteobacteria bacterium | reverse complement strand
CGAGGCCGATCAGGCTCGCCCAGCAAAGCCATGCTTCCCACGGTCTTCGCCGATCGTTCACTCAAGCCCCGAAGAGGCCGGGCTGGTGCGCCACGAAGCCGCGCTTCGCGGACTGGGCCATGCCCTCAGGGAGCGCGGCGATCTCGCGGGCGAGGGCCAGAGAGGCGTCTTGAAGCTCCGCGGGTTCGAGGACGCGATTCACCAGGCCGATCGCCTGCGCTTCGGCCGCGGCGAAGGTGCGGCCGGTGAGGCACATCTCGCGAGCCGGGCCGGTGCCGACGACCGCGCGCATCAGGTCGTAGGCCGCTACGGCGCCGAAGCGGACCTGCGGCTGGCCGAAGACCGCGGTGCCGGCGGCGAGCCGGAAGTCGCACATGGCCGCCAGGTCGCAGCCGCCGCCCAGGGCCGGTCCGTTCACGGCCGCGATCAGCGGCTTCGGGAAGGTGTAGACGCGGCGGTGGTACTCCGTCGCGTCGGCGAAGACTTTGGCCATGTCGCCGCCCGTGAGTTCCGAGCGATCGAAGCCGGCGCAGAAGGCCGGCGGCGCGCCGGTCAGCACGACGGCGCGCACCGTGTCGGCCTCCGCCAACGTCCCCAGGCGCGCGACGAGCTCATCCCGCAGCGCACGCGAAAGGGCGTTGCGCTTGTCGGGGCGATTCAGGGTCAGCACGGCCACGCCGTCGGTCTCTTCCAGGGTCGTCAGCGAGTCCGTCATGGGGAGGTCCTCCTTGCAGAGTGTTTCGCGGCAGGCGGGAGGATACGCCGCCACCGACCGCGAAGCGAAGTGTGCACGCCGGCCCGGCATTCCGCATCATCGGGACCGCCGAGCTCGAACCGGGCTTGGGTGTGCGAGGGATGCGGGGACCGACATGTTCGAGCTCGACGAGACGCAAAGCGCCTTCGCCGACGCGGTGCGCGGCTGGTGCGAAAAGGAGTTGGCGCCGGCGGTGCCGGCCCTCGAGGTGGGCGAGCAGTTGCCCTACGAACTCCTGCGGCGGCTGGGCCGCGACCTCGGGATCGCGGAGTTGCTGGGCCAGTTGGCCGAACGGCGTTTGCGCCAGGCGACGTCGGGGGCCTCCGAGGAGCGCGCCTCGCAAGCCTCCGATGGCGGCGGCTTCAGCGACGATCCGTTGCTCGCGAGCCTGCTCTTCAAGGAGGTTTCGCGGGTGTCCCCGGGCTTCGGCATGGTGCTGATGGCGACCTTGGGCTGCGGCATGGCCCTCGTGGAGCGCGGCTCCGCCGAGGTCATCGAGAGCTGTGCGATGCCGGTGCTGCGCTTCGAGAAGGTCGGCTGCTGGGCCCTGACGGAGCCCGCGGCGGGCAGCGACGCCTTCGGCGGGATGCGCACCACGGCCCACCTCGATGGCGATGCGCTGGTGCTGAACGGCCAGAAGACCTTCATCAGCAACGCGCCGTACGCCGACGTGTTCGCGGTCTACGCACGCGTCGCCGCCGACCCGAAGGTTCCGATCGACGAGCGACCGGTGCGCGCCGTCGCCGTTCCGCGCGGCACGCCCGGCCTCGAAACCGGCCCCCCCATGCGGAAGATGGGGATGCACGATTCGCCCACCGGCGAGATCTTCCTGCGCGACTGCCGCGTGCCGCGCTCGCACCTGGTCGGATCCCTCGAGAGCGCAGCGGGCACGCGCGGCGCGGCCGCCCTGGATTCACTGACCCTCGAACGCGCCGTCATGCCCGCCATGTGCCTGGGAATCATCGAACGCTGCGTCGAGGAATCGGTTCGCTACGCGACGCAGCGCGAGCAGTTCGGGCGGCCCATCGGCGAGTTCCAGGGCATCGGCTTCAAGCTGGCCCGTATGGAGCTGGCCCTCGAGAACGCCCGCAACCTGGTGTTCAAGCTGGCGTGGGCGCAGACGCGCGGAAAGCTCGACGCCAGGTTGGCATCGATCGCCAAGCTCTACTGCGCCGAGGAAGCGGTGCGCGTCGCCCTGGATGCCATTCAGATCCACGGCGGTTCCGGCTACATGGCGGAGCTGCCCCTCGAGAAGCTCATGCGCGATGCCAAGATGTTCGAGATCGGCGGCGGCACCAACGAGATCCAGCTCCAGACCATCGCGCGCTCGCTGCTCAGCGCCCCGGGCTGACGTTCGTCTCGCGGCGGCTGTCCGCGAAACGCGCGAGGAGGGTTGCCACCGCCTTCTCCACCGGCAGGTCGAGGCCCTCTTCGACGCTCTGTTCGAAACAGGTGCCGGTGTCCGCGACCAGCGTTCCCGTAGTGTCGGTCTACCCCCCTCCCGTCCTACCGTTCCCGAATAGTCTGATCTCTCTCTAAGGGGTAGACGACATTTCGGGAAAGGTCCTGGGTGTGGCGACGAATATCGCGTACTGCGGCATCCGTGGATTGCTTCTTCTTACTGGGCATGGTGAGACGCTCCCCGGGGTCTCAGACCCCGTAAAGTGTCTCTTCGCTTACGTCACCCGAATGTCCGACTTCTGCTGACGGGATACACTGAATTGACAATGACAAAACTGACAACTGCAAATTGACCTGGGCCTAACGGAGTTAAAGATGACAGACCGTGCCGCAGCAACGTCGCCACTGGTATATGCGAGAGTCGCAGGCGTCGCGTATCTGCTGATCATGATCTGCGCTGTGCTCAGCCAAGCTTTCGTCGATTCCAAGCTCATCGTGTCAGGAAACGACGCGGTGACAGGCAACAACATCGTGGCTCATGACACGCTGTTCCGGTTCGGTATCGTCGGCGTGCTGATCATTTATGCGAGCGTCGTCGTTCTAGCCCATTCTCTTTTCGTCATCCTCAAGCCCGTCAATCAGAACCTAGCCTTGCTTGCCATGCTCTTGAGGATCGCCGAGGCCATCCTTGGGGGCGCCACAATGCTTGCGAGCTTTGCTGTTTTGGCTCTCCTGGATGGCAAAGGGCCTGCGACAGCATTTGAACCCGAGCAGTTGCACGCGCTGGTGGGCGTGGTTCTCAACGTCCGAACAGCTGGACTGGATATCGTCTTGGCGTTTGTGGGTCTGGGCGGGACTGTCTTTTGTTACCTGCTCTTCCAGTCGAAGCTTATTCCCAGAGTCTTGGCCGCTTGGGGGGTGTTCACCTATTCGTCAATGCTCGCGCTTTCCGTCGTCAGCATTCTCTTTCCCAACCACCCCGTGATGCTCGAAACCGTCCTCTACGCACTTGGTGGGTTGTTTGAATTCATCATCGGCGGCTGGCTGTTGCTCAAAGGTGTAGATGTTCGGCAGTGGGCGAGCTACGCCTCTGCCGAGCAATCAACCCTGGTGGCCACGACGTTGAGCTAGACCGGCTTGCGCGTCACAAAGAGTCTGCCGGGAGGAGATAGAAGGGTATGCGGGTGAATCGATGATCGTCGAGTTTCGAGAAGAGTTCAGCCTGCCGGTGGAGGACCTCTATGCCTACTTTCAGTCGCCCGCTGACTGGGTGCGTCTGTACGGCATCGCCGGCAAGGTAAAAGACTGCGGCGATGGATGGTATGCGATCCCACTGCACGGTTTCCCGTTCTCGCTTGTTGCGCGGAATACAGAGCAGGTTCCCAATGAGCTGGTCAGGTGGGTGTTTCGCGGATTCTGGCGCGGAAGTGGTGAGGTCCGTTTTTCGCCCATCGCAACGGGTACTCGGGTCGAGGGAAGTGAGGAAATCTCGGTGCGGTGGTTGTCCTTCTTCTCACCAATCGTGGAACGACTGCTATTGCGCCGTCAGTTCGAGAGGATCTGGGCACTTGGTTGGCGGCGGCTGCGGAAACGGGCCGGTATTCCGGCGCCCGTTGCGTGAGGCTGTGTTGGTCCGGCGCCCTCACACCATAATCGCCAGCTTCGACGGCGGCCGCCCCCGCCTCGGGGTTTGACAGAACCCCCATAACCGGACGTCACCCCAGAACACAGCCTGAACTTCCTATGCCCGATTCGGTATCCATCGCGGAGTTCGCGCGTAGCACCGCCGCCTCACTGGGCATCGGCATGACCTGCCTGGGGATTTTCGGACCGATTGAAACCTGAGAGAATGGCTTCCGGGATGGAGGAAGCCATGAAGAAGAGTCGGTTCAGCGAAGAGCAGATGGTGAAGATCCTGCGC
>JAFDEI010000277.1 GCA_019310425.1 Deltaproteobacteria bacterium | reverse complement strand
CATCCGCGCGACGTCGAGCTGAACGAAGACAACATCCCCTTCATGCAGGTCTACAAGCAGCACCAGCCCGACATGTGGACGCGCGAGCTGCTCGAAATGACCATGTTCGATCTGATGGACGAGTACCTGGAGACCGAGCCGTTCAAGGTGATGCAGGCCTACATCGCGCTCAGCTCCGGCGCTCATGGTCACATGGAGGGGGTGGCGATTCCGGCGCTGTGCAGCGCCGCGACCGTCATGCCACCGGCCGTCGCCAAGCCGGTCGCGGCACGTGGCAACATGCACGGCTATTACCACGCCCTGATCCGTTGCGCAGTAGCCCACGGCGCGGTGTTCCGGGCCTGCTGTCCGGTCGAGGAGATCATCGTCAGCAACGGGCGAGCGGCCGGCGTGCGGCTTCGGGACGATGCCACCTGGGGAGCGAAGAAGATCTGGGCGCGGAAGGCCGTCATCAGCGCCGCGCACATCAAGCCCACCTTCCTCGACATGATCGGTCCGGAGTACCTGGACGCAGGCTTCCTCCAGCGGATCCGGGATCTCAGCATGAAGGGCGGAAGCCTCTACATGAGCCACTACCTCACGAAAGAGGAACTCCAGTACCGCCCCAAGTATCGGCTGCCACCGCCGAAGGACGCCTTCACGGGCACCTTCTTCAACATGGAATCACGCGAGATCTACTTCAAGAACGTGGAGAACGTGCTGGGGCGCCAGGAGAACCTGACGCTCTCTCCCGACGAGGCGATGTGGGGCATGGTTGCCAGCTCGCTCTACGACCCCACCAATCCCCAGTGCACGCGCCCGGGCCAACACATCAACGGCCCGCTGTGGATGATGGTCCCCACGCCCCAGTACAACGTGGATGGCGAGGATGCCATGGAGCGGGGAGATCGCAAGAAGAAATGGGACGAGTTCATGCGGCAGAGCCTCGGCTGCGTGGTTGAGAACCTCGACGACGACAACTTGATTCGCATCATCAGCGACTCTCCCTACGAGCAGGAGCAGCGCAACACCGGGATGCTCGGCGGCTCGTGGTACGGGATCCGCTGCGACCGCGACCAGTGGTGGAACGAGCGGCCGTTGCCGGAACTCGCCCGCTACCGTGTGCCGGAGATCGACGGCCTGTATCTCGCCCATCAGTCCGCCGCACACCCCGGTGGCCTGTGCCTGATGGCCGTCGGTTACAACCTCATGCACATCCTGATCGAAGACGAGGTCGCCGACCCCGGAGACTGGTGGTACGCGTCGCCCTGGTACATCCCGGAAGAGGGCAAGCGATCCGCCAACGCGGGCTGAGCCACGGCTCGATCGCGAGTGGGCAACACCCAGGAGAGCGACTTCCAATTCACGAAGGCAGGAAGGAAGGAACACACGATGGTGAAGGAACTGGTCGGACAGCCCCACCCCCAGAGCTTTTTCTCCGAGTTTCCCGCGGAAAGCGAGTGGGATGTCGTCGTCATCGGTGCGGGCCCGAATGGCCTGATCACGGCCGCCTATCTCGCGAAAGCGGGGTTGAAAGTCGCACTGGTCGAGCGCCGTTACGAGATCGGAGGCGGCCTGGCGACCGAGGAGATCCTCTTCCCGGGCTACTACTCCAACATCCATGCGGTCTATCACATGATGGTGGACTTCATGCCGGTGCTCCGGGACTTCGATCTTCGTAACCACGGCCTGGTCTGGATCAAGCCGAACCTGCAAACGTCCATGGTCTTCGAGGACGGCAAGTCGCTGCTGCTGACACGGATGCTGGAGGATACGGTCGATTCGAGTCCCGGCCACCTACATCCCCCCCATGGCGCCGCTGGACATGTTCGAGGCCATGGAGCGCACGCAGCTGGGCAAGGACATGCTGGAGCTCAGCGAGCGGAGCCCGCTGGACATCATCACGGACACGTTCGAGAACGACCGGGTGCGGGCTCTGATGCTCTACACCACCTGCATGTGGGGACTGAACCCGAAGGAGACCGGCCTGGGCTTCTTCGTTCCCCTGCTCCTCGATCGCGGCATGAACAAGGCGTACTGCCAGGGCGGCTCGCACAAGCTGGCCGGAGCCCTGGCGCGTGAGTTCGTCAGGAACGGTGGCTGTATTCTCGACTCGTCCCAGGTGAACAAGATCAGCACGCAGAACGGCGCGGTCTGCGGTGTCGAGCTGTGGGAGGGCCGTACACTCCACAGCAAGGTCGTCATCTCGAGCCTCGATCCGCAAACGACCTTCCTGGACCTGGTGGGGACGGAGAATCTGTCGGGCGACCTGAAGGATTCCGTCAGCGGTTGGGAGGACGACAAGTGGAGCTACAGCACGCTCCACGTAGCCTCTGATGAGGCACCCAAGTATGCCTGCGGCGACCCGTGGGTCGACCAGTCCTTCATGACGATCGCCGGCTTCGAAAGCATGGATCAGATCATCGACCACTGGGAAAACGTGATCGCAGGCAAGCTCGACCTGCAGGCCTTCGGGGGCCACAGCACCTGCCAGACGCTCCTCGACCCCCACTTGAGCCGTGTGCCGGGCAAACACGTCTCCTTCTTCCAGTCCCACGCACCCTACGGGATCGAGGGTGGCTGGGAGCAGCGGGGTCCGGAGTTCCAGGAGGCCGTCCTGGCCAAGTGGCAGAAGGCCGCGCCGAACATGACGGCCGAGAACCGACTCATGACTGCGCTGGAGACACCCGAGGACATCGAGATCCGCCTGCCGAACATGCGGCGCGGCTCGATCAAGCACGGCGACTACAATCCGCTTCAGCTCGGCTGCTTCCGGCCCAACCAGGAATGCTCGGGCACGGACACGCCGATCCCGGGCCTGTACGTGTGCGGCGCATCCACCTACCCGGGAGGGCTGGTCCTCGGCGGCCCCGGCTACCTCGCAGCCAACAAGGTGGCCGACGACATGGGCGTAGCAAGGTGGTGGAAGCCCACCCCCGAGATGGAGAAGTATCGGCGCACCTATCTGGATTGACGCGCCACCGGCGGAACAAGAACTCGAGTGCGCGCGGCGTCAAGGTCGAGAGTCAGGCGTCGATTCCACCCATTCGCAGATATTTGATTTCGATGAAGTCGTCGATGCCGTACTTCGAGCCTTCGCGCCCGATGCCGCTTTCCTTCACACCGCCGAAAGGCGCGACCTCGTTCGAGATGACGCCGGTGTTCGCACCCACGATGCCGTACTCGAGCGCTTCGGCGACTCGCCAGGTTCGGCCGATGTCGCGGGTATAGAAGTACGCCGCCAGGCCGAACTCGGTGTCGTTCGCCATCGCGATCGCCTCGGCCTCGTCGCGGAAGCGGAACAGCGGCGCGACCGGACCGAAGGTCTCTTCGCGTGCAATCAACATCTCGGAGGTCGCATCCGCCAGCACGGTCGGCTCGAAGAAGCTTCCGCCGAGTGCGTGGCGCGCACCACCCGTCAGCAACGCGGCACCGTGCGAGAGTGCGTCCGCGATGTGACTCTCGACCTTCGCAACCGCCTCGGCGTCGATCAACGGCCCCTGCTCGACACCTTCGTCGAGGCCATGGCCGACGCGCAGCCGCCCGACCGCCGCTGCAAGCCTCGTCGCGAAGGTCTCGTAGACACCTTCCTGAATCAAGAAGCGGTTCACACACACGCAGGTCTGGCCGGCATTGCGAAACTTGCTCAGCATGGCGCCCTCGACCGCGGCGTCGAGGTCGGCATCATCGAAGACGATGAAGGGCGCGTTGCCGCCGAGTTCGAGCGAGACCTTCTTCACGGTTCCCGCACACTGGGCCATCAACAGCTTGCCCACCTCGGTCGAGCCCGTGAAGCTGAGCTTGCGCACGCTCGGATTGCCCGTGAGTTCGCGCCCCATCTCGCCCGACGGACCGGTGATGACGTTCACGACACCCTTGGGAATTCCCGCACGCTCAGCGAGTAGCGCGAGTGCAAGTGCCGAAAATGGAGTCTGCGAAGCAGGCCGGATCACGACCGGGCAACCGGCCGCAAGTGCGGGGGCGCACTTCCGCGTGATCATCGCCGTGGGGAAGTTCCAGGGCGTGATCGCCACCACCACGCCGATCGGTTGCTTGAGCACCACGATGCGATGTCCGGGCAGCGGATCCCCGATGACGTCGCCGTAGATGCGCTTCGCCTCCTCGGCGAACCATTCCACGAACGAAGCCGCGTACGCGATCTCGCCGCGCGACTCCGCGAGCGGCTTGCCCTGCTCGGCCGTCATGAGCTTGGCCAGGTCTTCCTGATTCTCGAGCATCAACGAGAACCAGTTCCGCAACAGACCGGCGCGCTGCTTGCCCGTCTTGGAACGCCAGCCCGCCCAGGCCGCCTCGGCGGCCTCGATCGCTGCGCGCGTTTCTTCGCCCGTGAGTGCCGGGACCGTGCCGATCACGTCGCCCGTGGCCGGGTTCGTGACTTCGATGGTCGCACCCGCAGCGGCATCGACCCACTCTCCGGCGACATAGCATCGGTGCTTCAGCAGCGAGGGGTCGTTCAGTTCGATTTTGGCGCGCATGGCGAACTCTCCGAGGCGGCAGAACCCTGCGATCGTCGCAGAATCGAACGCGGGAGGGAAGGCAGTCTAGCCGAGCCGCAACCCACACTCCCCGCATTCGACCACATCGGCCGCGAGTGAGCTGCCACATGCGGGGCAGCTCTCCTCCTCGCCTTCCACGAGCGGCGGGGCCTCGTCGGGGAGCAGCTGGACCGCGATCGACTTGTCGAGCTCGCGCGCCGCCACGGCGTCGCTCTCCCGGACGTAGAGTCCGAACAGCTGGGCGCCATCGAAGACTCCCGCATCCTGGCCGTCGGGTGCGTCTTGCTCACGCGCGGGCTCGACGCGATGCGCGACACCGCCCTGCTCGAGCCCTTCCGACAACGCCCGGACCCACGCAAGCGGTGCGACCCGCACACAGTCGAGTTCGGGCGCGGGCGGAAACTCGGCCGCCTCCGATTCGACCGCCGCGATCGCATCGGGCGTCACCAGCGCGGTGCCGCAATCCGCACAGTGCGTAACCGAGCGCGTATGTTCGGCGAAGCACTCGGGGCAGACCAGGTAGAGATGCGCGTCGATCATCGCCCCAGCCTAGCTCGCGCAAAGGCCGCTCTGCGACCGGCGCCCCATCAATTTTCGCGGGCCTCGGCGACCCACCGCGTCTCAGCGCATCTTGGTACGGCCGAGCAGATACAACTGGACCATGCGGGCGACTGCGATTCCCGACAACGTCGACTGGTGCGTCCCCATTCCCTTCGCGCCCGCATCCGCGCCCGCGATGTAGAGGCCGTTGATCGGCGCGTTCGAGTCGGGCTTGTGCTTGCCGCATTGGCCGACGATCTGCGCGAGCCCCACACACTCGCCGCCCTGGCCCTCGATCACGGAATCGCGGGTGAGTTCGGCGATTTCCTTCGGGCCGTTGTACTCACGACGCTCGCAGGCTTCCCAGATATCAGGGAAGTGTTGCTGCATCTGGTCGTCCATCTTCTTCCAGAGTGCCTCGATCTCCTTGGCCTCGGGATTCGAGGAGCAGACCGTTCCGCTCACGAGCACCTGCTTGCCGGGGGGCGCCGCATTCTCGTCGTAGAAGTTGTGATTCACCATGAAGAGGATCACTTCGTCGGGAATCTCACCGTTCTTCACCTTCTCGAAGCGCGGCGTGTCGAGCCATGAGTCGTCGGAGTACATCGAGGAAGTAGCGGACCGACGTAAACGCCCAGCCAGGAACCAGGCCCTTGATGTAGTTCACGTACTTCTTGTCGAAGTGGTCTTCGCCGCAGAGCTTCAGAATCGTGGGCTGGATGCCCGCGCTGCTCACCACCACGGGCGCGTGGAAGTTCCCTTCCGAAGTAACAACACCCGTCACGCTGCCGTCCTCGATCGCGATCTTCTCGACGCGGCAGTTCTTGATCAGCGTTCCGCCGAGCTTCTCGAACTCGCGCGCCATGACCTTTGCGAGCGTTCCGAAGCCGCCCTTGTACTGGCCACCGCCGCCCTGGAGCATCACCTGCTGCATGATGGTGATCTGCTCGGAAGCCGCGACGAGGTCGATCGGCTCGGCGAGCGACGCGTTGGCGTGGAAGCCGAGGTAGTTGTAGAGCGGGCCGGGAACATCGCGCTCGTCGAGCCACTCCTTCATCGTTACGTCGTCGAGTGTGTGAATCTCCTCCTCGGACATCAACGTCATCTCGGCCATCAGCTTGACGACGGCTTCTTCCTCGGAGGGGTCGAGATCCCAGAGTTTGAAGAAGGGTCCCGGATCAGCCATCGCCTGACCCTGCGTGGCCCGCTTGTACTCCTGCTTGTCGCCGCGGCGGTAGAGCAGGGTGATGATGTCGCGCGGATCATCGGCCTCGATCGCGGGAACGAACTCGTCCGTGACGCCGAGTTCTTCGAAAACCGTCTCGAACGCCGAGCCGCGTAACGGCACCTGACCGTGCGGGAAGAGGTCGTACGCGTAACCGTCCTTCTCGATGCTGATCATCTTGCCGCCGAGCAGGTTGTTCTTCTCGATCAGCAGGCAGTCGAGACCACGCTTTTGCAGCAGTGCGGCCGTCGAAAGGCCCCCCGGGCCGCTTCCAATCACGATGACGTCGTAGTTTTCATCCGGCATGTCCGTTCTCCAAGCTCCATTTTCCCGTTCAAATTCCGCGTCAGCGTCCAGCGCATCCGTCACCGACGACCCAAGGGGCTGCTTTCGAAGTTGATGCGCCTGAAACCCAACGGGTATGACGGGCGTCATGCCCGAGACTCGACTCTTTCCTTAGAGTGGACTCTATCGAGTTGAGTTAATTAGGGTTCATTAAGAAAATCGAGCGAGGATGGACGGCATGAAGGACTACGACGTCATCGTGATCGGCGGTGGGATCAACGGGCTCACCACGGCCGCGTACCTCGCCAAAGCGGGGCAATCGGTGGGGGTCTTCGAGGCCCGCGGTCAATGTGGGGCATTTTGCGACACTATTGAGCTCGGGATGCCGGGCTTCCTCCACAACACCCACGCTTCGTGGATCGTCCCCGCGATGAGCCCGCCGATGGAGGATCTCGAACTCGAGCGCTTCGGATTGTCGCTGCGCGGCACCGACGGCCTGTTCGCCAAGCCGTTCCTGGACGGCACCAATTCCGTCTACTCGATCGACCCCGAGGTCACGGCAGCGGGCGTCGCGCGCCATTCGGAGCACGACGCACAGGTGCTCGCGAAGATGCGCGCCTACATGGTCGAGAACGGTATGGAGGCCCTCGAGATCAACCGCGAAACGACCTTCGCCGCCCCCACCACGGCGCTGGCCGACCGCGTCGCGGCCTTCAACGACGGACTGCTCGAGGCCGTGGGCGTGCCTCTCGACGGCGACGACATCAACCGCATGACGGGTTTCGAAATCATCGAGACGCTGTTCGAGCACGAGGCGGTACGCACACTGCCGGGTGCGCTCGGCGAGTTCACCGGCCAATGGCCGCTCAACCGCCGTGTCGGCCCGACCGTGTTGAGCCTGTGCGCGATGATGCCGATGCCGGTCCACACCGCGAAGGGCGGTTCTCACGCCCTCACCCACGCGCTCGTGAAGTGCTTCGTGGAGGCCGGCGGCGAGATCTGGACCACCTGCCCGGTCGAGAAGATCCTCGTCGAGGACGGCAAGGCCTGCGGCATCCGACTGTCCCCCGATGCGCTATTCCCCGACGAAGAGATTCGCGCCAAGACGATCGTCTCGAACTTAACGCTCGCGCCCACCTTCCTGAACCTGCTCGGCGAGGACGTGATCGGTTCCGAGTGGGCGCGCCGAATCAAGTACTTCAACTACGACGATCCGCAGCTCGTTTCCGTTCACTAC
>JAFDEI010000276.1 GCA_019310425.1 Deltaproteobacteria bacterium | reverse complement strand
ACCGCGGCCGCACTCGCACCGGGCACACTCGTTGGGCTGCCGTCCGCGATGGTTGCGCTAGCGGGTTGCCTCTCGGTCCTGCTGACGGCGGCGATCGCTCGGCGACTCGGTCTCACCAACCCGGGACTGGCGGCTTTGCTCTTTGCGAGTTGCCCACTCTTCCTGCTGCTTCAGACTTCGTTTCAATCGCAGGTGTTTACTACGCCCGCGGTGCTCGCGGGCTACCTCGCGCTGTTGAACGCTCGCGCCGACACTAGGCGTGCCTTCGGGTGGGGGGGTGCCCTCGGCGTCTGCTCGGGCTGGGTCTTCCTGACGCGTCCGTTGTCCGGCCTGGTCTTCGCCATGGCGATGCTGCCGGGGCTCCTCGCACCGGGTCGCGATCATCGCGCCCCGGGGTTGCGCGCGATGTCGGGCGCAATGCTGGGTGGCCTGCCCTGCGTCGCCATCTTGCTGGTCTACAACCACACTCTCACCGGCAACGCGTTGCTGACCCCGTACGCACTCTACGCTGCGGAATTCAGCCCGTGGGATGTGTATCCGCTCTTCCGCATGCAGCATTTCGCTGATCCGTCATTGGCGGTATTGCAGAATCTGTTCCGGCAACTCGTGCGTTGGCTGCCCGCAATGTTCGGAGTGTTGGGCGCCGTAAGCCTGGGTTTCTGGGGCCTGTGGAGATTTCGGCGGCGCGACGGCGGTGCTGGTTTCGCGCTGGCACTCGCCTTGCCGCTCGCCTACGCGTTCCACTGGTATCCGGGCCACTGGACCATGCTCGGACCGATCTACGCCGTGGAGTCGCTCGGACTGCTCGTCCTGGCTGCAGCCGCGCTGCTCGAGAACGCCCCGGAAGGCTGGCGTCGCAGCCTGCCGCCGATTGCACTGGCAGCCGGTACCGCACTCTTCGTCTACCGCTTCGCGCTCATCGAGGAGCACACACTGCGGCGAGTCGCACCGCAGTCCGTGGTTGCGGCGGTCGCCCCGACGCGCGACGCGGTGGTGTTGCTGCCGAGGTTCCACAAGCCCGAAAAACATGAACGCTCGATGAATCGCTATACGCCGTCCCGCCCGCCGTTCGACGAAGGCGTCGTCTACCTGCGGCAGCTCGACTCACCCGCCCGCACCCGAGCGGCGCTCGAAGCGTTCGGGCTGTCCGGCCGCGCCGTCTATCGCTTCGCGCCCGATGAGTCGGGCTTCGGCGGCCGCCTCGATCCGGTCGACCCCTGAGGTGATGCCCGGAATCGGCCGAGTGACCCAGGAAGGGGCACTGCCTTTGCTGCGACCGTCCAGCTGCATGCGGTAGAGTTCGCCACTCCGTTCCGGCGGCGCAGTTCTGGATGCATCGCGAAAGCAGAAGCCTTGTCCGAATCCCAAGATCTCAACTCGGCCCCCGACCCGATCGAAAGACTCAATCGCATGTTCGCTGCAATCGGGGGGTGGTCGTTCGACCACCGCTGGATCGTGCTCGCGACTTCGCTGCTGTTGTTGCTGGGCGCGCTCGGCGTTGCGGGGCAGGTGCGCGTCGACAACAGCTTCGAGGCGTACTTCGCCGCTGGCGACCCCGCCTACCAGTCCTACACGGAATACCGCGACCTCTTCGGGTCGGACGAGATCTCCTACATCCTCTACAGCGCGCCCGAGGCCGAGCACGGCATCTTCGACGCGAAAGTGATGGGGCAGATCCTCGAGCTCACGACGGCACTCGAAGACGAGGTGCCCTTCATCTACCAGGTGCGGACCCTCACGAACGCCGAGTTGATCGAGGGCGTCGAGGATGGCATCGAAATCCGCAAGCTCGATGACGCCTGGCCGGTCGAACAGGCCGAGCTGCTGGAATGGCGCGACCGGTTCCTGTCGAAGCCGTACATCGTGAACGGCGTCCTGAGCCCCGACGCGCAGTACGGCGCGATCGTGATCGAAATGGATCGCTCGAGCACCGATCCACTCGATGAGATCCGGCTCGATCCCGAGGGCGGCGACGGGCTCGCGAATCTCTACCCACAGGTCACCGACCACAAGATCGATGAAATTCTCGCACGTCCCGAATTCGAAGGTATCGCGTTCGAGCACTCCGGTGACGTCCCACTGAACGCAATCTACAACACCATCATCACCGAAGAGAGCACGCTCCTGCAGTCCATCACGGCGCTCGTGATCGGCCTGATGCTGCTGGCGTTCTTCCGGAACTTCGTGTCGGCGATCGGCCCGGTGATCATCGTGCAGCTGACGGTGATCCTGTGCGTGGCGATCATTGCGCTACTGGGCTGGAAGCTCGACATGAGCTTCGGCTCGGTGCCGACATTGTTGTCGGCGATCGGCGTCGCCCAATCCGTGCACATTCTGTCGGAGTTCCGCGCGCGCTGGCCGGCGCTCGGGGACCGGCGCGCAGCGCTCGTCGAGACCCTCTACCTGGTCGGCGCTCCATGCCTGCTCACGAGCGTCACGACCGCGGCGGGTTTCGCGAGCATGAGCTTCGTGCCCATCAAGGCCATCGCGCGCTCGGGCATCTACACCTCGCTCGGTGTGCTCGCGGCCTTTGCGCTCACGATGACCCTGCTCGTGGTGATCCTGAGCTTCGGCCGAGACGAGCCCAGCGAGAAGGTCGCGTCGCGCGCCAAGCGACAGGCCAAGGGCAGCGCGGCCTTCCACGCGGCTTTGCACAAGATCGCGGATTTCACCATTCGCCGCCGGCTTCCGATCCTGGCCGGCTTCGCCGCGGCGATCCTGGTGTCGGTCGTCGGCATGGGTCAGATCGTCGTCGACTCGAACTGGCTCGACGATCTATCCGACCGGATCCCGCTCAAGGCAAAGACCCGCCACGTGGACGAAGTGATGGGTGGGCTCGCGAACCTCATCTATCTCTTCGATACCGGCGAGCCGGATGGCGTGAAGAACCCCGAAGTGCTGCGTGAGATCGAGCGCCTCCAGATCCGGGCCAACCAGGAAGACTGGATCGTGGTGAAGACCTACTCGCTGGTCGACATCCTGAAAGACCTGAATCAATCATTCCACGGCGGAGACCCCGCATTCTACACGCTGCCCGATAGCCGAGAGCTGATCGCGCAGTATCTGCTGCTCTACGAGACCTCGGGGGGCGAGGAGGCCGAGCGCTACGTTTCCCCCGATTACAGCTCCACCAACCTCGAGGCGCGAGTCCGCCTCGTGATGACGAGCGACATGGTCGTGCTCACCGAGGCGCTCGACGCAGAGCTCGCCGAACGACCGGTCGAGCACAGCGAACTCAGCATGACGGGCATCGGTGCGCTGTGGCTCGAGCTGCTCGACTACATCGTTTCGAGCCAGTCGCAGGGCGTGCTGCTCGCGTTCAGCGCCATTGCGCTGCTGATGTGCTTGATCTTCCAGAGCGTCAAGACGGGCCTGATCTCGATGGTTCCGAACCTCACCCCGGTGTTCCTGACTCTCGGCGCGATGGGATTTCTCGGTATCCCCCTCGACTACAACAAGCTCTTCGTCGCGACCATCGCAATCGGCATCGCGGTCGATGACACGATTCACCTGGTCTCTCGCTATCACCATGAATTCAAGCGCGTCGGTCGTTACGAAGAAGCGTTGCGCGTGGCGATGGTGGACGTCGGGCGCGCGCTCGTGATCACTTCTGTGACTCTCGTGCTCGGCTTTTCAGTCCTGTTATTTTCGCTGATGGCCAGCCGTGCGGTGTTCGGGATTCTACTCTCGAGCACGATCGTCATCGCACTGATCGCCGACTTCCTGCTGATGCCCGCACTGATCCTGACCTTCAAGCCATTCGGCCCCGAGAGTGCACGGGGCGAGCGGCCGGAGAACGAGTCGACCGAGCTGGCGGCGGCCTGACGCCTCAGCCCGCGATTCCGAGTGATCGCAGCACCGCTCCGCCGTGGTGATAGTCGACCTCACGGCATCGCGCTCATGTGCCAGCGCACCGCCAGGCTGCTCTCGCCCAGCCAGAACGCGTCCGGTTCGAGAACGACGCCGGGCGAAATCGTAAGCGCTCCCTGGAAGAATTCGCGGATCGCCGGCCAGCCAACCTTGTCGCTGCCTGCGACGATGTCGTGCAGCACCGCGTCGTCGGTCAGGAACTCTGCGGGGGCATCCGGATCGCCGCTGCTCCACGCGGCGAAGAGCTTCTTCGCGATTTCGATTTCGGTATCACCGAGCATGGCTATTCCTCCGTCTTGGCCGCAGTGCGGATCTGTTGGGCGAGTTTCGCTTCATAGTCGAAGTCGTAGCTCGCGAACCAGAGCGGGTCCATTGGCGCCTCTTCCGTCTTGTCGAGATGCTGCGACATGAACCACTCGAAGGTCTGGGCGTGTCCGCTGCGGAAGTCGTACTGCGGTTCGAAGCCCAGCACGCTCCGGGCTTTTTCGAT
>JAFDEI010000103.1 GCA_019310425.1 Deltaproteobacteria bacterium | reverse complement strand
TCCGTGGGAACCACGTTGACTCGGGGCGCGGCGGCCGGCTGCACGCGAATCGATGCGCCCGATGCCGACATCGAATTCACCCCGCACTTCTACACCGAGAGCGAGGCCGATGCGCTCGCCGTGAAGTTGATCACGTCAGCCGAACTCGAGCAACAGACCCTGAAGATCTTCGGCCGCAATGTCGTCGCACCGCGACTTTCGGCCTGGTATGGCGACCCGGGCGCAACCTATGCGTACTCGGGCCTGCGGCTCGAGCCGAAGCCCTGGTTTCCGGCCCTTGGCGATATTCGGAACCGCCTGGAGCGCACTATGGGTTGCCGCTTCAACAGCGTACTCTTGAACCTCTATCGGGATGGACGGGACAGCATCGGCTGGCACAGCGACGACGAGCCGGAACTCGGCGAAGAGCCGACGATCGCGTCGCTTAGCTTCGGTGGAACGCGCCGCTTCCTGCTGCGGCATCGCACGCGACCTGAACTCGACACGCTGGAGCTGCTTCCGGGCCACGGGTCGCTGATCCTGATGGCCGGAGCGACACAAAGCGCCTGGAAACATGCCGTTCCAAAAACCGCGTGTCCCGCGGACCCTCGCCTCAACCTCACCTTCCGCACGATTCTGAGACGGGTATGAATAGGCTCCCGGGTCGCGGCCACGTTCGTCGCAACCATGAGCCGGCTATCTAAGGGCCGCATTGAAAGCGTGATCCCAACTCGCGCCGGCTCGATCCGGCCTCCAGTTGGGCTAGCGTTGCGAACCCGAGGTTCGTGTGCACTCGGTCATCTCTGCGGCCAACCGTCTTGATCAGGACATCGGCGATTTCATGGAATCTTCAGACCCGGAGCGCTCCAGCGGCAGCCCCCCTGATGGCAGATCGTCCGGTCTCACGAGTCGTCGCTTCTTCCTCTTCTGGGTCGCCATGCTGCTGGGTTCTGTTCTGGTGACACTCGTCGTCACCGAACTCTTCATTCGAACCTTCGTTCGCTTCCCACTGCCGGTAGAAATTGGTGCGGAAGTGCTCAGCCTACGCGATAACCAGACGGCCTTTGAGGCCGACCCTGAGCTCATCTGGCGTCTTCGGAAGAATGTACGATTCGCAGAGGACCACTTCGTCTTCCCCGGAATCGTCTCGAACAGCCAGAGGCTCCGAAGCGCTGTCGAGATTCCCGCGACAAAGGCTTCCAATGAGTTACGGATCCTGTTCATTGGCGACTCGGTGACTTTCGGTTGGGGGGTGCCTCACGAAGAGACCTATACAGAGCTGACCGGGCGAGCCCTCCAGGAGCGATTCCCGGACATGTCGGTGACGATTATCAACGCGGGCGTTCCTGCGTACGGGATCTTGCAGGGTTTGCGCTATCTGGAAGCCGAAGGATTTGACTACCAGCCAGACCTTGTGGTCGTGGGCAGCTTCGGCTTCACCGATTCATTGCCCTGGCAGGGCATTTCCGATTTTGAGCGGTTCCAGCGCTGGGACGCGGAACAGCCCAGCCAGCAGCTCCACTGGAGCTACACGGCACGGCTCATCAGTCGGTCCCTTTTCGGAAGGGAGTACCCGCCGAGCACGACTCCGAACCGGCCGCGGTTGACTCTCGTGGAGTTCCGGGACGTGTTGGAGCGCGTCCGCGAGGCGACCCGGCAGCGGGGCGCCCAACTCCTCATCTTGATCCCCCCACACATGAATAATCTCAACGGGAGGGTGACTCCGGGAACCTTGGGACCGCAGCAGCAGGTGTTGGCCGAGTTCGGTAAGAATCTCCACCTCGATATGATCGATGAGCCGGCATTGGTGGATGGTGCTGGGCTGCTGTTCGAGATGACGAACGAGTACGAATCCTCGAAGCTCATGAGGGATCTCGTACATCCGACCGAGATATTTCATGCAGCTTTCGCAATGGAGGTCGACTCCGCGATCGCCCCCTGGGTCGAGTTACAGCTCAGCTTCGGGCGTTTCGCTTCCAAGGCCGACTAGCAAGACAGGCAGCGTGAGAACCCGGCTCCTGATCTTCCTGGGCGATTCGACGACGTTCAGCTGGGGCTGCGCTCGAGCGCGGCGCAGCCGACGATCAGGGCCGCTGCGTCATCGACTTCGCGACTTCCTCGGCTCCCCAGCGCGCGAACTCCTCGGCGGAAAGCCAGCGCGTCCCACCACCGGGATACTGGCGCGCGCGAAAGATCGACTCGGTGATCGACTTCTGAGTCTCGTCAAACCGCCCGGTCCAGAGACGTCGGCCGGAGGGAGCCTCGTGGAGCGAAATTTCGAAGGCAATGCTCGCAGGCTGTTTGGCCCCTGCACCCGAGCCTTCGCGCTCGCGCCAGCGCGTCACCATCCCGAGCACGACCGCGGTCGCACCGAAATCCTGCTTGGCCTTCTCGGCCGTGGCGCGCGGGTTCAGGCGGGGCACCACGTCGCCCTGGTTCGCGAAGGCTCCTTCGAGGTCGCTCGGCGAAATCACGTTGACACCGCGTACAACCAGTGCATCCGTGAAATAGCTCGACACCAGCGCGGCGCTAAATAGCTCGACACCAGCGCGGCGCTGTCCCAGGTCACTTTCGCGGTGTTGCCGATCGAGCGACCGGTGGGTAGACGCGGCTGAAACGGGACCACTGCGACCAGCCTCATCGCCTCACTGGTCTTCGCATCCTGGTTCGATTCGACCACCGGGCCCGGCCGGATCTGCAGCGGCGAGCGAGCCTGACAGGCTGCGAGCAGCCCCACCGACACGAGGAGCGCCCATACGAAATGGCGAGCGGGTGATCTGCCGACCGGCGTTCCGAGCGAACCCTGCGCGTGCATCGCATCCTCTCCGGATTTCCCGTCCACGAACTGTTGAATGGAGTGATAGCAGGGTTTCGAAGCGCTGCGCCTTAGAATCGCAGCGGGTAGAATCCGACACGACAGACGCAGGCATAGCGGAGGCTGACCGACGTGGGGCATCACGGGGATTGTATCTTCTGCGGAATCGTGAGCGGCGCGCTGCCATGCTTCAAGGTCTGCGAGGACGACCGCACCCTCGCCTTCATGGATCTCTTCCCGGTGGCCGAAGGCCACACATTGATCATCCCGAAGCGCCACGCGACTGACCTGTTCGGGATGGACTCCGAGACGCTCAGCGCGGTATCGGCGACCTCCCTGCGTGTCGCCGCGGCGATTCGCGCGACGCTCGCGCCCGACGGCCTGGGCGTGTTCCAGCTCAACGGCGCCGCCGCGGGTCAGACTGTCTTCCATTACCACATGCACCTGCTCCCGCGAAACGAGGGGGTGCCGTTCGCGTTGCACTCGCGCGTGCGCGGGGACGACGACGCGTTGCGCCGCACCGCGGAGCGGCTCGCCGGCGCGCTTCCCTGATCCGCCCGGAGAAGCCGCGGCGGATCAGGCGAGGACCCGCACGATCAGAGCAGACGCCGGGCGGAAGCTTTGGCCGCACAGCGGCCAAAACGCAGCGGCTAGAACGGCGACAGGAGCGAGTGTAAGATCATGCGAAAGGAGGATGTGCCGTGATCCGACGACGCCAGAACGTGAGCACTCGGCTCACCGTCATCGTCGCGGGCTGTGTCGCGCTCGCCTGCACGACCGACGAGCTCGTGGTCCAGAGCGGCATTCCCGGCGCGCGCGCATCGGCCCAGGTCGAGCTCGTCGCTGAGCGCGGCGACTGGCTCGACCTGACGTCCCAGGCGGGGGGGCGCGAGACCCGCTTCTTCGTTCCGAACGACGAAGCCTGTCGCAGCCTGTTCGCGGACGAGCAGGCCGTGACCTATTCGAACAGCGGGGGCCGCTTCGGCCGCTTCCAGGCCGGCGACCAGAAATGTGATCCGGTCGGGGTTCTCTCTCTCGCTCAGTGGCGCGACCGTCGGCCGCGGCGCCAGAGCGCGAGCATGATCCCGCGCTCGCGCGCCGAATTGCGCGAACGGGTGTACCTCGACGAGGAACTGGTGCTGATCCGCGGCCGCTTCCCGCAGGCCGCTCAAGTCGAAATTACCGGGACCGGTGACCTGATCGCGGTGATCCCGAACTCTCCCGAATGCCAGGGGCTCGAAGCCCCCGGCAATTCCTCGATGGAGTTCCGGCCGGCCGGCCGGCAGCCCTTCACGCTGATCAACGGCCGGCAGCTCTGCCCGCTCCTGGGCTTCGTACTGGCACCCCCGAACGGCTAGGAGCGTGAAACACGAAGTGTTTTGCGCGACGACGCGGAAGCTTTGGCCGCACAGCGGCCAAAACGCAGCTAGGACGATGAAACACGAAGTGTTTCGCGCAACGACGCGGAAGCTTTGGCCGCTTTGCGGCCAATACGCAGCCAGGAGGGGGACGAACGATGGTACACTACCGACCATGGGAGCCCCGGGATGGACCGGTGGCTGCAATATTCCGGTATGAATTCCAGGACAGCCACTCCTTTCCAGCAGAGTGAAGAGCTCGCGAGCGCGTTCGAGCTGCTCGCGGAAATGACCCGCGCCTTCGCCGACACGCTCGAGATCGAGGCGACCCTCAAGCGAGCACTCGCGATGATCGCCGAGCACCTTCACGCCGAAGCCGGATCGCTGTGGCTGATCGACGAGAGCGGAAGCCATCTCGAGTGCATGGCCTCGGTCGGCCCAAACCCGATCACCGGCATGCGGCTCGGGATCGACACGGGCATCATCGGCCGCAGCATCCGCGAGAACGTCTGCCAGACCGTTCTCGACGTGAGCAGCGACCCGAACTTCAGCGTCTCGGTCGATGAGGAATCCGGCTTCGAGACACGTTCCCTGCTGTGCGCACCGATGAGTTTCTCCGACGAACCGCTCGGCGCAATCGAGCTGCTCAACAAACTCACGAACGAAAACCGCTGCTTCGACGAAAGCGACATCCACCCACTCGAAGTGCTGACTTCATCCGCGGCACTGTCGATCGCGAACGCGCGGATGGCGGCGTCACTGGTCGAGCACGAGCGGGTCCGCCGCGAACTCGAACTCGCGGCCGAGATCCAGCGCAACCTGCTGCCCTCGCCACGCCCGCAGCCCTTCCCCGTCTGCGGCGTGAACATTCCGGCTCGTACCGTCTCGGGCGACTTCTTCGACATCCTGCCGCTGCCGAACGGCCGGATCGCGTTCTGTCTCGGCGACGTCAGCGGCAAGGGCATGAACGCCGCGATGCTGATGGCGAAGACCGCAAGCCTCTACCGTTGCCTCGCAAAGACCGTGGATAGCCCCGGCGCGCTGCTGCACGCGCTCAACGAGGAGATCTGCGAGACTGCCACGCGAGGGATGTTCGTGACGATGATGGCGGCGATCTACGACCCGGAGAGCGGCAGCGTGAGCGCCGCAAACGCGGGCCACGAGCCGCTGCTCTGCCATCATCCCGACGGCAGCTACAGCTCGCACGCGGCCGAAGCACCGCCACTCGGAATTCTCACCGGGACCGAATTCCCCGAATTCAAGATCGCGCTTTCCGGCGGTTCGCTCTACGTCTTCTCGGACGGCCTGACCGAGGCCACCTGCGAATCCGGCGAACAGCTCGGCCCCGACGGTTTGAAGAAGATGATCGAGAAATTCACACACAAGCCCGTGAACGAGCGCGTCGACGCAATCATCGACGACGTCGGCGAGCTCGAGTTGCGCGACGATCTCACTTTATTGGTTGTCGCCGACCTGGGCCCGGCCGATTGATGCTGGTCGGCAGCGAGGGTCGAGTCCTGAATTTCACCATTCGGGCCCGTTCCGACGAGCTGTGCCGGATGCGGGCTGCAGTCCGCGCCTGCGTGGAAGCCAGCGGCTGCAGCAAAACGCCGACCGCGGACATCGTGCTCGTGATCGACGAAGCCTGCCAGAACATCATCCGGCACGCCTACAAGGACGACCCCGATGGCGAGATCGAACTCCGGATCGACCGGGAAGGCGAGAATCTGATCTTCGAGCTGCTCGACCGGGCGCCGCTGATCGACACGGAGAAGGTAAAAGGCCGGGACCTGGACGATATCCGACCGGGTGGCCTTGGAACCCACTTCATCCGCGAATTGATGGACCAGGCAGATTTCCTTCCCCGACCCGGAGGAGCCGGGAATCTGTTAAGAATGACCAAGCGAATCGAATGACCGGACACTGAACGAGGAGTTCGAATGCAGCACACGACAAGAGAGGAGCAGGGGGCGCTGGTCATCGCGTTCGAGGGGGAAGTCGACCTGGAGCATTCCCCGAAGGCTCGCGAAGTGCTGCTGGATGGCATCGACATGGGCAAGAACGTCTTCATCGACATGTCCGGCGTGACCTACATCGACAGTTCCGGCGTCGCGAGCCTGGTCGAGGGGTTCCAACGCGCGAAGACGCAGGGGTCCTCCTTCGCACTGGTGGCGGTCAACCCAGCCGCGCTACGGGTTCTCGAACTCGCGCGGCTCGACCGGGTCTTCGTGATCCACGCGACGCTCGCCGAGGGGCTCGATGGCAGCACCTGATCGGCCGAACGGCAGAGCGGTCGAGTTCTTCGAGGAAGTCGGCCGCAGCACCGTGCGTGGCGTCGAGCAATTCGGCTACGGCGCGACCCTCTTCTGGCAGACTTTCTACTGGCTCTTCATGGGGCGGGCTCGGCAGCAGCGCGTGCGGATGGCACCGATCTTCGCCGAAGCAATGGAAGCCGGCATCCGCGCGATTCCCATCATCGCGATCCTGTCGATGACCATCGGCATCATGCTCGCGCTCCAGGGAATCCACGCCCTCAAGTCGTTCGGCGCGGAGCACCAGGTCGTTCTGGGGGTTGCGCTCGGGATCACCCGCGAGTTCGCTCCGCTGATCACCGGCATCCTGGTGGCCGGACGATCGGGCTCGGCGCTGGCCGCGCGCCTCGCGACGATGACCATCAGCCAGGAGATCGACGCATTGCGCTCGATGGGAATCGACCCGGTCCGCTTCCTCGTGGTTCCCGCGATGCTCGCGATGGCGGTGATGGTCCCCACACTCGTGATAATGGCCGACTTCGTCGCGCTGTTGGGAGCGGGCCTCTACATCGCGCCTGAAATCGACATCACGATGGCCGCGTACATCGACCAGACGCTCGCCGCGATCAGCGTGGACGACGTACTCCACGGGGTCTCGAAGAGCGCGATCTTCGGCGTTCTGATTACGATCGTGGGCATCGTCGACGGCAGCTCGGTAACGGGCGGCGCCGAAGGGGTGGGGCGCGTGACGACGGCCGCGGTGGTCCACGGCATCTCCGCCATCGTACTCACGGACATGGTCTTCGTGTTCGCGGCGACCCGTTAGCATGTCCGAGGCCACGCCCGCAGCAGCGGAACGATCAGACGACGCGGACATCGTGATTGGGGTGCGCGACCTCGTCACCCACTACGGCGATCGCAAGATCCTCGACGGCATCGACATGGACATTCGCCGCGGTGAGATCATGGTGATCATGGGGGGTAGTGGATCCGGCAAGAGCACGCTGCTGCGCCACCTGATCCGGCTCGAGCGCAAGACCTCCGGAACGATCGAGCTGCTCGGGCGGGAAGTCGACGACATGAGCGACTACGAATTCTACGCCTTCTGCCGCAAACTCGGCGTGGCTTTCCAGGGTGGTGCGCTGTTCAGCTCGATGACCGTGGGCGAGAACGTGATGTTGCCGCTACGCGAGCACACGAAACTCGACCAAACCACGATGGAGATCATGGTTCGGATGAAGCTCGAGGTCGTCGACCTCGCGATCGCCGAGACCCTGATGCCGGCGGAGCTCTCGGGCGGGATGATCAAGCGGGCCGCGCTCGCTCGCGCAATCGTCATGGATCCGACGCTCCTGTTCTGCGACGAGCCCTCGGCCGGCCTCGACCCCGTGGTGTCCTCCGCGCTCGACGAGCTGATCCTTCGACTGCGCGATGCGATGGGCATGACGATCGTCGTCGTCACCCACGAGCTCGAAAGCGCCTTTCGGATTGCAGACCGCATCACGGTGCTCGACCGCGGGAAGATCCTCGCGATCGGCACGGTGGACGAGGTCCGCAACAGCAAGAACGATCGTATTCAGGCGCTGCTGACTCGGCGCTTCGAAGAAGAAGAACTCGATGCCGAGGAATACATTCGGCGCCTGGTTGGAGATAAACAGAATGTTTGATTCGAACGAGGAAGCCTGAATCAATGAAGAACGATCAGCGCAACTACGTCGTTGTCGGCGTCTTCGTGATCGCCATGGTCGCGGGCCTGATTCTCTGGATCGCCACGCTGGCCGGCAACACCGGTTCGACGGACACCTACCTGACGCGATACGACTCGGTTCTCGGCCTGTCCGCGGGCGGGACGCAGGTCTATTTGAACGGCTTCCAGATCGGCAAGATCGAATCGATCGAGCGTGCCGAGGACGGCGCGGAAAAGATGTTCCTGCTCGAAATCAGCGTGAAGTCGGGCTGGCAGATTCCCGACGACAGCCAGGCCGAAATCACGGCTGCCGGCCTGCTCTCGACGAACGTGCTCAACATCCGGCGCGGTCGATCGAAGACCAATCTCGAACCCGGCGACGAGATCCAGAGCCTCGAAGCCTCCAACCTGATGGCGGAGCTGACCGATACCGCGGCCGGCTTCAATCGGTTCCTCGAAACGACACTGAAGCCGCAGATCGAGACGATCGTCGGAGATCTGAAGGAAACGATGGACCAGGTCAACCTGCTGCTCAGCGGGGAGAACACCAGTCGGGTGGGTGCGATCCTGCGAAACCTCGAAGATGTGAGCGAGGAAGTGCAGGGGCTCACGAGCGGGCTGGGGAGCACGCGCGAGAAGCTGGACGGCGCGATCGTAAAGGTCGGAGACCTGATCGATCAGGTCGACCAGCTGATCGAGTCGAACAAGGACGACCTGGGCGCATCCGTGACCGACCTCCACGAGTCGCTCGAAGCCCTTTCGCGCCACACCGAAGCGATCGCCATCAACCTCGAGTCCACCATGCGCCACATGAACGAATTCAGCCAGCAGATCCGGGAGGATCCGAGCCTGATCCTGCGCCGCCGCGAATCCGCGGGCGCACCGGGAGGGTCGAAATGATGGCCTCGACTCGCGGGCGCCTGGCCGCGCTCTTGATGCTGCTCGTCATCGGCTGGATCGGCTGTGCCTCCGGCCCGGCACCGCGCGATCACTTCTACCGTCTGGACATCGCCGCGCCGGCGGAACTCCCGAGCCCCGCACTTCCCGGTGTTCTCGAGGTCGACCGCCTGCGCGTCGAGGCAATCGCACAGGGACGGCGCATGCTGTACCGAGATGCAAGCCTCCCGAATGTGATCGGGCAATACAACTACCACTTCTGGGCCAACCCACCCGGCTTGATGCTCCAAGATCAGCTGGCCCAGAGCCTGCGCGCGGCGGGCGCAGCGAAGGTTGTCGTCACGCCCGGTATTCACGTAGATTCGGACTTCACGCTGAAGGGCCGGCTCGTTCGACTGGAGCGTCACACCGGCAGCGGCGCACCGCGCATCGCCGTCGAGATCGAATTCGCCCTGCTCCGAGCGAAGGGGAACGAACTCCTGCTCCAGAAGAACTACTCCGAAGAGCGCGCGGTTGCCGGCGACGACATCGGCAGGTCGATCACGGCCTACCAGGACGCCGTCAGCACGATCTTCCAACAGTTGGTCGACGACCTTCCGCGTCTCTGAGCCGGCTGTTTCGCCGCACGCGCGATCTGGGGAATCCATGGAGCTGCACCTCGCGAACTCGAACGGACGGGCGAGCCTGATTCACGGCAAGCGTCTGATCGATGTCGAGCGGCGCTCGGACGGCCGCTTCGGCACGGACCCGATGGACCTGCTCGCCCGCTGGGGCGAATTCGCGGACTGGGCGGCTTCCCTCGACCCCGACGACGGTGACGCCCCGCTGGACGAGAGTTCGCTTCTGGCGTGCGTCCCACGGCCGCAGAAGGTCTTCGGGATCGGACTGAATTACCGCGACCACGCAGCCGAAGCCGACCTCCCGATCCCGGAGCAGCCGTTGGTGTTCACGAAGTTTCCGAACTGCCTCGTCGGCCCGACCGCCGACGTGATCCTCACCTCGGACCGCGTCGACTGGGAGGTCGAACTCGTCGTCGTGATCGGACGTGGCGGCACCGCGATTCCCGAGGCCAGAGCTTTCGACTCGGTCGCAGGCTATTGCGCCGGTCAGGATATCTCCGACCGCCGCATGCAGTTCGCCGGCAAGCCACCGCAGTTCTCGCTGGGGAAATCGGCGAATACCTTCGGACCGATCGGCCCGGCGGTGGTTTCGCTCGATGCCTTCGCGGACCCGAACGATCTCGGTCTCAGCTGTACAGTCTCTGGCGAGCGCATGCAGGACGGACGCACCAGCAACATGGTCTTTTCCGTCGCCGAGCTCATCGCATTCTTGTCTCGCTATTGCACGCTGGTGCCCGGCGACCTGATCTTCACGGGCACGCCCGCAGGCGTGGGTTCCACGCGGCGACGCTACCTCCAGCCTTCGGATCTGATCGAGAGTTCGATCGAGGGCATCGGCAGTCTGCGCAACCGCTGCGTGAGCGCCTAGGCGGCGGCGGGTGAAGATCTTCGTCATCCGCCACGGCGAAACGCCGAGCAATGCGGCCCGGATCGTCCAGACCCCGGAAACGCCGCTGTCCGCGCGCGGCATCGAGCAGGCCGAGCGTCTCGCGCGCCGGCTCGAGAACAGCGGCATCGAGCAGATCCTGTCGAGTGATCTGCCACGGGCCATGATGACCGCCCAGCGACTCGAAATCGCGACCGGCGCAGCGGTCAGCCACGACCCGTTGCTCCAGGAGCGAAATTTCGGGGATGTTCGCGGCACCGCCTACAGCGACCTCGA
Source organism: Deltaproteobacteria bacterium (assembly GCA_019310425.1). GTDB lineage: Bacteria > Myxococcota_A > UBA9160 > UBA9160 > SMWR01 > JAFDEI01. Next base: position 4,784 of record JAFDEI010000103.1, on the reverse strand, counting down.
GGGTGATCTATTCGCAGCCGACTTCAGCCCGCCGAACGGCGAAAGCTGGGCGACCTTCGATGCGCGGGTCACACGGGCCTGGGAGTTCGTCGCCGATGTCGCCACGGCCACGACGGGAAACCTCGCAGTCGTAACGCACGGGCTGGTATGCGTTTCGCTCGCGCGTCACCACTTCAGCCTGCGGGGAGACCTGGTCCCACCGCGGCACTTCGAAAATACCTCGGTCACGATCGTCGACGGCACACCACCGTGGGTGGTCGCCACGTTGAACTGCAACGCGCACCTCGACGCCGATTAATGGCGTGACCGTCGTCTCAAGCTTCCCCTGAACTCCAGCTTCCGGGCTCCCGTGAGGTGCTCGGGCAGCACCACGTAGTCGCCCTTCAGTGCCGCCCGGTAGATCGGACGCGACACGCGATCGCTGCCGAACGACCACACCCAGGCCATGCTGCCCACCAACAGACCGCTGGCCGCGTAGACGAGTTTGACCGGGCTGTAGACCAGCGTGCAGAGAAGCGATCCCGCGGTCGCAAAGCCACCGGGTGGTTTCTCCTCATCGGCTCCGGCCGGGCCCGGCAGCAGCACGAGGAGGAGCGCGAACAGCGCGATTGCGCGCGCACTCCCAGATCGTATTCGGGTCGTCAAATCGCGCCCCCCGGGCCCGTCGGATGCATTGAAAACGCCCGACGCTGCCTCGCGACACCCCCAAGTTGTGGTTCTCGCCTGAACAGGTCAAGTAGCGCCTGGTACCAAGCCTGGTGATTTAAATATTTAAACGTATAATTAAATAAATGACACCTCGAGAACGAAAGCCTCACCGACGCCCCGGCCGGCCCACCAGCCCGCGGGCCGGTGAGGCGCGCGAAGCGCTACTCGTCGCAGCCCACGAGTTGATGGCCGAGAAGGGCTATCCGCGGGTCACTGTTCGAGAGGTGGCCGAGCGGGCCGGCGTGCAAGCGGGGCTGGTCAATTACCACTTCGGCGGCAAGACCGGTTTGCTGCGATCGGCGGTCGGCTCGATCTCGGAAGAAATGCTCGAGCGCGTCCGCCAGGCCGTCGCCATCGAAGGGTCGACCGAGGAACGAATCCGAGCGCTGATCCACGGCATCGTCGAGGCCATCACCGCGGCCCCGTACGGACCGCGCCTGATGGTCGAACAGATCCTGTTCGCCGACGCCGATGTGGTCGAGGAATTCGTCGAGCGCTTTGCCCGACCGAATCTGTCCGCGATCCTCGAGCTTCTCGAGGAGGGCCAGCGCGACGGTTCCATTCGTGAAGTAGATCCACGCTTCACGGTTCCGTCGATGGTCGGCTCGTGTGTGTTCTTCTTCCTGAGTTCGCCGATCGTACGCCGCCTCTACGACATCGAAGAAATCAATGACGAGATCACACAGGAGTTCGCCGAGCAGACTGCCGAGCTGATCCTGCACGGAATCTCGACATCGCCGGCGGCCGCGTCATGAGGCAACGCATCGACCGGCTCATGACGGCCTGGGGTCATTTTGCGGTTCGGCATGCGTGGAAGATCCTCGTCGCGGTGTTGCTCGTCGTGGGCACGCTCTCGTCGCAACTCCCGCGGCTCACGTTGGAGACCTCGACCGAGGAATTTCTCCACGCCGACAATCCGACCCGAATCACGTACGACGAATTTCGCAACCAGTTCGGTCGCGACGACCAGATCGTACTCGCAATCCGAACTGAGGCTGTCTTCGACCGCGACTTCCTCGCACGGCTGCGCGCGATCCACCAGGACATCGAGAACGAAGTCCCGAACCTCGAGGACGTCTCGAGCCTCGTCAATGCACGCAACACCCGCGGCGAAGGCGACCGGCTGATCGTCGGTGACCTGCTCGAGCAGATGCCCGAAACCGACGCAGAACTCGCGGAGATCGAACGGCTGGTCCGCGCCAACCCGATGTACACGAATCTCCTGATCTCCGAGGATGCTCGCTTCGCGACGATCCTGATCCGTACGAATGCGTTTTCCTCGCTCGGCGACGACTTCGACGAACTGGGCGGCTTCGACGACGAATCCTCTGCAGCGGAAGCGACTGATCCCGCGCCCCGCGCATTCATCACTCCCGCCGAGAACTCCGCCATCGTCGCCGCGATCGAAGCCGTGATCGAACGCCATGACGGTGACGGGATCGAGATCTTCCTCTCGGGCACGCCGCCGATGATCGAGGCCATGCAGGATGCGATCACGCGGGACATGCTGCTGTTCACCGGCCTCGCGATCGGAATCATCATCCTGGCGCTCGCCGTGCTCTTCCGGCGCCTCGCCGGCGTGGTGCTCCCGGTCATCACGGTGGTCTTCTCGGTGATCACCACGCTCGCGATCATGGTGCTACTCGATGTCGCCATCACGATTCCAACCCAGATCCTGCCCTCCTTCCTGCTCGCGGTCGGAGTCGGCTACTCGGTTCACATTCTCGCGATCTTCTACCAACAGCGGCGTGCGGGCGCCGACGTGGAGAGCGCCATCGTGTTTGCGCTCGGCCATTCGGGGCTCGCGATCCTGATGACGAGCCTGACGACCGCGGGTGGGCTGCTGTCGTTCTCGGTCGCCGAAATCGCCCCGATCGCAGAGTTCGGCATCTTCGCGCCCCTCGGCGTCCTCATCGCACTGGTGTTCACCCTGGTGCTCCTGCCCGCGCTCCTCGCGGTCTTCCCGATGCGCCCCGAGAGCCGCTCCGATTCCCGCGACGGAAGCCCGTCACAACGGTTGCTGATGCGCACCGGGGAATTCGCCAACGCGCACGCTGCATCGATCACCCTGGTAACCGCCGGAATGATCGTGATCGCGGTGCTGGGTGCTCTCCAGATCGAGTTCGCACACGACCCGATCTCCTGGTTCCCGAAGGACAACCGCTTCCGGATCGCAAACGACGTGATCAACGATGAACTCCGAGGATCGATGTTCCTCGAGGTACTGGTCGACAGCGGTCGCGACAACGGCATCAAGGATCCGGAGCTGCTCCGCCGCCTCGACAGCATCCGGCAATACGGCGAAGCACTGCTGATCGGGGATGTGCAGGTCGGAAAGACAGTCTCGATCGTCGATGTCGTCAAGGAGACGAACCGGGCGCTGAACGAGAACCTGGACGAGTTCTACCAGATTCCGGACGACCCGCTGCTCGTCGCCCAGGAGCTGCTGTTGTTCGAGAACAGCGGATCGGACGACCTCGAAGACCTCGTCGACAGCGGCTTCAGCGTGGCGCGCATGACGCTCAAGGTCTCGATGGCCGATGCGATCCAATACCAGGCCTTCATCGAAGACATCGACCGGAAGTTCAGCAAGATCCTGGGCGGCACCGCGGAACTGTCCTTCACCGGCGTCATGAAGATCATGGGTGACACCATCAACGCGGTGATCATCAGCATGGCAAAGACCTACCTGGTCGCCTTCGCGATCATCACACCGCTGATGGTGCTCTTGATCGGGAGGGTCCGGATCGGGCTCGTCGCCATGATCCCCAACCTCACTCCGATCATCTTCACGCTCGGCCTGATGGGCTGGACCGGTATTCCGCTGGACGCGTTCACGCTGCTCGTGGGCAGCATCGCGATCGGCCTCGCGGTGGACGACACCATTCATTTCATGCACCACTTCCGCCACTACTACGAGAAGACGGGCAGCGTGTCGCAAGGAATCAGCGAGACCCTCCGCTCGACCGGACAGGCCCTGCTCTACACCTCGATCGTACTGTCCTCCGGCTTCTTCATCTACATGCTCGCATCGATGCAGAACCTCTTCTATTTCGGATTATTGACCGGTTTGACTATCCTTCTGGCGTTCCTGTGCGATGTGATACTGGCACCTGCTTTGATCACGTTGACACTGCGCCACGAAGAATCACGCGTAGTCGAACTGCAAAGAATGGAGACATCCTCGTGAGACCGACAACTTGCATCTTGCTGATTACCGTCCTCGCACTGGCGGCTCCACTCGCGTTCGCAGACGAAGCGCCCGTCGGCGACGTTCCGCTCACCGGCCGGCAGATCATGGAGCTCGTGGACGCGCGTGACACCGGCGACAACAGCACCCAGAACATGGAGATGATCCTGATCGACAAGAACGGAAGCCGGCGCGAGCGCACGATTCGCGCGCTCGGCCGCGACCTCGGCGAAGACAGCCAGTCGATCATGTTCTTTCTTTCGCCGCCGGACGTGAAGGACACCGGATTCCTCACCTACGACTTCGACGACGACGAAAAAGACGATGACCAGTGGCTCTACCTGCCCGCACTCAAGAAGACCAAGCGCATTGCTTCCAGCGACAAGAGCGGCAGCTTCATGGGCTCGGATTTCAGCTACTCCGACATGACCGACCGCAATCTCGACCGCTACGACTACACGCTCATGAAGGAAGACGAGATCAACGGACACAAGGTCTGGCAGATCGAGGCGATCCCCAACACGGACAAGGAGATCAAGGAAACCGGCTATACGAAATCGGTGTCGTTCGTCCGCCAGGACAACTTCGTGGTGATCCGCGCGGTGAGCTGGGTGAAGAAGGGCAAACGCCTCAAGTACTTCGAAGTGAAGAAACTCGAACGGATCGACGGCATCTGGATCGCGACCGAGATGCAGATGACCACGAAGAAGGGCAAGACGACCCTCCACAAGACCATCATCAAGGCACACGACGTCCACTTCAACCAGGACATCGACGAAGACACCTTCACGGTCCGGAAGCTCGAAAGAGGCATCTAGTGCCGCGTCCCAGGACACAACACTAGCCCCGACCGGCAACAGGCAATGCTGAAGATCTCTAGACTTTT
>JAFDEI010000275.1 GCA_019310425.1 Deltaproteobacteria bacterium | reverse complement strand
CCGTTCAGCATGGGCCCGGTCGGTTCGCCGATCGCGCACATCGGCATCCAGCTCAGCGACTCGCCGTACGTCGTCGCCAATATGCGGATCATGACCCGCATGGGGCAGCAGGTGCTCGAAACACTCGGCGAGGGTGCTTTCGTCCCGTGTCTGCACTCGGTGGGGGCACCGCTCGCGGCCGGGCAGGCCGACGTGCCGTGGCCGTGCAACGCCGACAACAAGTACATCGTCCACTTCCCCAAGACCCGCGAGATCTGGTCGTTCGGCTCCGGCTACGGCGGCAATGCGCTGCTCGGCAAGAAGTGTTTCGCATTGCGGATCGCGTCGGTGATGGCGCGCGACGAAGGCTGGATGGCCGAGCACATGCTCATTTTGAAACTCACGTCTCCGGCGGGCGACTCGAAATACATCTGCGCAGCGTTCCCGAGCGCCTGCGGCAAGACCAACCTCGCGATGATGACGCCGACCATCGAAGGCTGGAAGATCGAGACCGTCGGCGATGACATCGCCTGGATGAAGTTCGGCAAGGACGGGCGGCTCTACGCCATCAACCCCGAGGCGGGTTTCTTCGGCGTCGCGCCCGGAACGAGCATGAAGTCGAATCCGAACGCGATGCAGAGCTTCGAAAGCAACGCGCTGTTCACGAATTGTGCGCTCACGCCCGACGGCGACGTCTGGTGGGAAGAGATGACGCGGGAGATTCCCGCCGAGCTGACCGACTGGCACGGCAACGCCTGGACGCCGGAGACCGGAACGCCGTCCGCGCACCCGAACGCCCGCTTCACCGCTCCGGCGAGCCAGTGTCCGGTCATCGCCGACGAATGGAACGACCCGAGCGGTGTGCCGATCAGTGCGATCCTGTTCGGCGGTCGCCGCGCCACCGTGGTGCCGCTCGTCAACGAGGCGCGCGACTGGCAGCACGGCACCTTCCTCGGCTCGATCATCAGCAGCGAAAAGACTGCGGCCGCGGCCGGCACCGTCGGTGAGCTGCGACGCGACCCGATGGCCATGCTGCCGTTCTGCGGTTACAACATGGGCGATTATTGGGCGCACTGGCTCGACATCGGCAGCCGCGAGGGCGCAGACCTCCCGAAGATCTTCTACGTGAACTGGTTCCGGAAGAGCGCCGCCGGCGATTTCCTGTGGCCGGGCTTCGGCGAGAACGGCCGTGTGCTCAAATGGGTCTTCGAGCGCTGCGAAGGCACCGCGAAGGCGCTCGAGAGCCCGATCGGAAACCTCCCGGGCGAAGGCGCGCTCGATGTCGACGGTCTCGACGAGATTTCGCGCGACGATCTCGACGAGCTGCTGCACGTCGACCTCGACGGTTGGTTGGCGGAGTTGCCGCTGATCTCCGAGTACTACGACCAGTTCGGCAGTTCATTGCCCGCCGCGCTGCGTGACGAGCTCGAAGGCATGAAGCAACGGCTCGAGGCCGCCAAGGGCTGATCCCCGCGGCGTGCTCCGGCCCGCTGGAGTTCGCGACATGTCCGTTCCCGGTCCGCTCGCGGGTCTGCTGGTCGTCGACCTGACCCGGGTACTGGCCGGGCCGTTCTGCACGATGGTGCTCGCGGACCTCGGTGCGCGTGTGATCAAGGTCGAGGCACCCGGAGGCGACGACGCGCGTCGGATCGGGCCGTTCGTCGACGGCGAATCCGCTTACTTCGCGTCGCTCAACCGCGGCAAGCAGAGCATTGCGCTCGATCTGAAGGATGGCGCGGACCGCAGCGTCTTCGAGAAGCTGCTCGCTCGTGCCGACGTGCTCTGCGAGAACTTCCGTCCCGGTGTGATGGAGCGCCTGGGCTACGGCTGGGAGGCGCTCGCGCAGCGCCATCCTCGGCTCGTGCTCGCGTCGACCTCCGGTTTCGGGCAGACCGGCCCCTACGCGGGGCGCCCCGCCTACGACATCGTGGTGCAGGCGATGGGCGGCGTGATGAGCCTGACGGGCCACCCGGGCGGCCCGCCGACGCGCGTCGGCAGCTCGCTCGGCGACATCACCGCGGGTCTGTTCACCGCTGTTGGTATTCAGGCGGCGTTGCTCGAGCGCGAACGCAGCGGAAAGGGCCGTCGGGTCGACGTGTCGATGCTCGACGCGCAGGTGGCGACTCTCGAGAACGCGATCGCGCGCTATGCCGCCACGGGCGAAGTTCCCGGGCCGATGGGGTCGCGGCATCCGTCGATCGCACCCTTCGAGGCGCTCGCGACGGCGCACGGGCACATCGTGATCGCGGCCGGAAACGACGCACTGTTTGCAGTGCTGTGTGAGACGTTGGAGCGGGCGGAGCTCGCGCGCGATCCGCGCTTCGCGAGCAACGAGCTGCGTCGCAGCAACGCGGCCGAGCTCTCCGATCTGCTCGAGGAGGCGCTCGCGGTGCGACCCGCGGACGCCTGGATCGAGCGGCTGCTCGAGGCGGGTGTGCCGAGCGGGCCGCTCAACGACGTCGCCGCTGTGGTCGCTGATCCCCAGGTTGCCGCGCGCAACATGGTCGTGACCGCGCCACTCGCAGGCGGCGGCAGACTCGAGATGGCCGGGAATCCCGTCAAGATTTCGGGCTTCGTCGACCCCCCCACGCGCGACGCGGCCCCCGCGCTCGACGCCGATCGTGTCGCGATCGTTGCAGAACTCGAGCGCGACGGTGAGGTTTCGGTGTGATTTCCCGCCCGGTCTACCACGCCGCCGCGACGAGGGCGCCTGCGAGCAGGGCGCCGTCGACCGCCACCAGGCCGTAGCGTTCGCTCGGACGGAACGGCAGCAGGACCAGCAGCGTTGCGAGTGGCAACGCAACCAGGCTGCGAGCCGGTGCGGGCGCGACCAGGCCGAGCAGGCAGCCGCCGGCTGCACAGGCGCGCGCGGCGAATAGCGCTCGTCGTTCGCCGAGTAGTGCAGCAACAACTTCGCGGTCGCGAATGTTGCACGCGATCGCATTGGCCAATATTGCACTTGCGGTGAACGCGGCCGCCCAGCCGATTGCGGTCGCGTCGGGGTCGATGGCCGCCGGTACGGCGACGACCACCGCGACCCAAGCGATGGTGATGTAGGCGGACTTGCCGAAAGTCAGGTGTTTGATGCGCCGATGGAACAGGCCCAGGACGAGCACCGGCGCGAGCAACAGCCAGACGCGCGGCCCGGCGAACAGCGCGAAGACGAGCGAGGCCAGCCCGGCGCCGATGGCGAGCAGCGCGAGCCCGCCTCCGTGGCGATCGACGAACGCGCTGCGCTGCGGGGTCGTGGCGCGGTCGCGTTCGAGGTCGCGCAGACGGTCGACGTTGTAGACCACGAGGGTTCCCGCAAACGCGAGCCCTACCGCGGGAATCGCCGCCGGAACGCCCATCGCAAGCGAGCATGCCATCGCGAGCGCGCCCGCCGCGGCCGCGACCCAGATGCTGGAGAATACCAGCGCGTCCAACAACGAAGGGGATGTCATCGCGGTCGTTCCTCCATCGGGGGCGTCGTTGCGTGCTGGGCGAAGCCGCGTTGTCCCCGCGGAAGTTTCAGTCGTCGTCGAAGCGCCAGCAACCGCGCCGCGTCGGTGTGGCGAGCGAGCGTTCGAGCTCGACGAGGAAGCGGCGCCGACTCCATTGTTGCGCACCGAAACGCGCGAGGTGGTCGGTGTGAACCTGGCAGTCGACGAGGTCGAAGCCCCAGGCCTCGAGCTGACAGACCAGCTTCACGAACGCCACCTTCGAGGCATCGGTCCGCAGTGCAAACATCGATTCGCCGAAGAAACAGCCACCCAGCGAGACGCCGTACAAGCCCCCCACGAGCTCTCCGTCGGCGCGTACTTCGACTGAGTGCGCGAAACCGAGTTCGAACAGCCGGCAGTAGGCCGCGACCATGTCCCGAGTGATCCAGGTGCCCGGGTCGTGCTTGCGTGGCGTCTCTGCGCAGCCGCGGATTACCGCCTCGAAGGTGCCGTCGAGCTGGACTTCGAAGTCGCCGCGCGTGAGCACCTTGCGCATCGAACGTGAAACGACGAGTTCCGACGGCAGCAGCACCAGCCGTGGATCGGGCGAGTGCCACAGGATCGGCTGTGACTCGTCATACCATGGAAAGATCCCCATCGCGTAGGCGAGCAGCAGTCGTTCGGGCTCGAGGTCGCCCCCGGCTGCGAGCAACCCGCTCGGATCGGCCTC
>JAFDEI010000102.1 GCA_019310425.1 Deltaproteobacteria bacterium | reverse complement strand
GCCGCGGTCGAACTGCATGCCCTCGACGACTTCGAGGACCGTGTCCATCGACTTCGCCTCTTCGACCGTGATCACGCCTTCCTTGCCGACCTTCTCCATCGCATCCGCGATGTGTTTTCCGATGGCGGCATCGTTGTTTGCCGAAATGGTGCCGATCTGCGCGATCTCGCTGGAGTCGCGCGTGGCCTTCGACATCTTGCCGAGGTCTGCGACGATGGCTTTCACGGTCTTCTCGATGCCGCGCTTGAGCTCCATCGGGTTCATGCCGGCAACGACCATCTTGCTGCCTTCGCGGAAGATCGCCTGGGCGAGCACGGTGGCGGTCGTGGTGCCGTCACCTGCGACATCCGAGGTCTTGCTGGCGACCTCCTTGACCATCTGGGCGCCCATGTTCTCGAACTTGTCCTCGCACTCGATCTCCTTGGCGACGGTGACGCCGTCCTTGGTGACCGTGGGCGAGCCGAAGCTCTTTTCGATGATGACGTTGCGGCCCTTGGGCCCCAGCGTCACACGCACGGCGTTCGCGAGCGTATTCACGCCGGTCAGGAGCTTCGTGCGAGCATCCTGATCAAATCGAATTTCTTTGGCCATTCGTTGGATTCTCCTATTCGACAACGCCGAGGACGTCGTCCTCGCGGATGATGAGGTGTTCTTCACCCTCGATGTTGACTTCTGTCCCGGCGTACTTGCTGAAGAGGATCTTGTCGCCCTTCTTCACGTCGAGCGGGGTGACCTTGCCGTCGTCGGAGAGCTTGCCTTTGCCGACGGCGACGATCTTGCCCTCTTGGGGCTTTTCCTTGGCGGAGTCGGGGATGATGATTCCACCTTTGGTGGTTTCCTCTTCCGCGATGCGCTTGACGAGGATTCGGTCTTGGAGCGGTCGGATCTTCATAAATCCGGATTCCTCCGGCTTGCGTCCCATCTAGGGGGGCGTGCCATTGCGTGGGTGGATGCGGCGGGTCGGGGAGCAAGCCATTCTGGCGTGCTGCCGATTCCGCCATTTTGGCACTCGGGCTTCCCGAATGCCAAGTGAGCGCCAAGGTATATGCACAGCCTCGGCGGGGGTCAAGCCGCCCCCCGCAAAAAAACCATGATTCTGCCGAGCCCCCGGGGATTTCCCGCGACCGGCCCAGGCCCGCGAGCGAATTGCGCATTTCCTGCGCTCGAAGTGCCGTTTCGCCCCTAAGCCACTGGTTCGGAGCCACCGATAAGTCTCGGAAGAGGCGAGAGGAGGCCCACGGAAGGCAGGGAGGCACGAACATGGCCACTGGACGGGACCGGACAGCAACCCCCCTCATCGAGCGAGCAGCGCCACGCGCGCTGTTTGCGGAACTCGTCGCCGGAGCGCTCGACGAAACTCGGGTCCAGCCGAGCCCGATGGCGATCGCGTATCTGATCGAACTGCTCGATTCGCGCATCACCGCCCCGCCCCCGTCCGAAGCGGCTGCCGAGGAGGCCACGCTCGCCGAGAGTCTGTACGCCGCGCGGTTGCGGCGTGGCGCGGAGCGGGTACTGCGACTGCGGCGCCTCGGCGACCGCGCGCTGTTCGTGGCGGGCTGGTTCGGCGACAGCCTGAACCGCCGCACCGTCGACATCGACTACTACGGAGACGTCGGGCGCACCGCCTACGCGCAGCTCGCCGACGCCCTCGCGCCGCAGCTGTCCGAAGACACCTGGCCGGGGCTGTATGCCGAGCTCTCCGAGCGCTTCGGCGACTTCGTCGATGTACTCGCGGAGGTCGGTGATCGCACGCGGGTGGGCTGCTCAGAGGATCTGCTGCGCCTCTACGAGCGTTACGTGCTGACCGGCAGCAGGCGCGATCGCAGGCGTCTCCTGCGCGCGGGCCAGATCCCGCCCGATCGCCGCGCGCTGCGGACCTGGCAGTGATTCCGCTGCAGCGCGCGGTCGCCACGGCCGAGCGTTGGCTCACGGCCATCTACCGGCTCGATCTCGGAATCCATGCCGCCGAATTCGTCGTCACGCCCGCAGAAGCTCTTCGCTGGCTGCCCGAGAACGCTCCGAGAACCGGCCTGGTGGTGGTCGATTCCCAGGACGATCTCCAGCTCGGCCTGTATCTCGATCCGCGCGACGCGGACGACCCCGACGCCGTGGTCGAGGAGACCAGTCACTGGTTGTGCCTCGCCTGGCACGCCACGCACGACCGGCCGGTGTCGCGCCTCACCCTCGAGCTGCAGGGTGAGGTCGATCGCTACATCGTCGCGCGTCTCCAGGGGCGCGATGGCTTCGGCCACTTCTCCGGCTTCTCCTGGGCTTCGGAAATGGACAGCGCGACACGCGAGCTCTATCGGACCGCTCACCGCGCGGCACTGCGCTACTGCCACGCACTCACGCGACGCTTCCCCGCGCGTGCCGATACGCCCGCACTGCTGTCGGAGCTCCGCCGCTTCTACCGCGCCGGGCCCGAACAGAAGCTCCGCGGGCAGGCTCTCTAGCGCGCATTCGGGCAGGCTCGAGTCGGAGCGGCTTCCAACTCATCAGCAACATTCTTTTTGTTGTGTTGCGAAGATTGGGCCTGGCGCAAGAATCCGGCTATTCAGCTCTGCTGCTGGGCCCTGAAGAGCTCTCAGGAAGCCACAGCAGTGTTTTCCCATCCGAAGCCGGCCAAGCCCAATCTTCGCAACACAACGCATTCTTTGGGCACGGTCCTTGACTTCGATCTTGGTTTCGTCATTCTTTCGGCGAAAACATCACGAAGGTGGGCCCATGGCACTCACGCGAAGGCAGCGCGAGATCTACGACTTCATCCGCGGCTTCGTCAGCGAGAAGGGCTACTCGCCGAGCCTCGAAGAGATCGGCGAGTCCTTCGGTCTCTCGTCGGTGGCGACGGTCCACAAGCACGTGCAGCACCTCGTCGAAAAGGGGATGCTGAAGAAGGCTTGGAATCGTTCGCGTTCGGTCGAGCCGGTCGAGCCCGAGCCGGCGGCTGCTGGACTCACTTCGCTGCCGCTGCTCGGTACGGTCGCGGCCGGTCAGCCCATCGAGGCGATCGAGGTCGAGGAGACCATCGACGTGCCGCCCGAGCTGCTCGCGGGGCGGGGCAGGCATTACGCGCTGCGTGTCGCGGGCGACTCGATGATCGAGGATCAGATCTGTGACGGCGACTATGTAATCGTCGAGAGCCGCGACGAGGCCCGCGACGGTGAGACCGTGGTCGCGCTGATCGCCGGTAGTGACGTCACGCTCAAGAAGCTCTACCGCGACGGCCCCAGGGTCCGGCTCGAGCCCGCGAACGAGCGACTCCAGCCGATCGTGGTGCCCGCGGAGGACGTGCAGGTCCGCGGCGTCGTGCGTGGACTGATCCGCCGCTACTGAGCTGCGGCGTTGGCGGCACCCCCGGCCCCGGCTAAGATCCAAGAGTTCGCTTTGAATTTCAAGGGGTTGCGCCGGTGTCGATGGTCCGAATCACGCGCGCGATCGAATTCTCGACCTCGCTTCGTTACTGCCGTCCGGATCTGTCTTCGGAGGAGAACGAGCGGCTGTTCGGCCCGCAGGCTGCGAAGCACGGGCACAACTACCGACTCGAGGTGACGCTGCGGGGCGAGCCTGACCCGGTGACCGGCATGGTGCTCGACCTGAAGCGGCTCCAGGAGGTTCTGGACGCGGAGATCATGGCGCGCTTCGATCACCGCGACCTGAATGACGACACGCCGTACTTCGAGAAGGCCGCGCCGACGCCCGAGAACTTCGCTCTGGTCATCCACCGGCTATTGCTGGCTGCGTTGCCGGAGGGGTTGTTCGATGGGATCCGGCTCGAGCAGGATTCGACGCTCTACGTCGAGGTGCGCGAGGCCGTGGCAGGAGTGGGCGCGTGATCGCGCTGACCCGGCGTTACGAATTCCCGGCCGCGCACCTGCTGGTGCAACCGTTGCTCTCGGACGCCGAGAACCGGCGGCTCTACGGCAAGTGTGCGAACCCGAACGGCCACGGTCACAACTACGGGGTCGAGGTCACCGTGAGCGGGCGGGTCGATTCGCTCTCGGGACGGATCGCCGAACCCCACACTCTCGATGAAATCTTCGACGAACGGGTTCGGGCGCGCTTCGCGCACCGCAATCTGAACGATGATCCCGCGTTTGCCGATCGAGTTCCGACTGCGGAGAACATCGCGCAGGTGATTCACGACGAGCTCGCTGCTGCGATCGGTGAGCGCACCGGTGCTCGGCTCGTTCGCGTGCGGGTTCAAGAGACGCGCAGGAATTCCTTCGTCTATGGAGTCATGGCATGAGCGAAAAACGAGACGGAATCGAGCCGCTGATCGCGGGGCTGTTGAAGGAGATCGGGGAGGATCCCGGTCGCAACGGCCTGGAGCGGACGCCGGAGCGGGTCGCCAAGGCGATGCGCTTCTTCACGCAGGGTTACGAACAGGAGCCGCTCGAGATCCTGAACGACGCGCTGTTCGACGTCAGCTACGACGAGATGGTCATCGTGAAGGACATCGATTTCTACAGCCTGTGCGAGCACCATCTGCTGCCGTTCTTCGGGCGGGTGCACGTGGCCTATATCCCGAACGGCAAGGTGGTCGGCCTGTCGAAGATTCCGCGCCTGGTCGAGATGTTTGCGCGGCGGCTGCAGGTTCAGGAACGGCTCACCACGCAGGTTGCCGAGACCCTCGAGCAGGTGTTGCGTCCGAAGGGCGTGGCGGTGGTGATCGAATCGATCCACCTGTGCATGATGATGCGCGGCGTTCAGAGTCAGAACGCCTCGGCGATCACGAGTTCGATCCGCGGTGAATTCGAGCAGGATTCGAAGACCCGCTCCGAGTTCATGAACCTGATTCGCAGCCGGCGAGATCCGTTCGTCTAGCCCGCATAGCGGCCGATGCCCCGCTGGGACTCAGCGCCCCCGGTTGACCAGGCTCAGGTCGACCACGAGTTCCCCCGCGTCCGCGAGTTCCTTGCGGCGCTCGTTCAGCCAACCCTGGGTCAGCAGGGTTCGCTTCTGCTGGCTCAGCTGCTCACGCTCCTGCTCGACGCCCTGCTCGATGTTGACGTCTTCGGGTATCTGCCGCTCGAGCAGCTGGACCAGTGCGAGCTTGGAATCGACCTCGTAGACGCGGTCGGAGCTCTGGCCCGGCGACAGCGCGAAGGCGGTGATCATGAGATCCTGAGCGGCACCGAGACCCGGGACGTAGCCGTCGGGGCGACGCCTCAGCCAGTCGCTGCGTTCGAGCGTGAGTTCTTCGGCGCGCGCGGCATCCTCGAGGCTGCTGCCCGCGCGGACCGCGGCCGAGAGCTTGTCGGCGACCTCGCGGTTCAGGGTCACGCTGGTCTCCTTCGCGACCAGCTCGCTCGCGAGTTCTTCGCGCACCTCCTCGAAGGGGGTCTGCTTTGCGAGGTTGTGTTCTTCGACGCGGATGACGTGAAAGCCGAAGTCGCTGTGGACGACGTCGCTCAATTCGCCCGGTTCGAGCGAGAACGCCACGTCTTCGAAGGGCTTGACCATCTGGCCGCGGCCGAAGAAGCCGAGGTCACCGCCGGAGCTCTTCGAGCCCGGGTCGTCGCTGACCTCGGTCGCGACCGTGGCGAAATCCTCACCCTCCTGGAGTCGCTTCAGGATCTTGCGAGCGCGGGCCTCGGTTTCGGCCGTCTCGGCCTCGTCGGCGCCGGGGGCGATCTTCAGCAATACGTGTCGGGCCCGGACCTGCTCGGGTACGTCGTAGACCGACGCCCGCTGGCTGTAGAGGGTCCGGGCCTCCTCCTCCCGCTCAGCCAGGAAGGCGGTAATTCGAGCCTCGTCGACCTCGATGTCCTCGGTGTTCCGATTGCTGTCGAGCACGACGAACGCGATCTTGACTTCCTCGAGCCGCTGGAACAGCGCGTCGCGGGCTTCGGCGGTCGATACGCGCGAGCTCTCGCCGATCAGCCGCATCATCTTGCCCGCGAGCATCGAGAGCCGTTGGTCGACCATGAAATTGCGCTCGGTGCCGTACTCGTAGGCGATGAAGCGGTCGAAGGCCTCGTTGTCGAAGCGCCCGTCCTCACCCCGGAAGCTCGGCGATTGCAGGATCGCGCGCTCGATTTCGCCCTTCGCGACCACGATGCCGATCTTGCCGGCCTCGTCTGCGAGAATCGCGCGCTCGACCAGGACCCCGGCGGTGATCTCATTCAACTGGTCGCCGAGCAAGTTGGCGTCGAACTGGTCGCCGAGCGCCTGCTCGTACTGGGCCACGCGCCGCGCCCGCTCTGCCTCGAATTGGGGCACGCCGAAGCGATACGAGCCGACCTCGATCAGCGTGCCGCCGCTGGGCCCGGACTGCTGCCCCATGCCGGGGACGAGGAAGAAGACGAATACGCCTCCGAGAGCCACGATGAAGAAGCCGGTCAGCCAGCGTTGGCTACCCCGCATTGCCTTGAGCATGTCTGGAAATCTCCGCGCAATCCAAAAAGGCCGCCTGGGGCGGCCAAACAGTGGCTGCAGACTACGGGCGGGGTCGAAAGGCAGCAAGTCGTGCCGCCAAAACGAAGTTTGCCGCTTGAACCCCCGCAGACCGACTGGTAGCATGGCGAGAGTGTCTCGGTATTCCGAAACATCTTGTGATTTCGGTCACTTACAAGGCCTGTTTCCGCGAATGAAAATTCCTCGAATCGCGCTCCCCAGGCCCGTAGAAGCAACTCTTTGCAGGAGTCCATCGTGATCCTAGACCCCATCCTCGGTTGGTTTTCGAATGACCTCGCCATCGACCTGGGCACCGCCAACACCGTCGTGTACGCGAAAGGCAAGGGCATTGTGGTTTCCGAGCCGAGCGTCGTTGCGGTCACTCGCAATTCGCGCGGAGTGGACAAGGTTCGCGCGGTCGGCAGAGAGGCGAAGGAGATGCTCGGGCGTACGCCCGGCAACATCGTCGCGATTCGCCCGATGAAGGACGGCGTCATTGCCGACTTCGAGATCACCGAAGCGATGCTGCGTTACTTCATCACGAAGGTTCACGACCGCAAGCGCTTGATACGTCCTCGCATCGTGATCGCGGTTCCGTCCGGAATCACTGAAGTCGAGAAACGTGCGGTTCGTGAGTCGGCGATGTCGGCCGGCGCGCGTGAGGTCTACCTGATCGAAGAGCCGATGGCGGCGGCGATCGGTGCGGGGCTTCCAATTACGGAACCGTCTGGCAACATGATCATCGACATCGGTGGCGGCACGACCGAGGTTGCGGTCATTTCGCTATCGGGCATCGTCTACGCAAACTCGACCCGCGTCGGCGGCGACAAGATGGACGAAGCGATCATCAACTACGTCAAGCGGAAGTACAACCTGCTGATCGGCGAGCGCACGGCCGAGTTGATCAAGATCAACATCGGTACCGCTTACCCAACCGAAGAGAACGAGTCGATGGAAGTGAAGGGCCGCGACCTGGTTGCGGGCGTTCCGAAGATCCTCGAGATCAAGGCCGAAGAGGTGTGTGAGGCTCTGTCCGAGCCCGTGAACGCGGTTGTCGAGAGCGTGAAGATCGCACTCGAACGGACCCCGCCGGAGCTGGCAGCCGACATCGTCGACAAGGGCATCGTGCTCGTCGGCGGTGGTTCACTGCTGAGAAACATCGATTACCTCCTGCGCGAGGCCACCGGTCTGCCGGTGATGCTCGCCGAAGATCCCCTCACCGCTGTAGCGATCGGTACCGGGCGTACCCTCGACGAGATCCCGCTTCTCAAGGAAGTGGCGATTCAATCGTGAGGTGCTCGGCCCTGTGCGGGGCCCATGGCCGAATCCGATAGACGCCTGCCCGTTTCCCTGATCGTAGCCGGTCTGGTTGCCATCGCGGTCGTGAGCATGGTCGTGGACCGCCGCGGCGTGATCGAGCGCGGTCGCGAGTTTCCGGCCTGGCTGGGCTCGCTTCTCGACATCGCGGCGCCCGTCCAGGACGCGGTCGCGATGCCGTTCGAGGCTGTGCGCGACACATGGAGTGGTTATATCTCGCTGCTGCACGTGAAGCTCCAAAATGACACGCTTCAGCGTGAGGTCGCACGTCTGTCGGAGGAAAACCTCCAGCTTCGCGAGGCACTCGTCGCGAGTGGTCGATTGCAGCGCATCGCCGATATGCGCAAGCACTACGAGGTTCCGATGCTGCCCGCGGAACTCGTCGGGGTGGACGCGTCCCCTTGGTTCCGGTCGGTGCTGGTCGACCGCGGGCGCGACCGGGGCGTGCTGTCGGGGATGCCGGTGATCTCGGAGAAAGGTCTGGTCGGTCTGGTCACGGCGACGTCGCGGCATTCCGCCAAGGCGATGCTGGTCCTCGATCGGCAGACCTCGGTCGACGGAGTGATCCAGCGCAGCCGTTCGCGCGGGACGGTGCGCGGGCGCGGCTCCGACGAACTCGAGTTCGAATTCGTTGCTCGCAATAGCGACGTCCGGGTGAACGACCTCGTGATCACGTCGGGGCTCGGAGGGGTCTACCCGAAGGGCCTGTTCATCGGGACGATCTCCGAAGTGTCCGACCCCGGTACGCAACTCATGCGTCGCGCGACGATCCAACCTGCTGTCGATTTCGGTCGTCTCGAACAGGTCTTCGTGATGCTGCGTCGCGGGCCGACGATGGAACTGCTCTACTCGACCCAGGTGGGCGACGAATCGCCGCCGTCCGAGTCGGCCGGCCCACCGTCGTGAAGCGGACGTTGCTGATCCTGCTGATCGGTATCGCGGCACCCGTACTCCAGGGTGCGCTCAATACCTTCGTCCCGGCCCGTTTCACGCCCGATCTCGCCTTTCTGGTCGTGATCGGGCTCGGGTTGTACTGGCGCAGCACGGCCGGCGGGCTCGTTCTGGCTGCGACACTCGGGTTCGCAGCCGACCTGCTGTCGGGTTCGCTGCTCGGTCAGCAGGCGCTGCTGCGGCTGCTGGCGTTCGGCGCCGCACGCTCTGCAAGCGGCCACTTGAACCTGCGAGGAGCGGTGCCCCAGTCGTTCTTCGTCGTGGGACTGACCGCGCTCAACGCGCTCGGGGTTGCGACCCTCAACGTCTTCTTCACCGCGGGGGGCGGTTTCGACCTGGTGATGCTGAGGGATCTGCTTTCACACGCGCTGCTGAATGCGCTGTTCGCGTTTCCGGTCAGCCGCCTGGTCGAGGCCGTGGCGACTGCTTTCGGCGATGACGAGGGAGCGCGGCGAGCCTTGCGGCTCACGCCGCGTGTTCGGTCTATCTGATGGCGCTCGATGAGATCCGCGGCGGTCGCCTCGGCGCCGGACTCGACCCGGCCATCGAGAGCCGGATCCCGTTCGTGGCCGGATTCATGGTCGTCGTCTTCGGCATCTTCGGGCTGCGGTTGTTTCAGCTTCAAATCATCGAGGGTGAGCAGTTCGGCCGGTTGTCGCTGAAGAACTCGGTGCGATCGGTGCAGCTCGAGGCTCCGCGTGGAGACATCGTCGACCGCGAGGGGCGGACACTTGCGACGACCCGGCCCGCGTTCGGCATCCAGGTCATTCCGACCGATTTGCGCGAGCGCGAACGCACGGTGAAGGCACTCGGGATCCTGCTCGACGCCGACAGCGCCGCGCTCGACGAAAAGATCGGGACACCGCGCGGGCGCAGTCGCTTCCAGCCCGTGAAGCTCGCCCGCGATGTCTCCTACGACGAACTCGCTCGTGTCGAGTCGCACCGCTATGCACTGCCGGGTGTGGTGACCGATATCCAGCCCCGTCGGCACTATGTCGAGGGTGAGTTCGCCTCTCACTTGATTGGATATATTGGAGAGATTCAAGGAAAGCAGCTCGAGCAGGACGAATTCGAGGACTACCGTTCCGGCGAGGTGATCGGGCAGACCGGAATCGAAAAGCTGCTCGAGCAGGATCTTCGCGGCCGCAAGGGGGGCCGCAATCTGGTGGTGGACGTCGCGGGCCGGATCGTCGACGTGCTCGACGAGGAGTTTCCGGTGCCGGGCGGCACGATCATGCTCACGATCGATCGCGACCTCCAGAAGGTGGCGGAAGATGCATTCCTGCCCGAGGTGCTCGGCGAGCCGGGCAAACTCGGCGCCGTCGTCGCGCTCGACGTCCGCAATGGCGACGTTCTCGCGCTGGTCTCGAAGCCCTCGTTCGATCCGAACGACTTCTCGGGCGGTATCGACACAGCGACCTGGAACCAGCTGTCGAATGACGAATGGCGCCCGATCCAGAATCGCGCGGTGTCGGGGCAGTACCCGCCCGGTTCGATTTACAAGGCGATCGTCGCTGCGGCGGCGCTGCAGCACGGCATCGACCCGGACGAGCCGGTCTACTGTCCCGGGAAGTTCAAGCTCGGCCGGCGGACCTTCCACTGCTGGAAGCGCGAGGGCCACGGCTCGGTGGATCTGCGCGACGCGATCAAGAATTCGTGTGATGTCTACTTCTATCAGATCGGCCTCAAGCTCGGCGTGGACCGGCTCGCCGAGATGGCGAAGGCATTCTTCTTCGGGCGTCGGACCGGGATCGCGATCGGCCAGGAGCGTGCCGGGCTGGTGCCGACCCGTGAGTGGAAGAAGCGCCGCTTTCGCGAAAGCTGGATGAAGGGCGAGACGTTGAACGTCGCGATCGGACAGGGGTTCAATCTCACCACACCGCTGCAGGTTGCGGTTGCCTACGCGGCGATCGCGAACGGCGGGAAGATCTTTCGGCCGCGTCTCATTCGCCAGACGATCGATCGTGACGGCGTGGTGATTCCCGGTCCGCCCGTCGAATTGCTCGGAACCGTTCCGGTCGATGCGAGGCACCTTGCTCGCATCGTCGACGCTCTCGAGTCGGTCGTCGGGGAGGAGGGCGGAACAGCGCGCCGAGCGCGTGTCCCGGGCATTCGTGTCGCAGGCAAGACCGGGACGGTTCAGGTGGTCCGCCTCAAGCATGTCGAGAATCTGAAGGATGACGAGATTCCGATCCGCTTCCGCGACCACGCCTGGTTCGTCGGATTCGCGCCGGTCGAAGCGCCCGAGATCGTCGTGGCTGCGCTGGTCGAGCACGGCGGTGGCGGCGCGCGCGTCGCCGCGCCCATCACCCAGAAGGTGCTCGCCAGGTACTTCGCCGGCAGGGTCGAGGCGGCGCCGGCAGTGGAAGTGCTCGAGAGCGAAGCGGGAAGCGGGAGCGGACCCGCAGGCGAGGAGGCGATGTCCGAAGTCGTCGATACGGCGAGCGGAGGCGACCGTGCGCGGAATTGATCGACGCCTGCTCCAGAATTTCGACTGGGCGTTGCTCGGGCTGATTACGGTCCTGGTCATCATGGGACTCGTGAACTTGAACTCTGCTACGCACGCGGTGTCGGGCCTCGCCGAAGAGGTGCGGCGGCAGATTTTTGCGGTCGGCCTCGGAACGATCGCGTTCTTCGTGATCGTCGTGATCGACTATCGACACTACGAACGGCTGGCGTTGCCGGTGTTCGGGGCATGTCTGCTGCTGCTCGCCGCGACGCTGGTTTTTGCGCCGGTCACCCGCGGCAGCCAGGCGTGGCTGTTCGACGGCCGCCTCCAACCATCGGAGTTCGCGAAGGTCGGCCTGATCCTCGCGTTGTCGCGTTACTTCCACCGCAATCCACCCGGTGAGATTCGGAGCCTCGCTCAGCTTGCGCGGCCCGCACTCATCATCGCTCTGCCGGTTGGCCTGATCGTGCTGCAACGCGACATGGGCGTCGCGTTGCTCACGCTGTTGATCGGATCGACCTACTTCGCGTTCGTGAGGATTTCGTGGAAGACCTGGGCTGGAATCGCGATGGCGGCCGTGATGGCGCTGATCAGTCTGTGGATGTTCGTGCTCGAGCCATACCAGCAGCGGCGCATCCTCGATGTCATCGACCCGGGCCGCGACCCCCTGGCGTCGGGCTACCAGGCGATCCAGAGCCGCATCGCGGTTGGCTCGGGCGGCCTGCTGGGTTCGGGCTACCTCGACGGCACACAGACTCAGCTGCGTTTTCTCCCGACCCAGCACACCGACTTCGCATTCTCGGTGCTCGCGGAGGAGTGGGGCTTCATCGGTGCGGTTGTGACGCTGTCGGTCTATCTCTTCCTGCTGCTCTGGGGCCTGGTGATTGCGCGCCATTCCAAGGACAGCTTTGGTGCCATGCTCGCAGTGGGCATCGTCGGCGTCCTCTTCTGGCCCGCGGCCCTGAACGTCGCGATGGTGCTCGGCCTTGCACCGGTGATCGGCGTCCCGCTGCCGTTGTTCTCGTATGGCGGCTCGGCACTCGTGACCTCGCTCGCGGCACTCGGCTTCCTGATGAATGTCTCGATGCGTCGCTATGTCTTCTAGGGTTGTGCCCCAAAGAATGTTGGTAGTGACTCCGGATCGGTCGGGGTTTCTGACCAACTTCTCTCGGTCTCGATGCCCGCTAGAACGCGTATCGGAGTTGATGCAGCTTCGATTGCGGCAAGCGGCGCGTCTTGATCCGCCGTTCGTAGTACGCACGCCAGATCCCGGGCAACCTCACCCGGCTCGCAAACAGCCGCTCATGTAGGAAGTCCTGCACCGTCCACTTGCGATCGGTCAGTCCCAATCGCTGTGCGGGCGTTGCGTCGCGCTTCCTCTCCGAGAACGACTTCATCCAGTTCATGAACACCCATTGGAGCGCCGCGCGTTCGATCACACCCGCGCGCGACTTCGAAAATGCGATCGTCTCGCGCCGGTGATTCGCTCCCGAGTGGCGCAGCATCAAGTCCTGCCGATTCACCGGAAAGAGCGGATTACTGGGGGTCCGGGCGGCCTTCGAGGATGTCACCTCGTGGGCGAAGGTTCGGTCGCGCAGTCGCTTCAGAGCTCGAGGATACGCGTGGTGCCCATCCGAGCGAATACAGGCCCGTTCTCCTGGAGACACCACCAGGGCTACGGCCTCCGTCATGCCCTTTTCAATCGCCTTCGGGTCCGGGCGTCCCACGCGGGCTTCTTCCTCGGCACACTTTCGCCTCTGAGGTGGGCGCATTCGGCCCTTCCGACGCAGCTCGGACTCGCTGAACGCGTAGACGAAGTGGCTCTCAGCGCCGACCACGAGATTCAGGTGGAGGGGGTAGTACTGGCTGAAGGCGAAGCTCTCGAAGCCGTCGATGACAATCGGCTCGTTGGGAGCACCTTGCGGACGATGAGACTCGAGAATCAGCAACGCGTGCCGGCCGAGGCGGGCGGCGTGGGTCATGACGGTGGTGGGCGAGCAGTGCAGGAAGCGC
>JAFDEI010000274.1 GCA_019310425.1 Deltaproteobacteria bacterium | reverse complement strand
CAGCGAAGACGTGCAGCCCGCCACTACCGCGAAGCCCTGCGCTTGCAGCCCGGCTCGCGCGTGGTCCGGAAACGACTCGATCAGCTTCGCGTGCAACCTGAGGCAGCGAACTGATCGCGGCTGCGAATGGAGTCGGGCGTTCCATGGAATCTTGTTTCGCCTATTCTCGGATTTCGCGATGACGCGCAATGGCTGGAAAGCCCTGGGCAGGCTCGCACGCCGCCTGGCTCTGCTGGCGGCGTGCCTCGCGCTGCTGGGATACCTCTTCGTCGCCTTCGCGCGGGTCGATTACCCCTTCGAAATCGAGTGGATGGAAGGCGGTTCGCGCGGCCACGTCGCGCGTATCCTGGCCGGCGAGAAGCTCTACGCGCAGCCTTCGTTGGCCTTCACCGCGTTCGCCTACACGCCGCTCTACTACCACGTCGCGTCCTGGCCGGCGCGGCTGTTGGGCGAGGGCTTCCTGCCGCTGCGGCTGGTCTCGCTGCTCGCATCGCTCGGCTGCTTTGCACTGGTCGGGAGCTTCGTCGCCCGCGAAAGCGGTGACCGGAACGCCGGACTGCTCGCCGCCGGCCTGCTCGTCGCGTGCTTCGATCACGTGGGAGCGTGGTTCGATGTCGCCCGCGTCGACTCGCTCTTCGTGTTCTTCACCCTCGCCGCCATGCATCTGCTCCGCTTCGGAAACTCGCTGTGGGCAGGGCTCCTCGCCGGGCTGTTGGGCGGCTGTGCCTTCTTCACCAAGCAGACGGCGCTGGCGGTGCTGGCGCCGTTCCTGCTGTGTGCAGTGGTCGAACGCGGTCGTCTGTGGATCGCCTTCGTCGCTACGTTGATCGCCGTCGTCGGCGGCGGCAGCCTGCTGCTCGACGCGGTCTCCGACGGTTGGTTCAGCTACTACGCCTTCGAGCTGCCGACCCACCGCCGTCTAGAATGGTGGAAGCTGGAGCGCTTCTGGCGCCTGGACGTGCTGGCGCGGTTGCCGGTGGCTGCTGCGGCTGTCGTGGTCTACTTCGGAGCCCTGCGGCTTTCGGCTCTCGACGGGCGACGGCTCTTCTACGCTTGCCTCGCCCTCGGGACGCTGGGCGCCTCACTGGCTTCGCGGATCCAGCTGGGGGGCTACAGCAATGCCCTGATGCCCGCCTGCGCGGGCCTCGCGATCTTCTTCGGGCTGGGTATCGCCGCCGCACTCGAAGCCGAGACCATGAGGCGCCGGCCAGCGGCGGAATTTCTCATCTACGGCCTGTGTCTGATCCAGTTCGCGTTGCTCGCATACGACCCGTGGGAGCAGATCCCCAGTGAGGCCGACCGCCGCGCCGGCGAACGGCTGGTGGCGACGATCCGCGGATTCGATGGCGAGGTGTTGGTGCCCTGGCACGGCTATCTGGCGGGTCTCGCGGGCTCACCCGCGACCGCCCAGTGGATGGCCATCACAGACGTTCTGCGCGGGGGGAACGAGCCGGTGAGAGAGCAGCTCAGAGCCGAGATCCGCAGCGCGATCCGCGAGCGGCGCTTCGCGGCGATCGTGGTCGACCGGCCCTGGTACGAAGAGGACATGAACGCCCACTACGAGTTGGCCGGAGACGCATTCGACGACGACGGCGTATTCTGGCCGCAAACCGGCTTGCGGACGCGGCCCGAGCAGATCTATGTGCCCAAGCAGGCGGACGCTCCCTGAAGGCCGCAGGCGAGACCATCGACGTTCCGGTGGTCTGTCTCGCGACGCCTGGATGGCCGCGAATTCACCGTGGGCAACACACGATCGTGCTAGTAGCGCCAGCGCGGCGACGGCGGGGGGCGGAAGCTTTGGCCGCAAAGCGGCCAAAGCGCAGCGAGGCGGAGACCCGCACCAGCCAACCAGACGCCGGGCGGAAGCTTTGGCCGCGAAGCGGCCAAAGCGCAGCTAGCCGGCGCGCAGGCGCTCGCAAACCGCGCGGAAGTCTTCCGGGTCCGGACTGGTGGCCGCCACCTCCTCGAACCGCACCGCTGCCGCGTGCAGGAGTTGCCGCGGCGCGGCGATCGCGTCCTGCGGACCGTAGACGCGGTCACCCGCGACCGGGTGGCCGAGATGTTCGAAGGTCGCGCGGATCTGGTGCAGGTGCCCTGTGCGCGGCTGTACCTCGACCAGCGTTGCGGCGTCGAAGCGCTCGAGGCAGCGCCAACGCAGCGAGCCGTACCGGACACCGCGCGAGTACTCGCCCTCGGCCACCACACGCACACGTGCGGGCCGGTGCCGCGCCACCACGAAGCCGAGCTCGATCGCGCCATCGCCCTCGAGGCGGCCCACCACGACCGCGCGGTAGGTCTTGGCGACTCGGTGCTCGCGGAACGCCGCACGCAACCGTTGCCACGCCTCCTCCGCGGTCGCAACCAGCAGCACTCCGGAGGTGTCGACATCGAGTCGATGCACCACCCCACTGCGCAAGCCGCCCTCACCGACTCCGTTGATCTCCGGATGGCGTGCGATCACCGCGTTCAGCAGCGTGCCGGTCTCGTTTGGGGCGAGCGGGTGAACGGGCATTCCCGCTGGCTTGTCGACCGCGAGCCAGCCCGGCCCCCGGGCGAGTTCCACCAGCTCCGCCCCGGGCTCCGCGATCGCACGCTCGTGCTCCGGGCGCTCGAAGCGCGCCACCTCGACCGTCACGCCCCCCTCGAGCCGCTCGCCCTTGGCGCGTTCGGAGAGCGTGCGGCTGCCGATCCGAACCGCCCCGCGGGCAAGCAGCCGCCGCGCCTGTGCGCGCGACAGCTCGAGTTTCTCGGCCAGAAATACGTCGAGGCGCATTCCCGCCGCCGACGCGTCGACCGGTAAGGCACGTTGGGCATCGCTCACCGGGCGATTGTAACGCGGCTGCGCCTGCAGGTGTCCGCTGTGGAACCGCGACATCCGTTATCCTCCCGGCCCCATGCCCTGCCGGACTGGAAGCCATTCGACGCTGCTGTCGGCACTCGTCCTGGTGCTGCTCGCCGGCTGCCGAACGACGCCCGATTTCGACCCGCGCTATCGCCCGGCCGAGAACGTGCTCGAGGTGGTCGCCGTGCTGCGCGCCCACATTCCGGACGACACCTACCGCTTCCCACCCGCGCGCGACTTCACCGGCCGCAATGTCTACCGCAGTTCGCTGCTGCGGCTCGAGAGCATCGAGCAACTCCACGAAGACGCACTCCGTGCCGGCCACATGACGGGCGTGATCGCTTTCGCAAAGGGGCGCTCCTTCGAGCGCATGCGAGCTTACGATCTCGCGAGCCAGAGTTACCTGGTCGCCGCCGAAGCCGACCCCACCCTGCGCGCCGAATCACTCCACAGCGCAGACGTGTGCGACTCATTCATGCGCGTGATCGCGACGGGCCCGAGCGAGGATCTGACCGACGTCGAGATCCAGGCAAGGCACATCTCGGGAACTTCACCCGAAACCGTCGTCGCGGCTTTCGAAGACCAGATCTCCCTGCTCGAAACCCTCGGAGAAGTCGTCTCGGGAACTCACCACTACTACATCGTCGACGAGGAGGTCGAACGCAGCGACGTCGCGCGCGGACAGTACTTCGCCGGACTGCGCAAGGTCCTGCCGGACGGCGATGTGCGCGCAGTCGCGGAGTTCCAGCGGCTGGTCGTCCGCCATCCGGACAGCAAGAACCTGAATCGGCACCTGCTCGCGCTCGCTGACCTCTATGTCGATCTCGCGGTAGAATACGCGGGCGCCCACCCGCCCGAGGGGTTGAACTTCGACCCGGCCCGGTTCCAGGAGCTGATCGACGCGGGCACGCGTTTGTATGAAATGGTGGCAAACCAGGACGGTACGCCGGAGAAGCTCGAAGCCTCCAGGCGTCTCGAAGCATTCCTGGCATTTGCCTTGGCGATCGACAATGACCGATTCACACCTTGATCACGCACTTCGGCTGACGCTGAGCGCGACCGTGTTGGTCGCGATGATATCGCTCGCGGGCTGCCGGACTCCTGGCGCCGTGCCGCACGGCTCGGCGATCCAACACGAGATCGAGCATTCGGGTCGCGGCCGCGGCGTTGATTTCGAACCGCGAAGAAGCGCAGCTCGCACTCGAACGAATCGAGAGCATCGACATCGTGCTCGCGGCATGGGACGAGCGGCCGACGGGCCTTTCCGATGTCGCACGCGATCTGGTGAACGCCACGCAGGAAGACCCTCGCCAATATCGCCAGGCCACGCGCCGATTGCTCGAGGAAGACGAACTCGACCCGGCGCTACGCGGTCGACTCGACCTCGTAGCCGAAGACGACCCATTGCTGCTCGCACGCCGGCGAATGATGGATTCCTATCAGATCACGTTCGGTCGCGCCTTCAACGCGGTCGCCGAGCCGATCGGGAAGTCGAGATCTCGAACATCAATATGGCGCCGTATCGACTCGCGCGCGCGCTCGTCAACTACGCCGCCGCGGTGTACGCCGCTGACCCGCTCCCGCTCCAGGAGCGCCAGGCACTGGCTCACTGGAAGGAATACCTCGAGCACTATCCGAACGCCGAAGAGGCCCCGGAACTCCAGCTACGCGTAAAGAAGTTTCAATCGGAGTGGCTCGAGACACAGCGACACCGTTACGTTCGAGCGGGTGACAAGGCTCTCAAGCGCGGCCAGCCCCGCCTCGCACTCGTATATGCCACGCGGGCGCTCAGCTACGTGCCTGAGGACCGCAAGGCCGAAGACCTCCGCGGCCGCGCCGCAGTGCAGCTCGAG
>JAFDEI010000101.1 GCA_019310425.1 Deltaproteobacteria bacterium | reverse complement strand
GGATGTAGAGCAGGCC
Organism: Deltaproteobacteria bacterium; assembly: GCA_019310425.1. Classification (GTDB taxonomy): domain Bacteria; phylum Myxococcota_A; class UBA9160; order UBA9160; family SMWR01; genus JAFDEI01. The sequence continues at coordinate 13,239 of JAFDEI010000101.1, read as the reverse complement.
GCCGCCGAGTACCACGTCGGAAACCGGGCCTTGCAGCCACTTGTCGCTGGATGTCGGGCTCGCCGTTGCCATCTGGAACCAAGTGCCTCCTGATCGCCACCCGTCACAGCCGGCGCCCGGCCCGGTTCGACAGTATCGCACTGACTGACTGTTTATGCCCGATGATGACCGCTTCAGTCAAGTGGTGCGATCCGTCACGCGGAACGGCAGCTACTCCCCTGCCCCGAAGGCCCGCTTCGTGCTCCCGGGACGGATCGCGCGCAGCCGACGCGTGACCGCGTTCTGGGCGTCGTCGACCAGTGTGTAGGCGACCGGGACGATCAGCAGCGTGAGTAGCGTTGACGCGATCAGGCCGCCGATGCAGACCACGCCCATCGGGTTGCGCCACTCCGCGCCGTCACCCGTGCCATAGGCGAGCGGCATCATGCCGAAAATGGTCGAGACGGCGGTCATTAGCACAGGACGGAGTCGCACCGGGCCGGCTTCGAGCACGGCGTCGCGGACGGAGAGCCCGCTTGCGCGCAGTGTGTTGATGTAATCGACCAGCAGGATTCCGTTCTTCATCACGATGCCCATCAGCATCAGGAAGGCGATCTGGCCAAGGGTGTCGAGTTCGTGTCCCATCACCGCGATTGCGGCGAACGCGCCAATGAACGACAGCGGCGCCGACAGCATGATGATGAATGGATGGGTGAAGGAGTTGAACTGAGACGCCAGGATCATGTAGATCGCGATCAACGCCAGCACGAATGCGAATGCGATCGCCTCGAGGGATTCGCGCAAGTGTTTCGATGTTCCCGCCGCTTCGAAATCGTATTCGGCGGGCAGGTTCAGGTCTGCCAAGAATTGTGAGATCTCGACGTCCGCTTCACCCGCGGACTTGCCGTCGAGGTTGCTTTGGAGCGTGATTGCGCGCGTCCGGTTCTCGCGCTCAATCTGCACCGGGCCGCTGCCGATGCGCGGATTCACGAGGTTGCGCAGCGGCACCAGCGCGCCACTCGGGGCCCGCACCCGCACCAGCGACAGCTTCTCCGGGTCGTTGCGGTATTCGGGCAGCACCTGCACTCGGACGTCGTAACGCTCGCCCCCCTCTTCGAAAGTCGTCGCCTTGTAACCCGAGAACAACGCGGACACGGTGCGGCCGATCTGTATGGCGGGGACGCCCAGGTCGGCGGCACGATCGCGCGTGATCTCGAGCGCGATTTCGGGCTTGCCCGATTCGTAGGACAGCGTGACGTCGGCGTAGCCGCCGACACGGCGCATTTTCTCGGCGACGGTGTTGGCGTAGTACTGGAGCCGGTCGGTTTCGGGTCCGCGAACCACGTACTTCAGCTGGAAGTTGCGCGAACCCGCACCGCCGAAGAGCCCGAGTTCTTCGACGCTGAACTCCCGGATCGGCAGGTCGAGCTGCTGGATTTGTTTGCGAACCGCCCCCATGATCTCCTGCTGGGTGCGGTCGCGGCGGCTCTTGTGGATCAGGTGGACGAATATCTCGACTTCGTTCACGCGCTTCTTCGCACCGGCACCGATGGTCGAGAAGACGGCGTCGACGTCCGGGTCGTTCTGGAGCTGCCGCTCGACGATCGCGGTCACCGAACTCGTCACGTGAACGGTGCTGCCGAGTGGCAGCTTGAGCCAGATGTTGAATTCGCTGCTGTCCGATGGAATCATGAACGCGACGGGAACGGCGCGTGCGGCCAGCATGCCGCCACCGATCGCGACGAACGCGAGTGCGATCGTTGCAAGGCGGTGCGCGAGCCCCCATTTCAGGACGCGACGGTAGTGGCGCTCGAGCCCCACGTAGATCGATTCGAGCCTCCGATAGGAATGGCTTTCTTCGTTGGTCGGCCGCAGGTAGCGACTGCAGAGCATCGGAACCAGCGTGACGGCCACCAACGTCGAAGTGAAGACGGCACAGGTGGCGACGATGCCGAATTCTCGGAAGAAGCGGCCGACCACGCCGGACATGAATGCGATGGGGACGAAAACCGCTGCGATTGCGAGCGATGTGGCGATCACCGCGAGTGCGATCTCCTCGGCCGCATCGGAGGCCGCCTGGGCGGGCTCCTTGCCGGACTCCATGTGCCGGTAGGTGTTCTCGAGCACGACGATCGCATCGTCGATCAGCAGGCCGATCGACAGCGACAGCGCCATCAGCGTCATCGTGTTCAGCGTGAAGCCGAAGAAGTAGAAGAAGGCGAAGCTGCCGATGATGGAGCACGGGATCGCGAGGGCGGTGATCAGGGTCGAGCGCAGATTGCGCAGGAAGAGGAAAACCACCAGCGACGCCAGCAGCGCGCCGGCCGCGAGCGCGAGCGCGACGTCTTGGATCGAGCTGCGGATGAAGATCGAGGCATCGCGCGCCACCAGCATCTCGTAGCCTTCGGGCAGATCCTGGCGCAGTACCGCGAGTTCGGCCTTGACGGCGTCTGCGACCGCCACGGTGTTTTCGCCGGACTGGCGACGCACCTGGAGGGCGACTCCGCGGCGTCCGTTGAGGCGCGAGACGGTGCGTTCGTCCGCCATGCCGTCTTCGACGCGGGCGACGTCGCGCATGTGGATCACGCTGCCGCTGCGTTCGGCGACGACCACCGCGCCGAACTGCTCGGCGCTGGTGAACTTCCCCTCGGTTCGCAGCGTCCATTCCTGCTGGTCGGTCTCGATCCGGCCGCCGGGCAGCTCGAAGTGCTCGCGTTCGAGCGCGCCAAGAACGTCATCGATGGCGAGCCCGTATCCGCCGAGGCGCAGCGGGTCGATCCAGATGCGGATTTCGCGTCGTCGGCTGCCGGCCAGACTCACGCTTCCGACGCCCCGGATCCGTTCGAGGCGCGGCTTGAGGCGTTTGTCGGCGAACTCGCTGATCGTGCGAATCGACCCGGGGCCCGCGAGCATCACTGAGAGGATCGGCTGGGCGTCGGGATCGACGCGTTCGACGACGGGCATCTCGGCATCCCGGGGCAGATCGCCCATCACGACGGCGACATTGTCGCGGACCTCCTGCGCCTTCGCCTGCACGTCATAATCGAGTTCGAATTCGACGTAGATGATCGACAGCGAGTCGGTCGAACTGCTGCGCAAGCTGCCGATGCCCTCGATGGTGTTGATCGATTCCTCGAGAACCTGGGTGACGGCTCGTTCGATGGTATCGGGTGCGGCGCCCTCGAGTACCGTGGAAACGACGACCATCGGGAGTTCGACGCGCGGCCACAGGTCGATCCCGAGCCGTGGTATCGATATGAAGCCCAGCACCGCGAGGGCGCCGACGAGCATCACCGCGAAGACCGGTCGGCGAATCGAGACGTCGGCGAGCTTCACGTCGCCGGCTCGGCCTGCTGCGCCACCACCTGCACCCGCATGCCCGGAGCGATTTCACGCGCGGCCGCACCCACGATGACCGCGTCGTCGACGGTCAGGCCAGACACCACCTCGACCCGGCTTTCGTCGACGAGGCCGAGTTCGACCCGCACCGGCACGGCTCGGCCGTCGCGTACGACGAGCACACGCGTCTGTCCGTCTTCGCTGCGGACGGCTTCACGGGGCACCAGCAGGATGCCGGTCTTGGCCTCCGGCGTGATCTCGATGTGCGCGAAGACGCCCGCCTTGAGGCGGTGGTCGGCATTGTCGATGAGCAATCGGACGTGATAGGTGCGCGTGGTCGGGTCGATGGTGTCGCCGACCGTCGCCACCGTGGTTTCGATCGCCTGGCCGAGCCCCTGTACGTGGATCCTGGCCGAGTCGCCGACCCGCACGATGGCGAGCTGGCTCTCGGGGATGTTGGCCTCGGCTTCGAGCTGCGTGGTCTCCTGCAACACCACGACCGTAGTCTGGGGCTGGACGAGCGCGGTGGTGCCCTCGTCGACCAGTCGCGCCGCGATCGAGCCGCCGTAGGGAGCGACCACGAGAGTCTGCTCGAGGTTGTGACGAGCCAGGGCGACGCTTTCTTTTGCCTGGCGTTCGCGCGCCTTCGCGACCGCGACCTGGGTCTTCATGCGCGCGAGTTCGTCGGCCGCGACGATGTCGCGGCTGTGAAGCTGGCTCAAGCGGGCTAGGTCGGCCTCGATCTGCTTGCGCTCCGCACGCGCGAGGTCGAGCCCGGCCTCGGCCTGGCGCAGGTTGACCTGGTATGGCGCGGGGTCGATCTGAAACAACTCCGCGCCCGCTTCGACGCGGTCGCCGTCCTGGACGAAGATGGTCTGGATCCGGCCGCGCACCTCGGTGCCGATTCGGCTTTCGCGTCGCGCCATCAGGCTGCCCGGAGCGGATACGTGTTGAGCGATCGAGCCGCGCTCCACCGGGGCCGTCGTCACCGACAGGATCGGTTGCAATGACGTGGATTCCAGGTCGCCCGCGGGTCGCCCGGAGACTGGAGATGCCGGGTCTGCTTGCCCGCATCCGAGGCCGACCAGTAGGGTCAACATCAGGATGAGATAGTCGAAATTCCGCAATCCGCACCTCGAATGGGTCATTCTGGCACGTATTCTTGCCTTGAAACAGTCACGAACGAACGCCGGGCGCGCATGTTGGGAACTGCGAATTCCATGCCACAACGGAGGGTCACGCATTTGTGGAGCCCGGCTCGTCGACGCGTTGTCGCAGCACGTGCAGGATTGCGTGGAACAGTTGCGCTGCGGTCGCCATCACCAGCAGCCCGGTGAGCCGCGCGAGCCAGTCCGCCCCGCTCCCGATCGCCGCGAGACCCACGAGTAGCGAAGTGAGGTGGAGTGCGAACCCGAGGCGCATCCAGGCGTCGGGTAGCAGCGTGCGGAGCGAGGGCACCGGAACCCGTCCGAGGGCGGGCGAGAAACGGTGGAACCACACCAGGAACGGGACGATCCGACTCAGCATCCCGTGCACGATCAGCCCGGCCCAGCCCCAGATCACGAGCCAGCCGACGGCCAGGCTCAAGCGTGGGTCGGACAGCAGGTGTGCGGGGATCGAGAGCAGGGCGGTGAGCACCGCGATTCCGAGCCCGGCGCGCCAGTAGAGCAGGCTTGCGTCGAGTCGCCGTCGACGACGGCGATTCGCGATGCCGCGCAACGCCCAGAAGGGTTGCAGGCACCAGACCGCAATGACCGCGGGCAGCGCACACAGCGCGGCCAGCCGCGACGGCTCCGGCCAGCTCGCGGGCAGCACGCCCGCGAAGTCGAGGGCGAGTACCAACGTGGGCAGCGCGACGCCGAGTGCGATCCCCGCCAGTGTCACGCGGCAGCTGGCTTCGGAATGGGGCGTTGCACCGTAGAACATCGGCAGCACCTGCCACGACACCGCGCTGATCAGGCCGCCGACCCAACCGAGAAAGCCGATGCCGAGGTGGACCTGGACCCACAGCGAGCGCGAGCCCGGGAAGGGCATCCCGATGTGGCCGTGTGCCATCCACAGACCGAGGAACATCGCGAGCAGCAAGCTCGAGACGGCGAGACGCATGCCCGACACCGTGGCGTTTCGTGTCGGTGCGCGGTGCAGAGCGCGAGCCATCGGCACCATGAACAGCATCACAGCGAGTGCGAGGGACAGCAGCGCCACCATGGTGACCGCGGTCGTGGCCGTGATCAGCCCGGCCACGAGCCCGGCCAGGCCAAGGACCAGCAGCGCGTGCACGGCGCGCGAGAGCCCCACCGCGGGCACGCGCGCGCCCGCGACGACGGGTGCGAGCTGGTAGAGGGCACCGAACATCGTCATCGCGAGGAAGCCGAGCGTGCCGAGGTGGGTGAGGGCGAGCGTCTGCGGCGCCCAGTTCGAGGTCAGCGCAGATGCGCCGTAAGCGAGCAGCAGCCCACCCGCCGCAAACGCGGCGATGGGAGCGGTGACGAAGAAGGTCGTGGGGACGGCCAGCGGCGGCGCCTGGTCGAGCTGCAGACTGCCGGTCCAACGCGGGGTGCTCATGCGGGTTTTCTCACGTGCAGCAGCGCGCTGCCGTCGAGTTCGTCGTAGACCTCGAACTTGAGCCCGCGCTCTTCGAGGCGCGGCAGCAGCATGCGCGGGTGGCGTGGGGTGCGCGCGGTGTAGCTCTCACCCGGTGAGAGTTCGGCGGTCGCGACGAGAATGCGCTCGAGCGGCCCGGGCGCCTCGAGGTCCAGCAGGTCTTCGGGGGTCGCCGCGCCCGGCGCGAGCACTTCGACGCTCCAGCAGCCGGGCTCGAACTCGCGGCAATTGCTGCGGTGATCGCCGGATGCGAGCAGGCTCAAGAGCGGTACCGGTCGAAACGGCGTGAGGAGTTTCAACACCCCGTCGTCGGGCAGACATCGAAGCGCCTCGAGGATTTCCGCCAGCGGTTCGTGCCCGGCTTCGATCAGCGGCCGCACGTCGAGGCCGACGAGGGCGCGCGAGTCGTCGCGCTCCGCAGGCTCGGCGTCGTCGGGCGAGTCGTCGCTTGATTTCGCGGGCTGGCCGGCCGCGAGCCCGGCCCGCCAGAACGCGAGCATCGCATCGGTTTCCACATCGAGGCGGAGCGTGCGTCCCGAGAGCTGCCACTGCAGCATCAGGCCCTGTAGCGTCGCGATCAGTAGCGATGCCGCGCGCGCGGCGTCGACGCCGGTGTCGACCGCGCCCGCGCGCTGCGCGTGGCGCACCAGCTCGGCCGCAATCGAACGCTGCAGTGTGACGAGCTGTGCGAGCGGGCCGTGGTACGACGCGGCCACGCTCGAGCCCACGTCGTAGAACAGCAGCCGCGGCATGCCGGGGTGTTGGGCCACGAAGCTGACCAGCTCTCGAATCAGTGCTGCGATCGAGTCGAGCGGCGGCTCGCAGCGTTCGAGTGTCTGCGCTGCGAGCTGCTCGAGCTTGCCGCGCGCGTGGAGCGCAACGGCCTCGAAGATCTCGTCACGGGATCGGAAGTGGCGGAAGAGTGCGGGCTGACTTATGCCGAGTTCATGCGCGACCTGTCGCGTGGTGATGCGATCGATCGGCGTGTCAGCGAGCAGCGCGAGCGTGCAATCCACGATCTGGCTTCGCCGCGCTTCGCGCGAGAGGCGTCTGGGCATCTTGCCTCGTAAGTTATCACGCGATAACATCGCCTCCAACCTGTTGATGCCTGAAAGAATCGGGGACCGCATGTCGAACGAAGCGCAACACACCGCGGCCTCAGCGGCGAGCTTGGTGGACTACTTCACGAGTGACCACCGCAGCTGCGACGGTGGCTGGGCCGATGTCGAAGCCGCCGCCGACGCGGGCGACCTCCCCAGCATGGCCGAGCATTGGCAACGCTTCCAGAATGCACTGCTGCGCCACCTCGGGAAGGAGGAACAGTTGATGTTTCCCGCTTTCGAGGCTGCAACAGGTATGACGTCCGGGCCGACCCAGGTGATGCGGTCGGAGCACGAGCAGATGCGCGGTGTTCTCACGCAGATGTCCGCGGCCGTGGAGCGCGGCGACGCCGATGAGCTCATCGACCAGGGCGACACGCTCAATATCTTGATTCAGCAGCACAACATGAAGGAGGAGGGCATGCTCTACCCGATGGCCGAGCGCGCCCTCCAGGTCGACTGGCCCGAACTCCGCGGGCGGCTCGACGCCTTCGAACTCGACACTTGACCGCAGTCTGGCCGCTTTGCGGCCAAAGCTTCCGCGTCGACGCGGGAAACACTTCGCATTCCCGGCTCCTGGTTCTGTTGGATCCGCGCGAGCCATCACCGTCACCGTTGGGCCGAGCTTGCTATTTACCCGAACGTGGCTTACCAGACCTGGGAAATTCGTAGCTTGAGGTATGTAGACTCGAATTCGAGGTCTGCAATCTTCATTCTCGCAACCTCCGAAGGGATCCGTTCATGCAGCGCTGCAATCACTTGCTTCGACAACGGGCCTGCGTCCGCGTTTCGGCCATCGGCGCGATCTTCGCGTTTCTCCATCTGGCCGGAGCCGCCGAGGCGGAACCGCCCGCGCATCAGGAGCAGCTCCACTTCGCGCATCCCCTGGTTGTCGAGTCGCCTTCACCGGACACCAAGATCCGCCTTCACTACTTCTTCGACAACGACGCCGGCGAGGACAAGGACCAGGTCCACACCCTGCACCTCGAGGCCGAGTTCGCCTTTGCGCGTTGGGTGAGTCTGGAAGTCGATACCCCCTACACCTTCATCAGCCCCGAGGAAGGCGGCAGCCGGCACAACGTCGGCGACGTCGAGGTGGCGCTCAAGTTCGCATGCTTCGCCTTCGCCGAGTCGGGCCTGCTGCTCGGGGCCGGCATCGAGTTCGGCATTCCGACCGGCAACGACGACAAGGGCATCGGCTCGAGCCACACGGCCGTGGTCGAGCCGTTTCTCGACGCCGGCTTCAAGGTTCGCGACCTGGAAACGGTGGCCTTTCTGGCCTTCGGTGTGCCCTTCAACACCAAGGGGGGCGATGAGGCCCATGAGGCCGACTGGGAGGTCGAGTGGGAGCTGGCGTTCCTCTACCACGTGATGCCGTGGCTCGAAGCGACGGTGGAGTTCGAAGGTGAACACGTGGTCGGGGGCGAGGAGGACGGTGTCACCGTCTTCAACATGACGCCGGGAATCAAGGTCACGCCCTTCGAACAGCACGCCTTCAAGATCGGCGCCGGTGTCAGCTTCCCGTTGACCCACGACAACGAGTACAACGTGCGCGGCGTCTTCTCCCTCTTCTACCATTTCTGACCCCGCGCCAGGGGGCCCGCTCCGGTGGTTTTCCGCCGTCGGACGTGGCGGGTAATACAAAGATGCCGTTGCTCGACTGATCGCCGCGATTTCATCATGGCATGACGAATTGCGGCGCGGAGCGAGAGCTTCGAATGCGAGGCTGCCGGCCTCTCCGTAGATCTTCTCCAAGGGAGACATCCACGGCGCCTGCGGCAGTTCCCTCGGAGCCGATGTATCGTCGATGGCGTGATCGGCGTACGAAGGCAGTGGAGATGAACGGTTCGCCGTCGAACGGGACGTCGGAGCGCGAGTCAGGCGGGCTGAGAAGTCCGACCGTCGCGCACTGGTTGATTCTGCTGTTGGTCGCGTTCTTCGTGGGGCCGATGTTCGCGTCCAACCTGTGGGGCTATCTCCAGAGCCGTCGCTACCTCACGGATGCGGCCTTCGTCAACATCCGCAACGTCGCCGCACTGGAGGCTTCGGAGACCCGCGAGTTCGTGAGCGCGGCCGAAGGCCTGGTGTCTTCCATCGTCGCCGGCAATCACTACATGTTCCAGATCGTTCGCCTGCTTCGCGAGGCCGACGAGGAGCGCGAGGTTCTGAGCGGGGCGCTGCAGGGACACCTCGCCGCCAAGGCGGCGGAGGGTACGGCATTTCGCGAGTTCCTGGTGCTGTCGCCGTCGGGCCGCCTGCTGGCCTCCTCGGTGCCCGGTGGAGTGCTGGATTCGGACCTCTCGGACGATCGCTGCTTCCAGGCGGGACTTTCCAAGACTTCCATCGTGGGGTTCGAGAGCCCGGAGTCCGAGTCACACGGGGACGGTCACGGCCACCATGTCGAGCATGAAGACGCCGCCCATGAGCCGCCGAAGCTGGTGGTGGCCGGCCCGATTCGCGACGCCGACGGCAGCCTGCTCGGCATCTTCTGTGCACGCTTCGCCTTCGATGTCCACCGCGGCATGATGGTCGCGACGCGCGAGCGCACCAACCAGGCGACGTTGTACCTCGTGGACGAGCGCGGCGAAGTGGTGTGCGGTTCGTTCGAGGAGCTCGGCACGGCGCCCTACGGCACGACACTCGCATGGCTCGATCAGGTGCGGCCCAAGGACCTGGATACGTGGGAAGGAACCTACCGAAGCGAGGATGGCAACGAGGTCATGGTGGCCTATGCGCCGGTTCCCGTGCTCGACTGGGGGGTCGTGGTGGAGGTCTCCGAAGACCGCGCACTCGGCGATCTCGAACGACTCAGGAGGCAGTCGCTGGTCGGGAGCGCCTTCCTCGCAGCGCTGCTCACGATTGCCGTCGTCCTGCTCCGGCGGACCTTCGTGGTTCCGCTCCGGGCACTTTCGCGCGCGTCGGAGCGCCTGGCCTCGGGCGACCCGGGTGCAACCGTATCGCCCGGCGGTCCGCGCGAGATCGCCGACCTCGCGTCGACGTTCAACCGGATGAGCCTGGCGCTGCGGGAATCCCGCGAGAACCTGGAAGCCCGCATCGACGAGCGGACCCAGGCGTTGCGCGAGAGTCGGGAGTTCCTCGAGCTGCTGCTCGACTCGATCGACCAGCGCGTGATCGTCGTGAACCGAGACGGCGAGATCATCAAGGCAAACACCGCTGCGGTCCGAATGCACGGCCAGCCGCTCGTCGGAAAGCGCTGGTGGGAGGCCTTCGAAGGGCTGACGGAGCCGCCCGCGGACCATCCGGTGTGTCGCACCTTCGACACGGGTGCGGTAGCGACGGACGAGCGCTCGCAGCACACGATCCGCGGCCAGGAGCCCGTCTACATCGAGACCTACCCGGTGCTCGACAGCGCCGGCCGGGTCGGTTCGGTGGTCGAGATCGGCCGCGTGGTCGCCGCGGAGAAGCAGCTGCAGATGCAGATGATCTACCAGGAGAAGATGGCCGCCTTCGGTCAGCTGGCGGCCGGGGTCGCCCACGAGATCGGGAACCCGCTCGCTGCCATCGAGTCGCAGCTGCGCATGGCGCAGAACGATCCGAATCGGGTCGAGCAGACCCTCGAGGTGGTTCGAAAGCAGGTGGCCCGGATGGACCGCATGCTTCGCAGGCTGGTGAACTTCACGCGCAGAAAGCGCGACGAGGTGATGCTCACATCCGTCAACCAGATCGTCGACGACGTGGCGCAGCTCATGGAGCACGATCCGCGCGCGCGCGGAGTTGCGATCGAACGTCGGCTCGCTGAGCACGTTCCCGGCATTCGGGTCAAGGAAGACGATCTCGTGCAGGTGCTCCTGAATCTCGGCCTCAACGCGCTGGACGCCATCGAGAAGGGGGGAACCGTCGAGTTCGAAACCTGCGTCGAGGACGCGCGTCTCGTCATCCGCGTCCGCGACGATGGCGTCGGCGTTCCCGAGCAGGCCGTGGAGAGCCTGTTCGACCCCTTCTTCACCACCAAGGGGCCCGCCAAGGGCACGGGATTGGGCCTCTTCGTCAGCAAGGGCATCATCGAGGGAATCGGCGGGGTGCTGGAGCTGGAGAGCACCGGGCCGTCCGGAACGACCTTCGCGATCAGGCTTTCCCTCGAGAGCGACGGGCAGTACGGGGAAGGAATTTGAACGAGCAGATCCTGATCGTCGACGACGAAGACGTCGTCCGGGCGAACATCGCGGAGTTCCTGGAATCCTGCGGCTACGTCGTCGACCAGGCGGCCGACGGCCGGGCCGGCCTCGAGCAGCTGCTTGCCGAAGACTACGCGCTCGTGGTCACCGACATTCGCATGCCGGAGATGGACGGCATCGAGCTGCTGAAGCGTATCGTGAACGAGCGTCCGGAGACCTCGGTGCTGATCATGACGGCCTACGCCTCCGTCGACACCGCGGTCGAGTCGCTGCGGCTGGGCGCCTACGACTATCTGCTCAAGCCGCTCGTCTTCGAGGACCTCCTGCAGCGCGTCCAGAACCTGTTTTCCTACCGCGCCCTGAGGGACGAAGTGACCCGCCTGCGCCGCGACCTCCGAGGGAGGCTCGGGTTCGAGGGCATCGTCGGGGACAGCCCGGCGATCCGAAAAGTGTTCGAGCTGGTCGATCGGGTTGCTCCCACCAATACGACGGTGCTCGTCGTCGGCGATAGCGGCACCGGCAAGGAGCTGGTCTCGCGCGCGATCCACCAGCGTTCGAACCTCGCCGACCAGGAATTTCTCGCGGTCAACATGGCGGCGATGCCGCGGGACATGGTGGAAACGCAGCTCTTCGGTCACGAGAAGGGTGCCTTCACGGGCGCCGATCGGCGCCGCGACGGGGTGCTGCGCAGCGTTCGTGGCGGCACTGTGTTTCTCGACGAGGTGGGCGAAGTGCCGCTCGCGGCCCAGGCGAAGCTGCTGCGCGCCGTGGAAGAGCAGGAAGTGTTTCCGATCGGTGCCGACCGTCCGGTGAAGGTCGACTTTCGGCTGGTCGCCGCGACCAACCGGAATCTCGAAACCGCCGTCGAAGAGGGGCGGTTTCGGCAGGATCTCTACTACCGGCTCAATGTCTTCCAGGTCCGGGTTCCCAGGCTCGCCGAGCGGCGGGACGACATCCCCAGCCTGGTCGACCACTTCATCGCGCTCCATTGCCGCGCGCTGGGAAAGGAACGGCCCGCGGTCGCGAACGAAGCGATGAAGCTGCTCCTCGGCTATTCATGGCCTGGGAACGTGCGGGAGTTGTCGAACGTGATCGAGCGCGCCTGCATCCTGTGTGCGGATTCCCGGGTCGACATCTCCCATCTTCCAAGCGAGATTCTGGTGGGCGAGGCCTTGCCCACGAGCCTCAAGAGCGCCGTCGAAACGTTCGAGCGCTCCCACATCGGATGGGTGCTGCGCGCCGCCGACGGGAACCGCGAGCAGGCGGCGAAGATGCTCGGGGTCGACCCGGCGACGCTCTATCGGCGCCTCTCCAAGTACGACATCGAGGAGAAGTAGCGGTGGGGTCTGCTATCGAATCGATGCAACCGGAACCGAATGGATCGGATTCACGAGGGAGTTCTGCAATGGCTGGACGTGGTGGAGCCTGGAGCGCGGCGTGGCTGCGAGGCGCGACGGTCCTCTTCGCTGTAGTCGGGATCGCGTCGGGAGGGGTCGCGATTGCCGACGGCGACCCGGAGTTCGAACTGGTCGCCGTGATGCACCAGAACCTGGCCGCGATCAACGAGATCGACGAAGCGCTCGTTCGCGACGACTACTCGCGAATCAAGAAGGCCGCCGAAATCCTGGAGATCAACGCCGCCGCGATGAAGGGCATCGACTTCGATTTGTTGCGGCTGAAGCCCGAGAAGGCCAAGACGTTCGACCGCCATCTCGCCGCGCAGCGTCAGGCAGCGGTCGCCATCGAGGGCGCCGCCGATCGCGAGGACGCCGAGGCGGTGCTGCAGGGCGTGAAGCTGATGCTCGACGATTCCTGCGTCGCCTGTCACTCCGAGTTTCGCGAGACGGACGAGAGCCGCACGCCCCGGGTCCTGTTCATGCGGTCGCTGTTGAGTTCGGTGCAGAGCGTGAACCGCGGTATCGCGCTGGATGACTACGCGCTGATTGCGCGGGAGGCGCGCGAGATCGCGGCACTCGCCCACATCCTCACCTGGAACCAGGTGATCGAGTCGATGTTCATGGTCAAGGATCCCGCGGCCCGCGCCGAATTCCGCGGGTACTTCGAGACCCTCTCGTCGCAGG
>JAFDEI010000100.1 GCA_019310425.1 Deltaproteobacteria bacterium | reverse complement strand
GATCAGGGCGTTGAGCTCACCGTATACCTCCGTGGAGGCATCGTCGGGATCGATCTCGAACAGCATGCTGATGCAGGTGTTTCCCGAGTTGCAGCTGTAGGGGCTCCCGAAGATCACCGCGTCGCGCTGGATCGCGAACAGTCGATCACCGGTTGGGTCGTAGGCGAGCGCGGAGACCTCGGTGTAGGGCAGCGTACCCACGGTCGAGAGCAGCACGCCCGTGCTCGGGTCGAGGGTGTGGAGCCGATCATTGCCGACGGTCTGCGGCGCGACTGCGAATACGATGTCGCGACTCGCGTCGTAGGCGAGGCCGGTTGGCGCTAGGCGAGGCCGGTTGGCGCGATGCCCGTTCCGATCGCACCGAGGGTTTCCCAGCCGCCCGTGAGCGGACTCTGCCCGACGGCGTCGTCCGTCGTCTCGCCGCTCGCGCTGCCGGCGCCCGCCGCGAGCAACAGCCGCGTGTCGGCGGGTCCGCCGCTTTCGCCGCAGACTGCGCCCGAGCACAGTCCACTGCCGAAGCTGTCCGTGCACACCGACCCGTCGGCGAGCTGAGGGTCGCCGAGGGTATCGGCCAGGCACGCGCAGCTGCCGCCGGTGGAGTCCGCCTTGGTGATGAATGCCTGGCACTCGCTGACCGACAGGCAGCCGCCGCCCGCCGTTCCGTCCATCAGGTTGCACGCGCTACCGCTCGCGTGTGGAAGCCCGGCATTGTGGCCGCGCTCGTGTGCGATCACCGCGGGCAGCCGGTTGGAGGTGTCGCTCTCGATCGACACGATGAAGTTGTTGCCTGGCGTGTATGCGCAGCCTCGAATCGTGGTGCTGAAACTGCCGCAGTACCAGACGGCTTCGACGAGATAGCCGCCGTCCGGTCCGTCGAGGATCGCATCGCGCTCGTCTTCGTTCTCGATCCAATCGAGGCCCGCACCCGAGAAGGTGGTGACGGTGACTGCGTCGAGGGTGACGCAGCAGGGCGTGTCGGACGGGCCGTGGCTGCCCTCTACGAGCAGGTCGCCCTCGGCGAGTCGCGCCGCGATCAAGGCCTGCCAGTAGGCGAGGTCGTTGGCGCCGCCCGGCGAGTCGACCATGCTGTCGTGCACGTACCAGGTGAGGTCGTGAGAGTTCTTGGTCGGCGCCGCGCCCGCTGTAGTGGCGAACGCGAGCGCGAGCAGGAGGCCGAACAGCGCGTTCGCGGCACGCCGCTGCGGGAATCCGGGCGTCGCGCTCATCGCCCAACTCCGCGGCCGTACGGATCATCACGTACGCGCGAACCGGTCGGTCGTCTCGACTCCCGTTCGAAGTGGCGGAGTGCCGAGCGCACGTGGCGCTCGAAATTCGGGTCGTGGGCATCGGTCTCGAGGCGCTGCAAGGTCGCGCGCGCCTCGGGCCGCCCGGAATTTGCGAGCGCGCTGACTGCGCTGCGGCGCATCAGGCCCGACAGGCGCTTGCCGCGCAGTGGGCCGTGGCGCCAGCGTGGAGTCCGAACGGCCGCGACCTGCGCGGCGGCTTCGAGGTCCGCGAGTGCCCGGTCGTCGTCGCGAGCGAGGTGGCCGAGCGCTACCAGGACCGCGACGCGTTTGCGTAGCCCGGCCCGGTCGACCTCGCCGGTTGGCTCTTCGGCAGCGGCAGCCGCGACGGCCGCATAGACGTCTCGCCGCCCACTCATGCCGAGCACCTCGAGGATCTGCGCGTGGTGCGGCGCTTCGGCGGGGTCGCCGAGCATCTCGATCAGACGTTCGATGCCGGGCGCGTCGAGTGCGCGCGCGGCTTCGGGCGGAACGCCCTCGTAGAAGGTGTCGCGCGCGAGCGCTTCGGCGGCGTCGAGGCTCGGGTCCGCCTGCGCGGTCGCAGTGGAAGCGAGCGTCAGGGCCGATCCGAGCAGGGCTGCGGCGAGCCCGCCAACTAAGCGATATCGCGATGTGGCCATAACGCCTCATCGCCCGTTCGGATGAAGTCTTTACCACCAGTTGTCATGATTTCACAGCCGGATCCGGCTCACCGCGCACAACGGTTGCCCAGACGGGCGTTTACGCGCCTACTTGCCGTGATGTTCCAATCAGACTGCGTGGCCGCGCGCTTGCGCGTGGCTCGCAGGCGGCGCGAAGCTGCGTGCTTCCATGCGACTCATGCAGGATTCACAAAGTCCGTGGGTGGTGGCGCTCTCTCCACCGGTCACCAGGTAGTTGTTGATGGCGATGACCGCTCGACACCAGCTGCAAACACATACGGATCTTCGTTTCTTCCATTTCAGCATCATGACATTCCCCCTCGTAACATGGGAGAACATCGGCTGTGTGCAGGTGGATCGCTGTGAAGTGGTTCACGCCCTGCAGATTTCTGGGCGATTTCTTGTCAGGAGCCGTTGCGTAGCGCGGCGCCGAAGATGTAGCCCTGTCCGTAACGGATGCCGAGTTCCTTCACCACCCGGAGCTCTTCTTCGGTTTCGATGCCCTCGGCGATCACCTCGGCACCGATGCGCTCGGCGACGCCGCGCAGTCCACTCAGCACCTCGCGGCGCGGCGGGTCGGTGTCGATTCCGCGCACCAGCACCATGTCGGCCTTCATATAGTCGGGAGCGATCTCCATGATGGCTTCGAGGCTGGAGTAGCCTGCTCCCGCGTCGTCGATGGCGATCTGCACGCCGAACTCCCGATAGGAATCGCGCAGCTCGCGGAAGATCGCGAAGTTTTCGATCGATTCGCGCTCGGAGATCTCGAGCACCAGGTCGCCCGGGTCGAGCTCGTACTTCTCGAGGTTTGCGCGCAGTCCCTCGTCGCGGAGGTTCGGATCGCCAATCGCGGCCGGCAACAGGTTCAGGAAGAGCTTCGAGCCTCTCGGGAGACAGTGCGCATTCGCAAATGCGCGGCGTCGGCACAGGCAATCGAGCTCGAACAGCAGGCCGACATCCTTTGCCTGGCTGAACAGACGCTCGGGCGACTGAAGGGATCCACCTTCGGGGCCGCGCGTCAGGGCTTCGTAGCCGATCGGGTTGCCGGTCTCGATCTCGACGATCGGCTCATAGCGGGTGACGATATCCTCTCTCAGGATCAGGTCCAGAATCTCATTACCGCGTTCGCGCGCCTGGAGGCCGCGCTCGAGTTGGGCGTCACGTCTTGAAACCTCGACCGCCTTCAGGATCTGCCGCGCCGGCTGCACGTTCGGGTTGTACAACGTGATCGCACCACCGATTCCGGGGGACAGCGGGTCGCGGTAGTACGGGTAGACGGCGTGTTTGCCTTGCTGGAGCAGTTCGATCGTGAGCTGCTGGCGCAGCTCGAGCAATCCGCCCGTGTAGAACTCACGATCACTGCGTGGCCGGAACATGAACAGCAGGATGGTGTCGCCACCGCGCTCCGTCGTGACGAAGACGTCCTGCGCGGGCAGCACATCGCGCGCGACTTCGTCGATCAACGCGACCAGGCGCTCGAGTGCGCTGCTGTAGGCCTCGGATCCATAGCGCAGCTCGATTCGCCCCAACGGCTCGATCTCGATCAGCAAGAGCGCGAGCGCATCGCTTGCGGCGAAGCGCGTTCCGATGGTTTCGAGTTCTTCGTCCGAGTGAAGCCGCAGCATCGTCCCATCCAAGCTCCAGCCCGATGGATAATGAGCCGGCTCAGATGGTTTTTCGGAGGACCGCTGGAAGAACCTTAGAATCCTTGGTGTCGCGGTACTGAGTTGGAGAGGATCGCGGAATCGGATTACAACGATCTTCGTCGGAATCTGGTGTCTTCGTATTCTGCGGGACTCTCTAGCTGCGTTCTGGCCGCTCTGCGGCTGATGCTGCCGCGTCGTCACGGGAAACACGTAGTGTTTCCGGTTCCTAGCGAGCGGGGTCCGCCAGGTCGCCGAACAGGTCGTCGGCTTTCTCGGCCAGTGCGTCGAGGCCGAACGGCGTCGGCAGGAAGCCGGTGGTCGGCCCGGGTTTCACCCATTTAGAGGAGGCGTCTTCGCCATGGCTGCCTGTAAACAGGATCGGCAGGGCCGGCTGGGCACGCCGAAACTCTCCGGCAACCTGATCGGCCCCCGCTTCGGGCATCCCGAGATCCAGGATGGCGCCCTGGACCTCGCGGGAGTGTGCGTGAAATACGGCGATCGCCTCCTGGACGTTGCAGGCTTCGAGGGTTCGGAAGCTCTGTCGTTCGAGGATCCGTCGGGTTACTGAGCGCACGGACGGTTCGCGTGCCACGATCAGGATCGTCGCGTTCATGGCGGCATCTCCGGACGGCGGCAGCACTTGGTGGCGGGTCGCCGGCAATGATCGCCTCCTTTCGGGCCGCGCTGAAGCTTGCTCCGGATGTTCGTGGTAGTCGCGGCTTCGATGCCACGACGCGAGCCCCGCAAATCGATACACCCGGGTGGTTGGCGATACAACCTCGGCACGCTGGCTTTCACGCTTTCACGTACCCAATTAGGCATAAAAGCAGACGCCCTCAGGTGTTCAATTGGCATCAAAATGACTCAAGGCAGAACTGTGGAGCGAACTTCAGTTCAGGGTCTCGCCGAGGATGGGTGCGGGCATCGTTCCCGCGGGCTACTACCCTAGCTGCATGACCCGAGAACCCGTCCCGGAGTCGCGCGTGTCCACGGGTCGCGCATTCGGGGTCGTCGTCGCCCTGGCGGGGCTCGGCTTGTTCGCGCTCTACGCTCTCGGCGCGTTCGTGCTACCGGGCGGTACGAATGTCATGGCCTTCAGCAGTGGCCTGTTCGATATGGACGTAAGCCGGGTGGTGTCCGACCTCGCGACCGATCGTCCCGCCTACCGTTCGAGTGTGCATCCACTTCAGAAGTTGCTGGTGTCACCGGTCGGTCGTGCGATCAACGCGTTGGCGTTCGACGGACGGAACCCGCTCGGTGCCGCCCGTGCGCTGGTCGCGCTGTGTATGACCCTGCAGGCGCTTGCCGCGGGAATGTTGGCGTGGCAGTGGACGCGTGGTTCGCGGTCGGCGGCCTTCGCGGCCTTCGCTCTGTGTGGTTTTTCGTTCACCAGCTGGCTCGCGGCAAGCGTCCCGGAGAGCGCGGCTGTGGCGTCGCTCGCCGCCGTCGCGCCGTTGCTGCTGTCGAATGTGCGCTGGCGTCGGCCGTTCACGACTTCGGAGGCGCTCGGTTGGGGGCTGCTCGGTGTGCTCGGCTTTGGTCTGACGATCACGCAGCTCTGCTTCTGGGCGTTCGCACTGGCGGTGCGCGCGACACTCGGCCGCGAGCCCGCCGATGCAGGCTCAGCGGCCGGCTCGGTCACGCCCTCGGCTAGCAGCCGGAAACACCAGGTGATTCCCGCGACGATGCGGAAGCTCTGGCCGCATAGCGGCCAATACGCAGCACGGCTGGTGTTGGTCGTGGGCGTCGCCGTGTTGCTTGGCTGGGGCGGGACCCAGCTTCAGGCCGCGTGGTATCCGCCTGCGACCCAGGCGGAATCCGGTTCGGCGCTCGCGAACGAGCTGAACTTCTTTCGCACCGCCGAGCTCGGCGCCGCACCCGTGGCGCACCTGGGGCGACTATTCGCGCACTTCACGCTTCTCGACTTCGTCGCACCGTTCCCGGGATTCTCGGAATTCTTGATCCGCGACTACGGTCTCGACTACTGGTCGCTCTCTGTCGAGGCTGCAGGAGTTTCCGAGTGGGCACCTGCCCAACTCGTGCTCGCACTTGCGGTCGGATTGTGGGTCGTGCTCGGCTGTCTCGGGTTGCGGGGTGGCGATGCGCGTCTGCTCGCCGCGGTCCTGGGTGTCGGTACACAATTCGCGATCCACGTCTTCTACGGTCGCGAATATGTACTGTACGCGCCGCACTGGCACGCGGTGTGGGTGGCGCTGCTGGTAGCCGGCGCGTGGCGGGCGTTGCCGCGACGCGCCCTCCCCCTGACGGTGCTCGCGCTCTCGCTTTCGGCGGCGATGGCGCTGAATGATGTCGTGGTGATGCGTGAGGCATATGCCGAGTTCGAGGCGGGGCTCGGTGTCTCGGTTCGCGATTCGGGCGGGGCGTTGCTGCGCGGCGACTGACCGGGTCATCCGCCCGCGTCGGCGCTTTCGGCCTGTGCGATCGCGTCTTTCCAGGCTACGCGTTCCGCGATCATGCGGCGGTAGCCGATCAGCTGCCGCCCGCGGTTCACTGCGAGCGCGCCCGACAGTCGGTCGCCGCGCCGGAACAGCGCGACGAAACGGCGTTCCTCGAGCGAACCGTGGAACACGCGCATTTCGTCGTCGGGTGCGAAGCGTCCGGCCGACTGGAACTTCCGATCGTACTGGTCGGACCAGACGAACGGCACCGCTGCGAAGGGTTCGGCCCCGTCGGGGCCCGCGAGCAGCCGCGCCGCGGCCGCGTCGGCCTGCTCGACCGCGTTCGTCCAGTGCTCTACGCGCGTGCTCTCGTCGAACAGTGGGTGGTGCCAGCGTGCAACGTCGCCCGCGGCGACGACTCCGGGCGCTGCCGTTGCGAGTGATGCATCGCAGACGACGCCGTTGTCGAGGGCGAGCCCGGACGATTCGAGCCAGCCCGTATTGGGTGCGACCCCGATGCCGATGACGACGACATCGGCCGGGATGCACGCACCATCCGCGAGTCGAATGCCCTCGACGCGATCGCCGCCGAAGATCTCGTCGACTCCGACACCGCAGCGAAGGTCGACCCCGGCGTCGCGGTGTACCTCCGCGCAGACCGCGCCGATCGCCTGCGGGAGCGCATTCGCAAGCGGAAGCGGCAAGGCTTCGACGAGGGTGACGTCGAGACCGCGCCCACGACAAGTCGCCGCGACTTCGGCACCGATGAAACCGGCGCCGACCACGACCACGCGCGGGCTCGTTTCGAGTTCGCGGCGCAGCGCCAGGCAGTCATTCAACCTGCGCAGCGTGTGGATTCCAGGCAGCGTCGGGGCGCCGGGCAGCGCCCGCGCTGACGCGCCGGTGGCGATGATCAGCCCGTCGAACCGCAGCTGCTCGCCGTCCGCGAGAACCACTATACGGTCGTCGAGGTCGAGCGAGTCAGCGCGCCGACCCAGGCGCAGGTCGAGCTCGAGTGCGTCGAATTTCTCGGGCTTCGAAAGTGCGATCTGTTCGGGCTCGCGTTTCCCGGCCAGCACTTCCTTCGAGAGCGGCGGCCGGTCGTACGGCCGCTCGGGCTCCTCGCCGACGAAGACGATGCGGCCGGCGTAGCCGCGGCGGCGGAGCGCCTCGGCGCTCCGCAGTCCCGCCAGCGAGCCCCCCACGATCGCGATCACGTCCAATTCAGCCACCCGATCCACTCCCGAAGGCATCCGGGGCCGACACGATAACGAGTCTGCCGTAGATCACGAGAGTGCAGTAGATCGACTGCATGTGCAGCATTTTGACTGCGTCTTCGCTCGTCCCCGGGCGTCGTAAGTCCCTGAAATTTCAGCGTTTATGAGTTGGGCACGGGGCTTGCTTTGTTCCCGGGGCATGGTTGGAATGGGAATTCACGGGTCGTGCGCCCATACTCTCGAGGATGCCGAGGGCGCTGAGTCCGGTGGGAAGGCGATGAGCGACTACCGCGACGATTTCGGGGATTCGGACGACGAGCGGCGCAATCGACGGCATCGGCACCACGGCAGGCATCGGCGGCGGCGCAGCCGCAAGCAGCTGACCGAGGAGCAGAAGCTCTACCGTCGCGCGCGTCGTCGTGCGGCCGTGAAACTCTCGTTCGTGACGCATCTCGTCACGTACGCTGCGGTCATTCTCATGCTGCTCTTCGTGGCAGGGCCACGCGCCGCGATCGTCACGGCCTTCAGCTGGGGGGTCTTCATCTTCCTGCACTACTTCGCCGCAATGGTCGTGCCCGATCTCAGGCGACGCTTCGTCGACGCGGAAGTTTCGCGCACCGTGCAGCAGAGCGCGGGGCGCGAGCGCCGGTCGCTCGAGAGCGAGCACGCTCGTTCGCTCGAGCAGCTCTCGGCCAGGGTCGCGCACGAGATCCGCAACCCCATCACCGCGGCCAAGAGCCTGGTCCAGCAGATGGGCGAGGACCCGGCGTCGCGTGAGAACGTCGAGTACGCCAGCGTCGCACTCGAAGAACTCGACCGCGTCGAGCGTTCCATCTCACACCTGCTGCGCTTCGCTCGTGACGAGGAGATCCGGGTCGAAGAGTTCTCGCTTGCCGAAGTGGCGGACTCGGCGCTCGAGACCTTCCGCGAGCGGCTCGAGTGCGGCGGGATCGAGGTGCGGCGCGACATCGAGACGGGTGGCTGGATGCAGGGCGACCCCGAGAAGATCCGTCGCGTGATGATCAACCTGATCGGCAACGCGATCGATGCGCTCACGGAAGCGGCGACCCCGAATCCATGCGTCGAGATCGCGTCGGGTGAAAATCTCGCCGGCACCGAGCTGTGGCTGCGCGTGCGCGATAACGGCCCGGGGATCTCACAGGCGGCGCAGTCCGAGGTCTTCAGCCCGTTCTTTACCTCGAAGCCGACCGGCAATGGGCTCGGTCTTGCCATCTCGAAGAAGGTGATCGATGCGCACGGCGGCTCGATCGAACTGCAGTCGAATCCGGGTGCCGGAGCCGAGTTCGTCGTCACGCTGCCGAAGCGTGCGCCGAGCGGCCGGGCGCCCGCGTAGGAGGTGTGGGGATGTCGTTGGACAGCGCGCAAGTCGAGCGGTCGGATCGGATCTTCTGGGGAGGTCGGGCGATGAGCCACTCATTCGGGAAGCGGCATCGTCGACGTAATCGCCGATTGCAGAGCGATCGCGAACTGCGCCAGGCGGATGCCGACGCCGAATCGGGCGTCGCCGACGACGAGCAGAGAACGCCGGAGGAGCGAGCGCTGCGCGCGGCCCACGCAACCGCGGAGCGGAAGACGGAACTCGCGGGCGACGCCCTGTGGTTCCTCGGCGTGACCGCCGCGTTGCTGATCTTCGTGCCGCCGATTGGGGTGGTCGTGATGCTGTGCTGGGGGTTCAAGCTCGCGAAGGGGGCCTATGAACTCGAGCTGGAGCCGAAGCTGCGCAAGCGTTTCATCGACCAGGAAGCCGAAAAGCTGGTACACGCGTCCCTGTCGCGACAGCGTCGCGATCTCGAGGGCGTCCACGCGAAGTCCCTCGAGCAACTTTCGGCGTCGATCGCGCACGAGATTCGCAACCCGATCACCGCCGTCAAGAGTCTGGTGCAACAGATCGGCGAGACACCGACCGCGCACGAGAACGTCGAATATTCGCGCGTGGCGCTCGAGGAACTCCAGCGCGTCGAGCGCTCGGTCTCGCACCTGCTCCGCTTTGCGCGCGAAGAGGACACCGGCAGGTCGCTGCTCGACATGGCCGACGTAGTCGAATCCGCGCTCGAGAGCTTTCGCGACCGCGCCGAGCGTCTCGATGTCGCGATCGATTCGCAGATCGATTGCGCGGGCTCGATGGTGGGTGACGCCGAGCAGCTGCGTCGGGTGCTCATCAATCTCGTCGGAAACGCGCTCGACGCACTCGACGAATCCATCACCGCGTACCCGCGTATCGAGGTTCGCATGGGTGAGAACCTCGCGGGCACCGAGGTCTGGGTGCGGGTCAAGGACAACGGCCCCGGCATCGACAGCGAGGCGGTGAGCCAGCTCTTCAATCCGTTCTACACCTCGAGGGTCGACGGGACCGGCCTCGGCTTGTCGATCTCGAAGAAAATCGTCGACGCACACGGTGGTGACGTCGAGGTGATGTCTGCGCCGGGCGAGGGTGCCGAGTTCCTGCTTACCTTCCCGAAACGGGGCGTGGTCGGGGAGGTGCTGCCGTGACGCCGCGAATCCTCGTCGTCGAAGATGAACGCGCGATTCAGCTCGCGCTCTCCGGATTGCTGCGCCGGCAGGGCTACGAGGTCGAGGTCGCGGGCAGCGGGGACGACGCGCTGGCGGCTCTCGTGGACGGGGCCTTCGACCTCGTTCTGACCGACCTCGCGCTCGGGCGTGGCCCGGACGGCATGGATGTCCTGCGCGGGGCGAAGGAGCGGCGGCCCGAGTGCGCCGTGGTGATGATCACCGCGCACGGCTCGGAGGCGATTGCTGTCGAGGCGATGAAGGCCGGCGCCGAGGACTACGTGCCGAAGCCATTCGACAACGACGAGATTCGCATGGTGGTGCAACGCGCGCTCGACCGCACACGCCTCGAGCGAGAGAACCGTCTGCTGCGCGAGCAGATCCAACGGCAGTACGGCTTCGAGAACCTGATCGGCGCCGGGCCGTCGATGCAGCAGGTATTTCAAACCCTGCAGAAAGTCGCGGAGACCGACCTCACCGTGCTCGTGCTCGGTGAGAGCGGAACCGGCAAGGAGCTCGTCGCGCAGGCGTTGCACAATCGAAGCTCGCGCAAGGACCGGCCGTTCGTCGCGGTGAACTGCGCCGCGATCAGTCGAGAGCTTGTCGAGAGCGAGTTGTTCGGACACGAGAAGGGAGCCTTCACGGGTGCCGATGCGCGCCGCGTCGGTCGCTTCGAAGCGGCGGATGGCGGCACGATCTTCCTCGACGAGATCGGGGACATGGCGCCCGAGACCCAGGCCAAGGTGTTGCGCGTGCTCCAGGAGCGCTCGTTCGAGCGGGTGGGTGGGACGAAGCCGATCGCGGTCGATGTCCGGGTGGTCGCCGCGACCCACCGCAATCTCCCTCGAGAAGTCGCGCAGAACCGTTTTCGAGAAGACCTCTACTACCGCCTGAAGGTGGTCGAGATCGGACTGCCACCGCTGCGAGACCGCCCCGAAGACGTCCCCGCGCTGGCACAGCGGTTCCTCGAACAAGTGAGCGAGCGGCTCGGGCTCGAGAAGAAGCGATTGGGTGACGACTCTCTCGCGCGACTCGCGCGGCACGGCTGGCCCGGAAACGTTCGCGAGCTCCACAACGTGATCGAACGAGCGGCTGTACTCTCGGCGGGTGCGACCATCGAGGAGTCCGATCTGAATCTCGGCTCGGACGCGCGCGGCGACGCGAGCGGCCCCGCAAACATCGACGGGCTCGTGTTTTCAGAAGCCAAGAAGATTGCGGTCGAGCAGTTCGAGCGAGCCTTCCTGCTCCAGGCGCTGCGACGAACCGGTGGGAACATCTCCCGCGCGGCCGAGTCGGTCGGCATGGTGCGCCAGAGCCTGCAGCAGAAGATCCGAGAACTCGGGCTCCGGTCGGAAGACTGGGGCAATGAATCTTGAAAGAAGGAGCTACGCCATGACACGAAATGAATCGAGAAGTCTTGCGAGCCGTCTGAGGGGCCTGGTCCACGGCATCTTCGCGGTCTGGATCCGCGACAGTGAGCGCCAGAACCCGCGCGCCGTCTACGAAGAGGCGATCCACCAGCGCACGCAGCAGTACCGCGATCTGAAGGAAGCAGTCGCGGGAATCCTCTACATGCGCAACAAGCTCGAGGCGGAGATCACCGAGCGACGGGCCGAAATCGCGCGACTGCACGATGACATCCGCCGCGCGGTCCGTAATGACCATGACGAGTCTTCGGTGACGCTGATTGCACGCAAGCAGTTGTTGCTGGAGGAGCTCGAGCGGGCCGAAGGCGAACTCGCGAACGTTCGTTCCGAGGCTGAAGAGGCGAAGTCCAATCTGGTGCGATTCCGCGAAGAGATCCGCGGGCTGGTCCAGGAAAAGAGCCGGATGCTCGCGAGTCTCGCGAGCGCGCAGGCGCGCCGTCGGATGAACGAGGCGATCGAGGGGCTGTCGGTGGAAGCCGACATGAGGGCGCTCGAGGGTGTGCGCGAGCACATCGCGCGCATCTCGACCGAGGGTGCGCTCGAACGCGAACTCGGCGACGTCACGGCGCGAACCCGCATTCGCGCGATTCGCGACGAAGTGCGCGATGAGGCCGCGCGGCGCGAGCTGCGCGAGCTCAAGCAGCAGCTGCGTCCCGAGCTGGGCGAGAGTGCAACCGCATCGGTCGAATCTCCGCCTGCAGCGGTCGCAGCGAACGCCGTCTAGGAGCGCTGGACGCGGAGCGTTTCACGCAACAGCGCTGAAGCTCCGGCCGCTGTGCAGCTGACGCGCAAGCCAGCAGCCCGCCCAAGACTCGCGTGAAAAGTCCGGGAACCCGGCTAGCCCCGCGATCCGACGGGCGTCTTCGACTCAAGGTGCTAATTTATCAAAGGATTTTCCCTCCACGAGGCCGAGTAAGGCCGGTTCGAATGCGTATTCGAGCCAGCTCGAGAATGGGAAGATCAACGAGCCTCCGCCCGACGTGATGCAGCCTGGCGGAGGTCTACGCTGTTCCCTGCGAGGTATCGATGGAGAAGGCCGGAACTATGCTGCCCTTCGAAGATGGCGGCGATCGCCGCAAGAAGTTGGCGGCTTTCGCGATCGGCGATCCGACCGCCGCGGAAGAAGAACTCCTCGAGTATCCGGCGTTCATTCGCTCCGGTGCCCTGTCATGAACGATGTCCAAGTCTTCGTCAGCTTCGATATCGAGAACGACATGGATCTCTACGAAGTGCTTCTCGAACAGTCTCAGAACTCTGGCTCCGGATTCACGGTGTCGGGCAGATCTGAACGCCCGACGGCTGCGAATCCCTCGAGCGAGAAGGAACGTCGCCGGATTCGTGAGGCGGACCAGGTAATCATCATCTGCGGCGAGCACACCGAGTCGTCGGTGCGCGTCAGTGTCGAGCTCGGTATCGCCCAGCAGGAGGAGACGCCCTACTTCCTGCTCTGGGGTCGGCGGAATCTCATGTGTAGCAAGCCGGTCGGAGCCAAGCCCGCCGAGGGGATGTACAGCTGGACACGGGAGATCTTGCAGGATCAAATCGCCTACACGATTCGTAAAGCCCGCTCGGACGCGACCGCGATAACCCTGCGCACAGTGAGACCGAAGAGCGGATCGACCTCGTCCGGCGTCGCCTAGCTGCGCGTCTGCGGTTCACGCTCTGATCTACGAGTCGGAATCTCTCGCGCGCAACGGGCTATTTCCGAAGCCGGGCCAGATACGGCTGACGCCGAAGACGCCGCGCACCGAGATCCAGATACCGGTCACGATCCAGATGTGGTTGAGGGCACCGGCGTGGCTCAGGTCCAAGGCGAATAGTGCGCCGATGCCGAGCATGGTGGCGGCGAACATGGCGTTGCGGAGGTAGCGGTAGTCGTGCGCGCCCCAGAGGATTCCGTCGGTTGCGAACGAGACCGAATTCAGGGGCTGTGCGAGTGCGGCCGTGAGCCAGGCAGCGCCGAAGACGGCGCGCGCAGGTGCCGGCACCAGCAGGCGCGCGGTGGGCTCCTCGAGCAGTAGCATTGCGGCCGCGAGTACCGTACCGGTCGCGAACGACCAGGCGAGTGCGACTCCGGAGGTGCGGCGCGCGAGTGCGCGCCGGCCCGCTCCGAGGAAATAGGCAACGAGGCTCTGCGCGGTGGCGGCGTAGGCGTCGAGGAACAGCGCGGTGAAGACCCACACCTGCCGAATCACCTGGTGGGCGGCACCCGCTTCGACACCGATCAGAGTGGCGCTGCGGGTAGACAGCAGGATGAAGCTGAGCAGCAGTCCGGTGCGGAAGAACAGGTCGCGCCCGACGCTGAGCAGGCGTCGCGCGCCACGCCAGTGCACACGCGGCGGCAGGCCGGGCCGTCGCCGAACCGCGCCGAAGGCCGCGATCGCACCGATCGTCTGTGCGACCAGGGTGGCCCACGCCGCGCCCGCGATACCGAGTGCGGGAACCGGCCCCGCTCCGAAGATCAGCAATGGGTCGAGCCCGAGGTTGAGGGCATTGATGCCGAGTGCGATCCACAGCGGCGTGCGCATGTCCTG
>JAFDEI010000099.1 GCA_019310425.1 Deltaproteobacteria bacterium | reverse complement strand
GACCGAGTTCGGTCTCTGGGGTGGAAGGGTCTGCCGGCATCCCTGGCTCGTGATCGGCTTGACGGCGGCGTTTACGCTGATTCTGGCCGGTGGCGCGGCCCGACTGCGCCTCGAGATGTCCACCGACCGCTATCTCGACGCGAATGATCCGGCGCGCGTCACCTACGACGACTTCCGGCGCCAATTCGCGAACGACGACAACATCGTCGTTCTGGTCCACTCCGACGAGATCTTTCGCTTCCGCTTTCTCGAGCGATTGCGCGCCTTCCAGAGCGACATCGAGCACGAGCTTCCCCTGCTCGATGAGGCGAAGGGCCTCATCAACGCCCGGGTCACTCGTGGCTCGGAGCAGGAGCTGATCGTCGAGGAGCTCTTCGAGAATTGGCCGGACAACGCGGACGAGCTGGCCGTCCTGGAGCAGCGGGCGCGTTCGAATCCCGTCTACCGCAATGCGTTGCTCTCCGAGGATGCGCGCTACACGACCATCACGCTCAGCTTCTCGCCGGAGGCTGCGGCCTCCGACGTAGACGTGCTCGGGGGCTTCGAGGAGACCGGCGAGCGAGCGGAGAGTGGCGAAGGTCTCGACGATGAGAGACGCGAGAGGAGTCTGCCTCCGGTTCTGATGGATGCAGAGCTCGACGCCGTGATGGGCGCTCTGATCGACGTCGTCGATCGGCACCGCGCCGATGACTTCCAGATCTGGCTGAGCGGCAATCCCGAGATCACGTACGCCCTCACCCAGGACAGCGCGCGCGAGATGCCGCGCCTCACGGGCCTGGCCCTGCTGGTGATCAGCGTATTTCTCGGCCTGCTCTTTCGCCGCCTATCGGGCGTTGCACTTCCGCTCGCGGTGGTATTCCTGCCCCTGCTCGCGACCTTGGGAATCATGGGTTACGCGGGATTGCCCCTCACGCCGTCGACCCAGAACCTGCCTTCCTTTCTGCTCGCGATCTGTGTCGGCGACGCGGTGCATATCCTCTCCATCTTCTATCGCCGCTTCGACGCCGGTGCCGACAAGCAGGAGGCCCTGAGTCACGCACTGCAGCACTCGGGGCTCGCTGTCGTGATGACGAGCCTCACCACGGCCGGGGCCATGGCGTCGTTTGCATTCGCCGACCTCACGCCCCTGGCGAGCCTGGGGATCGCGGCGCCGACCGGCGTGATGCTGGCCCTGGTCTATTCACTCGTCCTGTTGCCGGCTCTGGTCGCAGTGCTCCCGATCCGTCGCCGGAGAGGCGCTCGCGCCCGGAACGCCGGAGAGAGGGAGCCCGACCGCTTCGGCCGGGTGCTCGCCGGCATTGGAGCCTTCTCGAGTCGCAGACCCTGGCTGGTGATCGCAGTCTGGTGCACGTTGGCCGCCGCCTCCATCTACGGTGCTGCGCAGCTCGAGGTCACTCATCGCCCCTTCGAGTGGTTTCCCGAAGACCATCCGACCCGCCTGGCCGCGGAGACGTTCAACCGGGAAATGCACGGACTCCTTCCCCTCGAAATCATCATCGACACCGGTCGCGAGGATGGGCTCTACGATCCCGAACTCTTGCGGCGGATCGATCGCCTCGCCCAGGTTTCCAAGAATCTCGACGTCAACGACATCTCGGTGGGTCACGCCGTTTCCCTAGTTGATGTCCTGAAGGAGACGCATCGCGCACTCAATGAGAACGATCCCGCGTTCTACCGCGTGCCCGACGACCGGCAGCTCATCGCCCAGGAACTTCTGCTCTTCGAGAACAGTGGTTCGGACGATCTCGAGGAGCTGGTCGATACCCGATTCAGCAAAGCGCGCCTCAGCCTGCTCGTCAGCTATCACGACGGATTCCTCTACCTCGACCTCGTGAACGCGATCCACGCAGCGGCCGTTGAGATCATTGGCGACCTCGCCGACGTGCACACTACTGGGCTGGTCGAACTCTGGCTGCGGACCTTCTTTGCGATGTTGACCAGCACATACAAGTCCTACGCGATTGCGCTGTTGGTGATTGCTCCCTTGATGATCCTCCTGATCGGGCAGGTTCGCCTCGGACTCCTCAGCCTGATTCCCAACTTGTTCCCGATCGTGATGGGGATGGCACTGATGTCCCTGCTCGGGATTCACTTCGACATGATGACAATGATGGTCGGGACGATCGCGATTGGAGTTGCGGTAGACGATACGATTCACTTCATGCACGGCTTTCGCCGCGCCTACCAGCGATGCGGAGACGCCGCCGCCGCGGTGCAGGAGACGCTCCTCTCGACCGGCCGCGCCCTTGTCATCACCTCCCTGGTCCTGAGCGCGGGGTTCTTCGTGCAGATGACTGGAGGGCTGATCGGCATGAGGAACTCCGGCCTGATCACCGGATTCATGATCCTGGCGGCTCTGGCCGCCGACCTCATCCTCTCACCGGCGATCGTCATCCTGGCGGCGCGCTTTCAGGAGAGGGCGGAGAGGAAGGCCGCGAGGAGACTCACCTAAGCTCGACCTCGCGGATCTTTCCGTAGTCGCGGTGCTTCGGCCACGCGGCGATGAAGTGCCGATCTTTGTTGAAGCGCGGTTGGTGGTCGCCGAGGCACGCGAAGACCAGCCGCAGGGTGTTGATCGGCGATAGGTCCGGTTGCAAGTGAGCCCGGCACGCGGGCGGAACGCGAATTGCGTTCAAGATGGAGAGATGCTCGCGGATCTGTGCCGGCGAGTGGTCGAAGATCGACTGGAATCCGAAAACGCTGAGCCGCGGTCCGTGGTCGGAGCTGATGATGATGATGGCATCGGGGGCGTCGCGAGTGATTTGATCTACGAGCTCTGTGAGTTGGATGTTTACGCATTGGAGTTGGTTGGTGAAGTCGATGCGTTTACGCATGCGACGCTTGGAAATGCGATTGCAGAGGGCGTCGTTGCTGTGGGGGCCGTGTGGCGAGAAGATGTGCGCGTACAGGAAGTAGGGACGGTCCGTTGGAAGGTTGGCGATTCCCGCTGCGAGCTCGGGGATGCCGGTTCCCGACTCGCTCCGCTCGCGCTTCTTCCAGCGACTGGGTTCCGGCGGCGTGTCGTTCTCGAAGAAACCGAGCTGCTGGAGGGGAGTCTTGGCCAGGAGTACGGACTCCAACTCCGAGAGGCGGGGCGGCGTACCACTCAGGCACACGTCCTCGAAGCCCCGACAGCGGGTTGCTTGGTACGTGATCCCTTCGAAGTGGACATAGCGATATCCCAGCTGCTTGAGAAATGCGACGCTTCGGTTGTTTCCGGCGATGGTGTCCAGCCGGTTGCGTTTCGTGCGAACCGGTGCGTGCTGTCCGTCATCAACAGTCAGTACTGAAGAGTCTTCGCCGCTTTCGTAGAGCGTTTCCATTTCGAGCGTCGAGGAGACGGAAAGCATGGTCGTGGAGTAGCTCGCGTGGCTTGCATGGGCGACGTAGAAGCCACGCTTCGAGAGGGCCCGATAGAATTTCTGATTGTCGAAGTGGAAATCGTCCTGCAGCACGGTGCGGCCCGGGTAGCTGTCGGCCACGATCCAATAGATGTTGGGTTTACGGACGGGTGTTCCAGACCAGATGGTGTTGCCCTTCAGCTCGTACGCCTGCTCGGAAGAGGGCGGGGCGTCCGTCCGCGCCAGGACGGAGGCGATTTCGTAGACCGGGACCGCTAGCGAGAACGTGGCGAAGACCAGCAGGAAGCGGTGAAAGCCCGCGTGAACTCCCAGAACCGCGGCGGCAGCCAGCGCGGCCAGCAACACGCAGCCGAAGCCCAGCATCTCGAGCTGTTGGCCGGCCCCTCGGTTCGCGAGCGCGTCGGTGATCTCACCGAATTGGAAGAAGACCAACACGAAGGCCGCATAGGTGGCCGACAACCAGAGGGTTTTCGGGCGGACCAGGACGTGGAGGAGCAGGTAGATTCCACAAAGAACAGCGACGACCAGCACTGCGTAGTGGCGGATTTCCGCAGCTGCCATGTCGTCCTGCAGATTTCAGGCGTAGAGCTGCGCGAAGGGTGTGAGCGTGACCAGCGACAACAGAAGCAGCGGTTGGGCTACCCGGGACAGAATGGATCGGACCGTGGCAAGGATCTTCGCCGCTCGCGTGCGCATGCCGGGTGAGTGTACCCGAGGCTCTTGTGCCGATCTCGATTGACCGGAACGGGACTGCTCAGTAGACGAAGGGGATCATCCGCTTTCGATCCTTGGGGTAATCGTCTCCGAACTTCCGTTGGTACCAGCGGTGGTGGGTGTTCGCGCGCGGCCCCAGGTTGGCGAAGGTCCAGATTGCGAACACGACCCCCGCCCAGGACCAGGTCATGATGGCCCAGCCCACCCACTCGGTGAGTTCGCCGAAGTAGTTGGCAGACGTCACGTACTTGAACATCCCCCCACGAGGAATGTGAAACTCAGTGTCTCCAGGCTTCCGCAGGTTCCGGACGATGTGATCGGAATGGAGGTTGATGACGAATCCAGTGAGGAAGATCGCCAGGCCGATGATGAATTGGGGGCTTGCGAGCCAGGCGGGTACGTACTGGTCCGGCGGCGAAAGAAAGAAGATCCACGTCCCCTGCATTACGGCATTCGCGGTGTTGAAGAGTATTCCGAAGGTGATGATCGACCATGGCATCTGGTCGTCACCGCGAATCAGGAGCGGGAAGACGAAGGTGCGCTGGAGATAGTGGAGGTTGAATACCAGAAAGAAGACCAGCGGCGTGGTCGCGAAGGTCCGGTCCGATACGAGCCAGTAGATCAAGAAGACGATGACGACCGGCACCTCCATGATGACCCAGCCGGCACGGTTGTTGATCGTCTTGCCCCAGCGCTTGCCGACGTACTGCCCGTATCCGGCCGGTTGCTTTCGAAGAGCGAAGACCACGGCGGCGGCGAGGACGACCATCCCGATCAAGAATCCGTTGAATAGCTGCAGCGCGCTCATCGCTCCTCCTGGCGTATCGCCGGATTGTACGGGTTTCCGTGGGAGATGGAATCCACCTGGCCTGGTGTCGCCCGCCGGCCCGAGCCGGAGCGTGGTCCGGGTCTGTTGGCAACCTTCTTCGGGTACGACCGTCTAGAACCAATGCCAAGTGGCGAGTGACCTCTGGAAAGTCTTAACGCCGCTGCAGACTGCGCAGCAACTGTGATTGTGCCTCGCGATCGGGCAGATCCACCGTGCACTGCCAGGTGTCGATCAGGTCACCGTAGCGTTGCGCGAAGCGGGGAGCGATCTGACCGGGATCTTCACAGACGATGGCGAAGGTCTCCAGAATTTCGTCGCTGATCAGCTCGCCCATCTTCTGCCACTCCCCCTGCTTGGACAAGCGATTCAACGTCGGCAGCAAGTCCTCCCAGCCGTGGAGCTCCAACACCGGTTTGTAGGCCGGCGTGGAGGCGTAGAAGGCAAGCTGCATTTTCACGACCTGTCGACTCATCTCGAAGGCCTCGGTGTCCATGCCGGACGCGACGATGATCGGTGCACTCACGTCGAAATCGGAACGTGACCGACCGGCCTTCGCCAGGCCCCGTTCGAGGGCCGGCAGACTCACCTCCCGCATGTACTTCTCGCTGGTGAAGCCGTGGGCGATGAAACCGTCGCCGGTTTCACCGGCTACTTCGGTCATCAGCGGTCCGACCCCTGCGACTCTGACCTGGGGCGCCGGGAAGTCGCGTTGGGCGGGTGTGAACATCGGGGTCATCAGAGTGTGGTGGTAGAACTCACCCCGAAAGTCCAGCTCAGCCCCCTCGAGCCAGCAGTCCCAGATCGCGCGCAA
Source organism: Deltaproteobacteria bacterium (assembly GCA_019310425.1). Lineage (GTDB taxonomy): Bacteria > Myxococcota_A > UBA9160 > UBA9160 > SMWR01 > JAFDEI01. The sequence continues at coordinate 7,958 of JAFDEI010000099.1, read as the reverse complement.
TGCCAGCACGAACTCGCGCATCCGCGCTGCCGGCTTCGACCACGGCATACTGAATCGCTTGGTGATATGCGGCTGGATCTGGGAGCCCAGGCCGAGGCTGAAGCGCCCCCCGGAATACTGATTGAGGTCATGGGCCAGGCTGGCCACGGTCATCGGGTTGCGCGCGAAGGCGACACTGATGGCCGTCGTCAGGCCGACGCGCTCACTGTGTTCCGCCGCCAGCAGCAACGGGAAGAACGGGTCATTGCTGATCTCCGCGCTGAAGGCTGCGTCATAGCCGAGGGATTCGATCTCTCTGATCTTGCTCGGCACCGACGCGAGGTCGGCGATAAGGATGGCATTGATCTTCACCTGCAGTCGCCGTCCGTCAGCATCGACCCGTTCACGAAAAGCGAAAGCGTCGTGAAGGCGATGAGCAGTCCAACGGGTGTTTGGCTGGTGATGAGCACGGGGACCTCTCTTCGGTGGCAGGGGTGGCGGTGGCGGCTCGCAGCGATTTCAGGCGGCCGGAATCCTAGGGTGGTTCCGGGAGCGGATCCACTCGACCGGGGAATCCGTCTCATTGAGCATGAGCGAACGATCGGCGATCATGCCATGCAACCAACCTCTCGCGGATCATTGCTCTATCTCGGAATGCATCGATGACCGGATGGCGCCAGAAGGCCAACGCCCGCATCGCCCGCACCGCCCGCTTCGTCGTGTGTCACCCGTGGTGGGTCATCGCCGCCTGTCTGCTTGCGGTCGTCGCGCTGGCATCGCAGCTGCCGAACATCCGCTTCGACACTTCCACCGAAGGCTTTCTGCACGACGATGACGCTGCGCTGATCGATTACCACGCCTTCCGCGACCAATTCGGCCGCGACGACCTGATCGTGCTGGCGCTGCAGCCGCCGCGCGTGTTCGACCTGGCCTTTCTCACGACCCTGCGAGAACTGCACGAACGGCTCGAAGCCGAGGTGCCGCATCTCGATGAGGTGACGAGCCTGATCAACGCTCGAGCCACCCGGGGTTCCGAGGACGAACTGCTGGTCGAGGACTTGCTCGAAGAGTGGCCGGGGGGCCCGCAAGACCTGGCGTCGCTCGAGGCCTGGGTGACGAGCAACCCGTCGTATCGCAACCTGCTGATTTCTGAGGACGGTCGCTTCACCACCCTTGCGATCCGAATCAGCGCCTACTCGAGCAGCGAAGCCGAAGCGAGCGAGGACTTCGCGGCGGCGTTCGAAGATGACGTGGAGCTTGGTGCGGACGAGGGGGAGGCCGTCTACCTGAGCGACGAGGAGATCGGCGAAGTTGTCTCCGCTGTGCGCGCCATCGTCGCCGACTTCGCCGCGCCCGACTTTCCAATCGCCATGGCGGGTTCGCCGGTGGCGATGGATGTGATCAAAGGAAACATGCGCAGCGACATGCTGCGCTTCATCCGGTTGACGATTCTCGCCATCGCGGTCCTCCTCTTCCTGGTCTTTCGGCGGGCCTCGGCAGTCTTCGTGTCCCTGGTGGTCGTGATCCTCTCGCTGGTGTCCACCATCGGGCTGATGGCTGCCAGCGGCGCGGCGTTGAAATTGCCGACGATGGTCCTGCCGTCGTTCCTGCTGGCGGTCGGGGTCGGCGACTCGGTGCACATCCTGGCGCTCTTCTTTCGCAGCCTCGGATCCGGGTTCGACAAGAAAGAGGCGATCATCTCGGCGTTGGAGCACTCCGGGCTGCCGGTCATCCTGACCAGTCTGACGACGGCAGGCGGTCTGCTGTCCTTCGCACCCACCGAATTGGCTCCGATCTCCGACCTCGGTCTCTTCGCACCAGCGGGCGTGATGATCGCATTGCTGCTGTCGCTGTTGCTGCTCCCAGCGCTTCTCGCAGTGGTTCCGATCCGGCCGGCGGAGACGGCAGTGGGGGAGGGTGGCGAGCAACGGAGCTGGATCGACCACGTCATTGGGGCCGCGGGCGACTTCGCGACCCGTAGGCCCTGGGGGATGATCGCTGCGTGGGCGCTGCTGCTCTGCGTTGCCGGCCTGGGAGCGGCTCGGATCGAGTTTTCCCACAACCCGCTCGAGTGGTTGCCCGCGTCGACACCGGTGCGACAGGCGACCGAGCTGATCGATCGCGAACTTCGTGGCTCCGTCAGCATGGAGGTCGTTCTCACGCGCGAGGCGGAGAACGGCTGGCACGATCCCGACGCCCTACGAGAGCTGGAGGATTTCTCGCGCTACGCGGAGGAGTACCAGGCTGGGGAGGTCTTCATCGGCCGCGCCTTCTCGCTGGTCGACGTGCTGAAGGAAATCCACAAGGCACTCAACGCCAACGATTCCCGCTACTACGTCGTTCCCAGCGATCGTGAGCTGATCGCTCAAGAATTCCTGCTCTTCGAGAACAGCGGCTCCGACGACCTCGAAGACCTGGTCGACAGCCAGTTCCGTCGGGTGCGCCTGACCCTCAAGGCGCCGTGGCTCGACGCTGGAACCTACACCCGAGTCATCCGGGAGCTCGAATCGGCTCTGCGAGAGCGATTCGGAAGCGATACCGAGATCGTGATGACCGGGTTATTGCCGCTGCTCACGCGCACCATGGACGCCGTCATGATCGGCATCGCCCAGAGCTACGGCATCGCCTTCGTCGTCATCACACTGCTGATGATGCTGCTGATCGGAAGCGTGCGTCTGGGCCTCGTCGCGATGCTGCCCAACCTGGCGCCCATCCTGTGCGCCCTGGGCTTGATGGGCTGGCTCGGTCTGCCGCTGGATATCTTTACGATGCTGATCGGCAGCATTGCGCTCGGGCTGGCGGTGGACGACACGATCCACTTCATGCACGGCTACCGCAGCTACTTGGAGAAGGGCTGCGACTCTCGAACGGCGATCCGCCGGACACTGGAGACGGCCGGGAGGGCGATGTTGCTCACCACCCTCGTGCTCTCGAGTGGCTTCCTGATCTTCACGCTGTCGTCGATGAACAACATTTTCAACTTCGGCATGCTCACCGCTTTCGCGATCGCCGTCGCGCTGTTGGCCGATTTCCTATTGGCGCCGGCGCTGATGCAGGTCATCCACGGACGCGGAGCGGCCCCGGACCGGTGATTCTGAGCTGAGGCGCTCTTGCAGCCGGCGGCGCCTGTGCCGGACGGAGCCGCCACTGCGCAGCTCAGTCGTCTGCGGGGCGCACATTCACGGGTACGGCGGTCATGCGCGCCATGCCGGTGATCGGGTCCCACTCGCGCTCGGGCGACAGCAGTTGCGCGGTATTGCTTCCGGACTTGGCGCCCGGTTTGCCGCCGTCCGGGCGACCCCAACAGTGTGCCATGGAGATGACCCCGGGCTCGACCTCGTCGGTGGCTGCGACGACTGCGAGGATGCGGTCCACCTCGGATTCGATCTCGATCACGTCTCCCGCCTCGAGACCCAGAGCCGCGACGTCTTTCTCGTTCATCCATGCGGGGTTCGTGCTGGCCTGCTTCTGGGAGTCGGGGAAATCCTGCCCGACGGAGTTGAGCACCATCTTCATGCGTCGGCAGATCAGCAGGTGGCTGAAACGCGAGCGCGCGTCGAGGAAGTCTTCGCAGCGCACCTCCCGGAGTTCGTCGCAGACGCCCGCGGGCGCAAGCTGGAGCAGTGCTTCCAGCCCCGGAATGGCGGGCGCGGCGACGGCAGCAACTTCCTCGAAGATCTTGCCGCCGTTCACATCGCGAATCGTGTCGAGGGGCACGCGGGTGGCCGGAAGGTTGAGCTTCAGCAGGTCGAGCTTCGAGAGCGGCTGGTCGAGCGGAACCTCGCCACCCGCAAGTTCGATCTTGCCGTCCAACCTGTCCGCCCAGGCGACGAAGGGTTCCCAGTCTTCGAGCGTGTCGAAGCCCGGGTCCACCACCGCCTTCGTGAAGTGCGAGTAGGGAACCTCGTAGAAGAGGTCCATGAACTCGGTCAGGTCTTCGCGCTCGAGTGAATGTTTGGCGGCCAACACGTAATCCGAGCGCTTCGCCGTTTCGGTCAGCGAGATGTCGATCGTCACCAGCAGTTCGAGGGACTCGAGGGCTTTCAGCATCCTGGCCGAGTCGGGTACCGCCACTGCGGGGTTGCCCCCGGTCACGATCAATGCCCGAATCTGCTCTTGGCCGGGAGTCAGGATCTCGTCTGCGAGGGTGGTGGTGGGCATCTCGTCGAACATTCGCGAGAGGTCCCGGAAACGCGATTTCTCCTCACCGCCCAATTGCAGGGTTGCGGGCAGGAGTTCCGGTGCGATTACCTGCGCCGGACGCGGAATGGGAGCGCCGAGAACTCCAGGGTTGGGGATCACCTCGCCTTCCCGGTTGTAGCGGCCGCAGACGCCATTCAGGCAGGAAATCAAGTGTTCGCTGAGGGAAGGGTGGGGGCCCATGTCGGGGCCGGTACCCGATGAAACGCAACCGCGAGGTCCGGCCGCGAAGAGCTGGGCGGCCTCGAACAACTGTGGCCGGGACACGCCGCTGCGTTGTTCGACGTAATCGGGAGTGAAGCCCACCAGCGCGGCCTTCAGTTCGTCTATGCCCTCGGTGTGCTCGGCACAGAACTCGCGATCGTGGAGTTCCTCGTCGAGGATGATGCGCAGCATGCCCGCGAGTAGCGTTGCGTCCTCGCCCGGCCGGAGCTGCAGGTGGATGTCGGATCGTCGGGCCACCTCGCTGCGCCGGGGGTCGACGCAAATCAGCTTCAGACCGCGGCGGCGGGCATCCTCCAGGGTCTTGACCGGGTTGGTGCCGGGGATGCCGCCCGGCAGCGTGAGGCCCGATACGAGGGGGTTGTTGCCGACACTCATGATCACGTCTGCGCTGGCGAAGCTGTGAGGGCCGGCGCCCCATACACCCTGGCGCGCAACAGCCACGATCTTCGAAGGCTGGTCGATGGTCATCGTCGAATAGTTCGAGCACGAGCCGATGCCTTTGTGCCAGGCCCGGATCAGCGGCAGCAAGCCGGAGTTCGAGTAGGCCGCGGTGCCGCTGTAGGAGCCGATGGCGCGTGGCCCGTACTCGGCGCGGATGCTCGCGAGCCGGTCTCCGATCTCGCGCAGGGCCTGCCGGCTCTCGATCGTTTCGAAGCCGCCATCGGCGCAGCGCTTCTGCGCGCCGCGCAGGCGGTTGGGGCCTGCCTGCTGGTGGGCGAGTTGGCGCCCCTTGATGCAGCTATAGCCCCCGGAGAGAGGATCCTTCGGGTCGCCGCGCAGGCCCACGATGCGCTCGTCCGCGACATCGACTTCGAGGCCGCAGTAGGCGGTGCAGATTCGGCAGTAGGTCTTGTGGGTTCGGACGGGGCTTCCGCCGGGCGCTCCGAGGGTGGAACCGTTCGTCATTCGAACCTCCTGAGGCTCAGCTGGCCCCGTCGGCCCGGTCTCGCATCCCGTACTTCTCGAACGGCCCGATGAAGGCGTGCTCGTAGAGACCGTAGCCGACGCCGTCCGCGTAGCTGTAGCGGCCGACGTGGTCGACGATCGTGAGCTGGCCTATCGGGGCGATGTCGGCCGTCAGGTACTCTTTGCCCTGCACCACGAGCGGTCCCTGGTACATGCCGTGGCGCCACTCGGGTTCGAGTGGTGTGTAGCCGGTGCCGATCGCGATGAAGGCGTGACATAGGGGCTCGCAGCTGATTTCGATCGGTCCCGACGGTGCATCGGGAAAACGCAGGATGGAGCCGCTCATCATGCGCGTGCCGGGGGTGAGCTTGTGCTCGTACTCGACCCGACCGAGGTTCTCGATCGGCTTCGTCGGGTCGTTCCAGATTCGGCGTGCATCGTAGAGCGCAACGGTGCCGTCGTTTTCTTCGTTCAGGATGAAGAGAATGGAGTGGTCGTCGAACTGCATCGGGAAGTAGTTCCACATCCCCGACAGTGAACCCGGGCCGTTTGCGTGGATGCCTTCGGGTTCGGGTTCGCCGTGCGGTCGGATCCCCCAGGAGCGATCGCGCGTTCCCCACCAGCGGTCGGGCGTGACTTCGAAGCTTTCGTCTCCGACCTGCAGCGTTCCTTCCCAACACCCCGTCTGCGCGAAACGCGAGGTGTCGAAGAGGACGCGACCGTGGCGGCGAATGAACTGATTCTGCTCTTCGACGGCGGGAATCGCTCCGCGCCAAAGCAGATCGGCCGCGATGCCGTGTTCGTTTTCTTCGAGCACGAAGCGCAGTTCTTCGAGTGGCTTCACGACTTCGATGCGGAACGGACCGACACTCGTGTCCATACGGTCGCCGAGTTCGCGCGAGGCGCGTACGACGCGGTAGGTCTCGCCGCGCTGGACGCACGCGAAGGCGTCTTGGACCGCGAGGTTCGGGTACTGCCCCAGCCCCATCACCATGAAGAGGTCGTCGCTCGAGGCGTGCAGGTTGAAGTAGTAGCGGTCGTAGAAGTTGCGGTCGCTGGTCTGGACGAAGCGCACGGGCTGGTTCGTCTGGTGGACCGGGAAGTCGTCCCAGCTGGAAATCATGGTTTGCTCTCCATGCGGCCGTCTCTGGCCTCGCCGCTCCGGGAATCGTAGCGCGTCGCTCCATTTCGGCTGCGGGGCGCCTCGTTCCGCAGGCTGCGCGCAGGGTGTCCCCGAGTGATCGCCGCGTGCCTTGCCGGATTTGAGCCTGATGTTCCGGGTCGGGCTATCATCGGAGGCATGGGCGGCCAGTCTTGCGCGATCCGGGATGCGTCGCTCGACACCCGAGGTAGATGTCCCGCCGGGTGTCGATTCCAGGGTCATTTCTTCAGCGATATGCGCTGATCTTCGCCACCGCCGATGCCGTCCCAGCAGCCGTTAGTCAGCGTCATCATCCCGCATTATGCGGGCACCGAAATCCTGATTCAGTGCCTCGCCACGCTCAACTCGAGTTCCGTTGAACCGGAATTCGAAGTCATACTGGTCGACAACGCCTCCAGCGACGGCAGCGTGGTCGAGGCCCAGCGGAAATTCCCGAACATCCGGGTCCTTCACCTCGATGAAAATCAGGGCTACGCGGGCGGTTGCAATCGTGGAATCGAAGTCGCGCGCGGCAAGTATGTGATGTTGCTGAACGACGATACGGAGATCGATGCCGCCTGTGTGAGCGAACTCGCGCAAACAGCGGAGAAGGATCCAACGGTTGCGGCCTGCCAGCCCAAGATCCGTTCGTTGCGCGAACCTTCGCAGTTCGAATATTCCGGTGCAGCCGGAGGCCTGATGGATGTCTATGGTTACCCGTTCTCCCGCGGCCGGTTGATGGACGATGTCGAGGTCGACGAAGGGCAGTACGACGAGCCGGTCGAGATCTTCTGGGCGAGCGGTGTTTGCATGTTCATTCGAAAGCAGGTTCTCGACGAAGTGGGCGCCTTCGACGAGACCTTCTTCGCCTACATGGAAGAAATCGATCTGTCCTGGAGATTTCATCTTGCCGGGCATCGGGTCGTCTACGTTCCCACCGCGGTCGTCTACCACATCGGCGGTTACTCGCTCGAGCGAAAGAACGTTCGGCGGATGTTCCTGAATCACCGAAACAGCATGATCATGCTGTTCAAGAACTATTCGGCGCGTTCGTTGCGGTGCACTCCTGCGGAATCCGCGGCGCTCACAGGCGGTTCTGCTTTCATTCTGGTGGATTCTCGGGAATGTTCCGCTGTTGCTGCGCCTGCGCGAATCGGTACAGGCAGTGCGAATGGTTCCCGACCAGGTGATCTTCTCACGCCTGTATTACGGGATGGCCCCGATCTGGTACTTCCTCTTTGGCATCCGGCAGGTGACGGACCTGCCGGATATCGAGCCGGTGTTGCAGCAGCCGTACCGAGCCGGAAGGGAGTTCACGCGGACGGGAACGCTCCACCCGCGTCACCGGAATTTCCTGTTTGCCTACATGGACCAGGCCCCGATCTCGCTGGCATTGATGCGTGCCATCGAATGCGATCTATTCTCGGATCTCTCTTTCGAGCGCCCGATTCTCGACGTCGGTTGCGGTGACGGTACGTTCGCACGAATTCTATTCAACGGCGTCACC
>JAFDEI010000273.1 GCA_019310425.1 Deltaproteobacteria bacterium | reverse complement strand
GCCTTCTCGCGGTCGCCCGTCATGGCGTGAGCGGTGAGCGCAATTACCGGGATGTCGCGAATGGCGGCGTCGCCCTTGATTTCACGGGTCGCATCCCAGCCGTGCATGACCGGTAGGCTCATGTCCATCAGGATCAGGTCCGGCGCGACGGTTCGTGCCTTCTTGACGCCCTCGGCACCGTCGACCGCCGTCTCGATCTCGAACCCGCGTTTGACGAGGCGGCGCGACAGCATGTCGCGGTTCATTTCATTGTCTTCGACGAGGAGGATCTTGGTCATGGTTCCCTTTCTCGGGTCTTGACGCCGAGCCCCGGATTTCGAAGGTTCCCGCAGGCTGCTCTGCGGGGATTCTAGTCCAACTGTCCACGCTTTGCGGCCAGGTCGGCCCGAGCACGGCCGGGGAAGCCCGGCGGAGTTTGCACTCCATCGATTCGCCCTCCACACTGACCGCACGAGGTCTTGGCCAGGAGGAACCACCGATGCGATTCACATTACGCACCACAGCGCTGGTCGCCGCGATGGGGCTGATGCTCGCGTGCACCACTTCATCGAACGAAGTCGCGACTGCGATGGACCGGGGCTGCGAAAGAGCCTGCGATGAGACGTACCAGGCCTGCAACGAGGTATGTAGGGACAACGTTGACAACGATATGTGTGAACCGGAGTGCATTGCCAGCCTGCGAGAGTGCACCGACACGTGCAGTTGACTGCGCGGTAGAACCAGCTCTGCCAGCGAGATCGCGCTGCCGTTAATGAACGTGCGTCTCGATGACGCGCCGCCTGCGAGTAGTGCTCCGGCCCTCGGCGGGGGGCCGCGCCGAGATTCCAGCTGTGACTCCGAGTCTCATCGTCTCGCTCCGGTGACGCTCCCTGCGGTCGAGCCGCGTAGGCGGTGAGCGATTCGGTGACCGTCATCCGCGCCTCCCGGAATCGATGCCGAGTGTGACGTGTCCGGCGGGACCGTGCTGCGGCGCTCGGACATCGCTCCGCCGGTCAGGTTCGATCGATGTTCCGTCGATGAGTAACGCGAGGAGCAACGTGGAAGAATCGGCACTCCTGGGTCTGGCTCGAATGATCGGTTTCGTCGCGCTGGGCGTGGTCGCACTGGCGGTCGGCACAAGAATGCTGTCGCTTACGTGGCGCACCCGCGAATTCCCCGAGGCTGCGATCGGGGTCCATATCCTGGTCCTGATGCTCGGCTACTCGGTGGAGTTCGCCGGAATCGAGGCTGCGGAAGAGTTCGGGATGTTCGCGGTACTGCTACGCGGTGTCGGAAATCTCTGTTACGTGATCGCGATCCTGGTCTACCTGCTGTTTACGTGGCGGGTCTTTCGGCCCGGTAGTCGCGTCGCGGCGGTCGTTGCGTGTTCCAGCATTCTCGCGCTCGTTGTTGGTTGGAGTGGTGAGGTCTTCACTTCAGACTTCGACTTCGGTTCCGATCGCTTCCGGGCACCGTGGTTCTGGATGGCGTTCGTACCGAGGCTGGTCTGCATGAGCTGGGCGGCCGGCGAGTCGCTGCTCGAGTATCGCCGAGCGCGGCGGCGGACCCGTCTGGGGCTCAGCGATCCGCTCGTCAGCAATCGCTTCCTGCTATGGGGACTCGCGGCGTTGTCCGAATGTCTGATCTACGTCGTGGTCATGTCGGGAATCATACGTGGAGTTCCTTCGGACTTTCTGAACGGCACCACCGCGCTCGTCGTCTCCGCGCTCGGGATGAGCGCCGCCATCACGATTCTGCTCGCATTCCTGCCGCCGCGCAGCTATCGCCGCTGGATCGAAAGCCGTCACGCCTAGGGGTGTGAAACGCGACGACGCGGCGGCTCCGGCCGGAAGCTGGCCAACAATCAGCCGGTTCGTGGCTTGCGCGCCGGGTGCTCGGCGATACGTTGCCGGCATGGCGGTGGAGCGCGCAAGCAGATCGAGATTTCATCTACCAGGGTTGCCGCGCGCTTCCGGTACGGTTCACACGCGGAACCGATGCGCGTTTCGACGGCTGGTCTTCTTCACAGCGGCCGCGGCCGCGGTCGTCGCTTCGATCGGGTTCGCCGCCGATTCACGGGCCGAGGGGTTCTCGCTGCTCGTCTTCGGTGACGCAGGCGCGCCCCCTGACTCGGGGAGCCGCTACCGGATGCAGCTCGCCGTCGGCGAATCGATGGCGACGAGTGATGCCACTGCGCCGGTGCATGCGCTCGTGCTGCTCGGTGACAATTTCTACCCGGACGGATTACACGCGAACGAGGCTGTCGCCAGGATTCGCGCGAGCCTGGTGCGACCCTACTGCCGCTTCTTGCGATTCGACGGGCCCGAAGCAGCCGAAGTGGAACCCGCGTGCGAGATCCCGCGCGCGGATCGCCGTCCTGTACCGCTGTTCGCCACACTCGGCAACCACGACCATCTGACACCCGAGAGTCCGGACCAGCAACGCGCGATCACCCAACGATTCTTCAGCAACTGGCGGATGTCGGCCGGAATCGCGGAAGTGTACGAATTGCCCGGGGGGGTCAGCCTGGTCGTCTTCGATTCGGATCCGATCTTCGAGGGTGCCGATGCAACGCCGCTCGCGGATGCACTGCATGCGTCGCGCGGACCATGGCGAATCCTCGCCGCCCACCATCCAATTGCGAACCGCTCGCGAGTCTCCGAAGTCGCGCGTCACGCACGCTATCGGCGCAGCGTGCTCGACGCCGTTGCGGCCTCGGGGGTGGAGGTCCAGCTGATGTTGGCCGGGCACCATCACAACCTCCAGTTACTCGCGATGGACGCACCGGCGCCGCGCTTGCACGCGATTTCCGGGGGTGGGTCGGGGGCTCGGTCGATGCCGCGCAGCGACCCGCGCCGCCTGGTGGGATTCGAAGAACCCGGGTTCCTGCGCGTTGATCTCGTCGACGGGCTGGGGTTGCCGAAGCGACCGCGGCTGGTGGTCACCCTGTACGGTCTTCCGGGATTCCTGGGAAGGCTCGCAGGCCGCGGGCCGCGAGTGTTGGCGCACCGCTGGGTCGACCTGGCCGGGCGTGTCGGTGAATAGAGGTAGCGACGTGCGCGTCGAAGCGACTATGCACAACATCGGATAGGCTCCCGGCAATATGATGATAGTCTGCAGAACCCCGACGCGATTCGCATTCGCACTGCTCCTCGCCGCGATGGGGCCGCTTGCCTTGCCGCAGCCCGCAGAGGCGCAGCCCGGCGGCCAGGCGCTCAAGCCGCAGCTCGCAGGCATGGCGCTGGTGCAAGTGCTGCAGCAGGGCGGCTACACCATCCTGTTGCGCCACATGTCGACTATGCCGTTCAACCCGGATTCAGCCGTCTTCGACATCGACGACTGCTCGACGCAGCGAAATCTTTCCGAGTCGGGTAAGCGGCAGGCCAAGATGTTGGGTGAGTCGTTCCAGAAGCTCGGGATCGGCGTCGGCGAAGTTCTGTCGAGCCCGTATTGCCGTTGCATGGATACCGGGCAGCTGGCATCCGCCCGCCGGAAAGAACAACGTGCTGATCGCCCATTCGATTACGTTGCTCTACGCCTACGGACTGACGGGGAAGCCCGAGGGCGTGGCGCACGTCTTCCGGCCTTCCGGCCTCGGCCTCGGTCAGCCGCAATACATCGGCCTGATGAAGCCGGATGATTGGCCGGTTCACGCCGGCCTCGCAGCGGCCGGCACGTCCCAAGCGGGCGGAGCGAGTGCGCAGCACTAGCGGATCGTGTCAGCATGTCGCGTCGTGTAGCGGTCGCACCCGCTAACGCCGGAACGCGGTACGATCCGAGCGTCCCCCGGAATTTCCCGGGGAGTGGAGCGAGGCGGTCATGGAGTGGATGACCCTGCTCGTGGCGCTGGTCTTCATGCTGCTCGGACTGGGTTGCCTGGTGCTGGTGGTCGTGGGTCTGCCCGGCGTCTGGGTCCTGATCGGACTCGCGGTCGGAGTCGAGCTGCTCGACCACTACTACATCGACGGGCCGAATCCCGAGACCTTCGGCTGGTGGGCGATCGGTGCCTGCATTGCGCTCGCCCTCGTGGGCGAGGTTCTCGAGGCGGGAGCCGGTGCGGCCGGAACGAAGGCGGGGGGGGGCAGCCGTCGCGGCATGGTGGGCGCGATGATCGGTGGCCTGATCGGCGCCATCTTGTTCACGCCCCTGATCCCGATTCCGGTGCTGGGTACTCTGATCGGCGCGCTGGTCGGGACGTTCGTCGGGGCGGCGATTGCCGAACGAACCGCGCAGGCACCACCCGACGCGCAATCGACATTGAAGGCGGCCGGCGGTGCGACGGTTGGGCGCTTGTTGGGGACGCTCAGCAAGACGATGATCGCTGTGACGGTCTGGGTGGTTCTCAGTGTTGGTGCATTCTGGCACTGAGGCGACGCTTGCCCTGCGGCTGCATCGACGGGCCATCGGCTGTAAGCTGACGAAGCGGTCCGCGCGCCTCTGGAGGAACCCGTGGCTGTAGCTCACCGGATTCGACCGCTCGAAGCCCAGCGGGCGATGCGCTCGCTGCTCGCCGATCCCGATGACACCGAGAAGGCATTCCGCGTGATCGGAGCGCTGTCTGGGAACTCGACCGGCCGCGCGCTCGCGAAGTTTCGCCGTTTGCCCGTCGGTGTTCGTGTCCTGCGTGACCGAACGCGAATGCTCGACCTGATCGCAGACACCGAACGAATGGCCGCCATGCCCGAAGCCTCGCTCGGCGCCGCGGTGCGGGATTTCTACGCGACCGAGCAGATAAGCGCGCAGGGCCTGGTGACGGCCAGCGAGGAAGCGTATCAAGACGTGGACGGCTCCGGCGTCTCGGATGAACTGCAGTTCTTCGGGCAGCATCTGCGCGACCTCCATGACACCTTCCACGTGCTGACGGGCTACGGGCGTGACCTGCGCGGTGAGGTCGCGGTGCTGTCGTTCACGGTTCCCCAGACCCGCAACCCCGGTGTCGCGTTCATCATCTTCACGGTGTTGCGGCGCGCGGGCTTCCGGTCCGAAATGGGTCAGTTGATCCGTCAGGGTCTTCGTCGTGGTTTCCGGGCGGCCTGGCTTCCGGGCCAGGACTGGGAGGAACTCTTCCCCCAGCCGCTCGATGAAGTGCGCCAGCGGCTGCGGCTCGGGCCGCCGCCCGAATACGCAGCGGTTCGCTCCGAGGGAGCGCCCGTTCTCGCCGAGGGAAGCTGACGGGCTCCCGGCGATTCAACCCAACCAATACGCCGCGGCGAGGCCGCGGTATCCCAGAGTGAGGCTGCAGCATGTCGAGTGACCTGTTCAACACTTCCGAGCACGAGGTCTTTCGCGACACAGTGCGCAAGTTCGCGGAAGAGGAGTTGGCTCCGCGCGCACGAGAATTCGACGAGATGGGGCGGATCGACAAGAGCCTGTTCAAGCGGATGGGCGACCTCGGCCTGCTCGGCTTGCGCTACGACCCCGAATGGGGTGGCTCCGGGCTCGATTGGTCGTTCAGCACAGTGCTCTTCGAGGAACTCGGTCGCTGCGACAACGCCGGCGTCACGATGGGGATCAGCGTGCAGACCGACATGGCGACGCCGAGCCTGCACCAGTTCGGATCCGATGATCTCAAGGCTCAGTACCTCGCACCCGCGATCGCGGGGGAGATGGTCGCCGCGATTGCGGTGACGGAGCCCGACGCGGGTTCGGACGTCGCGGGAATCAAGACGCGCGCAGTGCGCGACGGTGACGACTGGGTGATCAACGGCAGCAAGATCTACATCACCAATGCGGCCACGGCGGATTGGTTGTGCCTGCTGGCGGTGACGGACCCCGACGCAGGCTACGGTGGCTTCACGCAGATCGTCGTCCCGACCGACGCACCCGGATTTCGCTACGACCTGCTCGACAAGATCGGCAACTGGGGCTCCGACACCGGGCAGCTGTTCTTCGAGGATCTGCGCGTACCGATCGCGAATACGATCGGCGATATCGGGCGCGGTTTTCAGCAACAGATGATGCAGTTCCAGGACGAGCGGCTGGTCGCCTGTGTGAGCACGGTCGCAGGTTCGAAGCGCTTGTGGGAGCGAACGAAGGAATACTGCGAACAGCGCGTCCTGTTCGGGAAGCCGCTCAGCAAGATGCAGGTGACGCAGTTCAAGTTCGTCGAAATGCTCACACAGCTCACTGCGGCCCGAGAACTCACCTACGCGTGTGTGCGCAAGCGGGTAGCGGGCGAGGACGCGACCCAGGAGATCAGCATGGCGAAGATCTTCTGCGGTCGGACCTCGCGGATGGTGGCCGACGAGTGCATCCAGCTGCACGGTGGCTACGGCTATATGAAGGACTGCGTCGCGGGTCGTGCGTTCGTCGACAGCCGTCTGGTGAGCATCGGCGGCGGCGCGGACGAGACGATGATCCACTATCTCGCCAAGATGCTCGGCTTCTGATCGGCAGGCGGCGAGACCGGTTCAGCGTGCGAGTACAGCGGGATCGGCTGTTTCGCTCTCGCGTTCGATGCGGCGCCAGGTAAACGGTGACGCCAGCTGGCCGAAATAGTCCATCGGGAACGCGGACAGGCCCGTGAGGCCGATGTCCTCGGGCGGCTCGCGGTCGGCGGGCAGGAAGCGTGTTCCGAAGACGACGTCCCAGACGATCAGATTCTGCCCGTAGTTGGTGTTCGCCTCATCGAGGATGCGCGAGTGATGCCAGCGGTGGAGTTCCGCCATGCTGAAGAACCAGTTGAGCGGGCCTAGCCGGAGCGGGAGGTTCGCGTGCTGGAAGATCCCGTGAACGGCCGAGACCAGCGCGAACAGCGCGAGGATTTCCGGCCCCGCTCCGAGTGCGACCAACGCGATGAAGGGTGCGAAGTACGAGATGGCGAGATCGACGGGGTGGAAGCGCGCGGCATTCAGGAAGTAGAGGCGCGGCGCGCTGTGGTGGACCGCGTGGAAGCGCCACAGCCACTCCCATTCGTGCCCGAGGCGGTGGGCCCAGTAGAGGAAGAACTCGCCGATGACGAGTGCGAGCACGAGCTGCGCGACGATCGGCCAATCGCCCGGCCACGGGCCGCCGGTCGCGTCGCTCGCGATCAGACTCCCGACCGCGACTGCGATGCCGAGCATCAGCGGCCGCAGCAGCTCGAGTCCGACCACGCCCGAGAAGAACAGGTGCCCGAGGTCGACGTGGATGTCAGCGCGCGACTGCTGCCAACTCCGGTGAAGGGGGAGCAGGCGTTCGAGGGTCATCACGATCAGGTAGGCGGCCGCGACGGGGCCGCCGAACGCAATGGCGGGGCTCACCCCCCGATCCATGATCGCGATCGTGGCCGCAACCGCGCCACCGAGCACGACCGGAAAGATCGTCATGGCGAACAGGTTGCGGGCGGCCGGCGTCACGCTGATCCGCCGCCGCGTTCGAACGGCAGGCGATCGAGAATCTGGAAGCGGACCTGTCCGCGCGCGACCGCCTTGCCGTCCGACGTTCGCGAGATCACCACCTGCCAGATCTGCTGCGTCCGGCTCTGGTGGATCGGCTCCGCAATTGCGCGCAGCTCACCTTCGCCGTGCGAACGCAGGAAGTCGGTCGAATTCGCGACACCGACCACTCCCACGCCGCCGCGTTCCTGCACCGACCGCCCTGCGCCGCGGCTCGCTACGTCTTCTACGATCGAGCAGTAGACGCCGCCGTGCAGGATGCCGTAGGATTGACTCCGACGCCCGGTCGCTGCAGTTCTTCCGACATGGCGCGTGACTCTACCTCACTCGGAAGCCAACCACGGTGGGGTCGATCGGATTCGCTGCAGCCCTTCGCGAAAATCCGGATGTGCGATTTCGATCAGTGCCTCTGCGCGTTCTTCGACGCTGCGCCCGCGCAATTCGGCGACGCCGAACTCGCTGATCACGACATCGAGCTGGTGGCGCGGAGTCGTCACGATCGAACCGAGCGGCAGCATGGCCTGGATGCGCGAGATCGTCTGCTCGCCGACCGTCGCAGTCGAGGGCAGGCACACGATCGAGTGCCCGCCCTCGGCGAGGGAGGCGCCGCCGACGAAGTCCTCGTGGCCGCCGATGCCCGAGAACTGTCGGCCTTCGATGGTGTCGGCGACGACCTGCGAGGCGAGGTCGACCGACAGCGCGCCGTTGATCGAGATCATGTTGCGGTTGCGGCCGATCAGC
>JAFDEI010000098.1 GCA_019310425.1 Deltaproteobacteria bacterium | reverse complement strand
TAGGCGTCGCACGGAGGCTCCGCAAACGCGGAAGTCCGCGCGAGCGCAACACAATTGCAACCTTTCCGAATGCGGGAAGCCTCCGCAGCTCTATAGTGACGGGGTACCGTTCACCGGAACGGCCGCGAACCACCGGCACGTCGGGAGGAAGATCACCCGTGCAGGTCCGCTTCTACGCCACACTTCGTCCGCTCGCTGGAGGACGCTCGCTGGAGATCGCGCTGCCCGAGGCCGCGACCGTTCAGGCGCTCGTCGAAGCCGTCGCCACGCAGCACCCCGCACTCGGCGAAGTCTTGCTCGACCCACACGGTGCCATCCCGCGCGGCATACAGGTATTCGTCAACGGAAGGGGCGCGCCTTACCTCCCGATGAGGTACGCAACCAAGCTCGCGGAAGACGACTCCATCGACATCTTCCCCGCAGTCGCAGGGGGCTGAAACAGCTCCTGCCACCATGCGGGTTGCCGCGGTCGAAGCTGCGTCAGCTCCGATACGCGTTCTAGCGGGTGTTCGGGCAAACTCGAGTCGAAGCGTGGTCTGGGTCTGCTACCAACATTCTTTGGGGCACAACCTAGATGATCCCGAGTTCTCGTAGCTTTGCTTCCGGAACGACGCCGTTTTCCCAGCCACGCGCCGCGTAGTATTGCGAGAGCATTTGGTCGAGTTCACAGACGTGCCCCTTCGACCCCGCCATCGTCGAGGGCTCCGTGAGAAAGCGAACTGGCAGCGTGTCGGAGCCCTCGCCGAACCCGGCGAGGTTGTTGTAATGACGCTCGAGATTGTAGATCCGCTCGCCCGCGCGCATCACGTCGTCTGCTGAAAACTCGATGCCCATCGCCGTGGCATACTGCGCGGCGTAGAGCGCTGCATCCTCGGCAAATGCGCTGAACTTGCACAGGTCGAGACTGTCTGCGAAGGCATGCAGATCCTGGAATGTCTTGACCAGCTCGCCCTTCCCGTCCCAGGCCAGCGGGTCGACCTCGAGCGGCAGCACACCGAGCTCGGCGGCTGCGGTGTAGGCGCGCAGGTGACAGCCTCCGCGATTACTCGTCGCATAGCCCAACCCCATCCCTTTCAGCCCTCGCGGGTCGTAGGCGGGGATTGCCTGCCCCTTGCACTGCATGCCGATTTCCGGGTGTCCGAAGTGCTCCGCCACTCGCGCGGTGCCTTCCGCGAGCACATCGCCGATCCCATCCCGGAATGCGAGCTTCTCGGTGAGCGCCACCATCGAAGTGTCGTCGCCCCAGGCGAGCCCCTCAGCATCGATCCAACCGTTTTCGGTCGCCTCCATGAATGCCGAGAACACGTTCCCGAGTTCGATCGGGTCGAGGCCGAGGTCGTTGCACTGGTCGATCATCTTCGCAATCGAGCGGATGTCGCCGTTGTCGCAATTCGCTCCGAGCGACCAGGCGGGCTCGTACTCGACGCTCTCCATCTTGAGCCCTGCGTACGGCCCCGACTTGATCTCGACTTCCTTCTTGCACGCAACCGGGCAGGCATGACAGGTGGGATTTCCGGTGAGGATCTCGGCCTCGACGTACTCGCCGCTGATGCCCTCGGCCCGTTCTCCGAACGACGTGAGCTGGCTGTTACGCGTACCGAGCGCACCGATGCGGTTGGTGATGTTCATCAGCACGTTGGTCCCGTAGACGGAGAGGCCCCCCTTCTTCGGACTCGTGATGTTCGCTTCATCGCGAATCGCGTCGAGGGCGTCGCGTCGAACCTGTTTCCAGGCCTGCGGATCGGGTACGTCGCTGGTCTTGCGACCAGCGCGAATCACGATCGCCTTCAGCCGCTTGCTACCGCCGACCGCCCCCGTGCCGCCGCGGCCGAAAGCACGGTCGTCTTCGTTCAGCCAGGCGGCGAAGCGCACGAGATTCACGCCCGCCGGGCCGATCGCGCACACCGACAGGTTCTTCTCCCCATATCGCGCACGGAAGAACTCCACGGTCGCGTGGATCCCCATCTCCCACACCTCCGAAGCGTCACGCAGCGCAACCTCGCCGTCCTCGACGAACGCGTAGACGGGTTGCTCCGAGCGTCCCGAGAACACCAGACCGTCGAGCCCGGCCCAGCGCAGACGAGCGGCCGTCCAGCCGCCCTGGTGGCTGTCAGTCACCGTGCCAGTGAGGGGAGACTTCGTCACCGCGGCCCAGCGACCACTCATGCTCGTCTCCGACCCCGAAAGCGGCCCATTCACGAAGCACAAGAGGTTCTCGGGCGACAGCGGATCGACATCGGGACCGTTCTCGAGCAGATAGCGAACACCGAGGCCACGCCCGCCGATGTAGTCCCGCAACCACTCCGCCGGAATCGGCCGCATCTCGACGGATCCCACGCTGAGGTCCACATGGGCCATTCGGCTGCCGAACCTGCTCAGACTCATCGAAATCCCTCCCGAGTGCCCCCTGCTGCGTTCGTCATCCGCACGCAGACCGGATACACTCCCGCGATAATAAACCCGACTTTCCCGCTTTGGAACCGGCACGAGGCGCTCGAACTCCATCCTTCACCGGCTGGTTACGCAAGTAATTGTTTTCAATCGCTTTCCTGCTGGAACGGGAATTCTCGGACAGCAGGACGGGAAACGGGTGGCAGGCGACACGAATTGCGCGACAATTCGCCCCAGTGTCCTGCCGAGCCACCAGCCCGAAACTGAAAGATCTCGGCGAAGCTCTGTGCTGGCTCAGCAAGATTGCCGATTTGTCATCAATTCGTTCGAGTGGTTCGTGTACGATTCGCGCGTCCGCGACCACAGGGGAGTGAAATGAAGAGCCTTCTTCGTGTTATCGGAATTCGAAAATCGACCTTGGTGTTCGCAGTGCTCGTGGCGTTTACGCTCACGCTCGGAGCAGGTGTCTCGGTGGCCGACGACATCGGCGGGGAAGACATCGTCGTCCCGCCGCCGGCTGCCGCACCTGCACCGCCGCCGCCGCCGCCGGTCGAAGACGACAAGTTCAAGCTGTATCTGACGGGTATCGTGGGTTACTCGTGGGCCAAGGGGGAAGCCGGCGGGCAGAACCAATGCGCGTTGTGCTTCTCCCCCAGCAAGAACCGTGGGGATGACTGGGACAAGACCGTCTTCGGCGGTGGCGCTCTCGGCCTCGACTCGGACCTCGGTCCGGTCGGTCTGCGTGTCGAAATGGAAGGCCAGGGCGGGCGCAACTACGACTTCGATACGGATGGACCGACCTTCACCGGCCAAACCCCTGAGTTCGAAGGCGATTATGACGTCGACATCAGCACCTGGGCGATGTTCTGGAACCTCTGGCTGGACATTCCGATCACCGAAGCCTTCGACCTCTACCTGGGGGGCGGTGTCGGCTTCGGTGTCAGCGACATGCGAGTGCGCCAGAGTCCGACCGGCTATCGTGACACGAGCCACGACGACCTGAATTTCGCTTGGCAGGTCGGCACGGGCATGGCGTACGACGTGGCCGACTGGCTGACGCTCGACCTCGGCTACCGCTACGTCGACTTCGGCCAGCTCGACATCAATCTGGCGTTCCCGCTCAGAGGCGACTACGAGCTGGACCTCACGTCGCACGACCTGATCCTCGGAGTTCGGATCAACTACTACTCGTTCTAGCCGATCGGCCCTGGGCCGTCGCAGGACCCGCAACCTTGCCCGCGAGTCGTCCGCTCCGATCGAGCGGCGGCTCGCGGGTTCTTTCTCATACGCTGCCCCTTCCAGAATACACCCGGGCGCTCGTCCAACTCTTTCGCTAGAACTCGCCTAGCGAGGCCCGCCCGGTGCTTACCACGACCGCAGAACTACTTGCCTGCCCTCGCTGCAACCGCGGGCTTCGCCTGACCACATTCGAGACGCTTCCTGCTTCTGCGACCACGCCGATTCGAGTGCTCACCGGCAAGCTCGAATGCGACGAATGCGGCGACAGCGTACCCATCTGCGCGGGCTTCCCCCTCTTCTGCGAACGCAGCGCCGAAGACACTTTCGACGTGGACGCACTGCGCGCGCTCAGCGAGCGCCGATTCGGCGACCCCGACCGAATGCTCGCATTCGTACAAGGAAAGGCCCGGCGCCCCAGCCGCGACCGCTATGCGGCTTTCCAGCCCTTCAATGAATCGACGCGGGCGTTCCTACCTCTGGTGCCGCTGTTGCGAGAGCGGCTCGAGCCCGGCGACCGCATCCTCGACATCTGGTGCCGCACCGGCTGGTCGGGCGAGCTGCTCGCTGCGCTGTTCCCCGAACAGCAGGTATTGTCGATCTGGGAGGGCGGCTCCGATGTCCTCGGTCATCGGGGCTTCGGCTTCTGGCTCGGCGAAGGCCGGCGTTCCGAGAACCTGGACGTGATCTTCACATCACCCAACGAACCGTTGCCGTTCGGCGACGCGACGTTCGCACTGGTACATGGCCTCGACACGCTGCATCGCTACGAGCAGTCGATACTCATCCCCGAGACGCTTCGCGTCTGCAGTGGGCCGGTGATCTTCCCCCACGTACACCTGAGTAATGGCGACCCCGATCCATTCTTCGAACGCGGCGAGATCCAGATGCACGGCAGCGCCTATCGCCAGTATTTCGCGGATCGCCTACAGGGCACGGGGCGCACCGCCTGCGTTCTGAGCGAACGCGAACTCTACGAGGTTCCCGATGGTCTTCGCCTCGAGGACGACGCCGAAACCGACCACTACAATGCACTGATCGCAATCGTGCCCCATGAGCTGCTCGGGCGAGCCCTGCGTCCGGAGCCGCCCGGCGACCCCGCAAGTCACGAGCTTCGTCCCATCGCCAACCCGCTCCTCGCTACCGACCTCCACACAGGGCGGATCGCGTTCGAGACTTCCGTTGACGACGACTTGACCTCGACACTGCTGAGCCGCCACCCAATGCAGTCGGCGCCGCTGAAGCGAGCCAGCGACCACCACCTCGACACCTGCGAAGTCGAAATCCTCTACGCGGCCTCGCAGTGCCTTACCCTGGGTGAAACCGCCGCGAACAGCGGACGTTCCCTTCCCGAGGTGACGGCCGCGGCCCGCAGACTGGCCGACCTCCGCATCATCGAACTGAGAGCCGTCTCCGAGGCGATGGCTCGCCTGCAACACTTCTACTCGCAGCAGATCTACGTCGCTCCGGCCAGCGAGCAGACCATTGCGCGGCTCTTCGAGGACTCCTGCCGGCGCCACGCAACCAGGCCGCTGATCGTCTCGGACGAAGACGGCAGCTGCTTCCGCTACGAGGACGCAGCTCGGGTGGTACAAGCGCTGGCCGATCGCCTCCAAAGCGCCGGTGTGGTGCCGGGCGACCGGGTCTGCCTGTATGCCGCCGCTTCGCCCGAGGCGTTGTTCACCTTCTGGGCGTGCGCTCTCGTCGGAGCGATCTTCGTGCCCCTCGACTGCGACCGGCCCGCGGAATGGACGCGTTCCAGAGCGGAAGAGCTCCGGCCACGGGTCCTGATGCTCGACCGGCCACGACTCGCCGCAGCCGCGTGGCCCCTCGACGCACAGGTCGTCGTCTTCGACGACGACTCCGACGAGTCCCTCCCTGATTTCCCACGACTCTCGGAGTGGCTCGCCTCGCACACGGCAACGGCTGGTCCGATGCGCCCCACCGTGGCGCCCGACGATCCAGTCGCCATCTTGCACACGTCTGGGACTACCGGACGACCGAAGCAGGTGCTGTTGTCGCACGGCACACTGTTTCGCAGCGGCGAGCTGCTGGCGCGCATCTGCGCCTGGAAACCCGATGACGTGCTGTCGGTTCCCGGGGATCTTCACACGATGAGTGGACTCCGGAACCCCTGCGTCGCGGCCCTTCACGCGGGTGCAGCGGTCGTGACGGCGGCCGAGAAGCAACGAGCCCGACCGCTTGCGCTCGCGGACCTCACCCGACGAAACGGAGTCACCATCCTCTGCACCGTACCGGCCGTGCTGCGGGCGTTGACGCAACATGCAGGGCGGCTGCGCGAGGGCGCGCTGCGAACGGTTCGCCAGGTCCTCTCCACGGGCTGCCGATTGCCACCGGAAACCTCGCGATGCTTCCGGGATCGCTTCGGAATCGAGCCGTTCGACTACTACGGCGCCACTGAAACCACGGGCATCTCCATCGGAACCGTACGCCGACCGGGCGACCGGGGCTACGCGGGCATCGGACACCCGCTCGATTGTATTGCCCGAATCGTTTCGGACGACGGACGCACACTTCCCGCGAACGAACGAGGCAGCCTCCGGATCTTCAGCAACCGCCTGATGCTCGGCTACGCAGATTCCGGCAAATCTGCCGACGAGGTCCTGCACGGCGGTTGGTACGACACCGGCGACCTCGCGATGCGGGATGCGTCGGGGCAGATCCATCTCGTTGGAAGACGCACCGACTTCCTCAAGAATTTGGCGGGCGAGCGCGTCGCACTCGCGGAGATCGAGGCCATTCTGATGGCGGCGCCCGGCGTCGCCGACGCCGTGGTCTGCAGGCGCGAAACTGC
The DNA here is from genome assembly GCA_019310425.1 of Deltaproteobacteria bacterium. GTDB lineage: Bacteria > Myxococcota_A > UBA9160 > UBA9160 > SMWR01 > JAFDEI01. The sequence continues at coordinate 6,978 of JAFDEI010000098.1, read as the reverse complement.
CGAAGGTGACGAAGAAGCGATTGCCTTCGTAGTTCCCGATGACGAGATCGAAGGCGAAGCCGAATTCATTGCCGAGTTGCAGAAGTTTGCGCTCGAACGTCTGGGGCCACTGCGCGTACCGCGACACATCTCGACCGTACAGACTCTCGACACGGTGCCGGCGCGACTGAACGCATGCACGCCCTCTTCCGGCCCCGGAGGCACTCGTGGCACCTGATTCGAACGTCAGCAGCATCATCGAGGCGTTCGACCGCGCAGGCCGACGCGACCGAAGCCGCAAGACGCTGCTGCACGCGAACGGCGGCAGTCTCTCCTTCGGCAAGATCGTCGAACGTTCGCGCCAGCTCGCGCGATTTGCGCACGAGCACAGCTGGAGCCCCGGAGAACGCATAGTCATCTCAACGAGAGACCCGATCGCCGCCGTTTCGCTCCACCTGGGGCTGCTGCGAAACGGCTTCACGTCGATCGTCGTCGACCCGGAGAGCTCTTCGCGAGAGATCGCGGCCGTGACCGCGATCGCGAAACCGCGCGGCCTCTTCCTCGACACAGCGCTGCGCGAAGAGTGGAGCATCGGCGCCGAATACGATGTCTGTGAGATCGCAGAATCGGGCCCGCAGCGCGGCAGTCTATTCCGGAAGTTGCTCGGATCCGACAGCCCGGACCCTACACGTTTCCCCGGCCTGTTCGACGCGCTCGAACCCGCCGATCCCCCCGCGACCATCGACCCCGCCCAGGACGCGTACGTGTTATTTACCTCCGGAAGCACGGCCGCGCCGAAAGGCGTCCGCATCAGCCATCGCGCGTTGTTCGCGCACCTCGACACACTGCGGCGCGTCTTCGGCTACGACGAGCGGAGCAGATTGCTCAACCTGCTCCCACTCCACCACACCGACGGCATGAACCACGGCCCTCTCACGGCATTCGTGTGCGGCGGCTGCGTACACCGCCCCCTGCCCTTCCGTCTCCAGGACCTCGGTATATTTCTCGATGCGATCTACTCCAATCGGATCACTCATTGGATCGCGGTCCCGACGCTGCTCGCAATGGTCGATCACCTGAGCGACGACTCCGAAAGCGGCTTCGGCGATTGTTTCGACAGCGATGACTTTCGCGGCATCATCTGCTCGGCGGCTCCCCTCCCGGCCGCCCTGTGGGAGCGATTCCAGCAGCGTTTCCGAACCCCGGTCGCGAACGTCTACGGTCTCACCGAAACCGTCGTCGGCGGGCTCTTCAACGGTGGGCTGGGCGCCGAACCGACTCCCGGATCGGTCGGCGTCCCCGTCGATTGCACGGCAAGGATCGTCGATGAAGACGGGCTGGAGGTAGCAGAGGGAATACTGGGCGAACTCGAGCTTCGAGGTGACAACCTCTTCTCCGGCTACCTCGGAGACCCCGTCGCAAGTGAAGCCGCCTTTCGCAACAGCTGGTTCCGAACCGGGGACCTGGCATCTCGCGGCACCGATGGAGCGTTTCGAATCGCCGGGCGGCGCACGAACTTGATCATCCGCGGCGGCGTCAACGTGCAGCCGGAAGAGGTCAGCGAAGCACTGACCTCGATCTCCGATGTCATCGAAGCGGTGACTTTCGCTGAACCCGATGAAATCTTCGGCGAGCGCGTCGTCTCATGCGTGACATTGCCAGACGGCAGTAGCGAAACCGAAGCGGGCCTGGTGGCGGCCTGTCGCGAGCACCTCTCACCCGCCAAAGTGCCCGCGAGAATCCACATCGTGCCTGCGTTACCGAAGAGCGATTCGGGGAAGATCCAGATCGACTTGACGCGCGAACTCGTTGCAGGTCGCGGTCGCGTGCGATCCGCGCACCGGCGGGTCGCGCTCGAGGAACAAATCCTCGAGTTGGCCGCCGAATGCTTCGATCGACCGATTGCGAGCCTCGGCCTACGCTCGACGCCCCGCGACACACCCGGCTGGGATTCGTTCGCCCATCTCGAATTCGTAGTCGCCCTCGAGGAATCGTTCGAGACCCGGCTGACCACACGCGACATCTTGCGAATCGAGAGCCTGAGAGACGCGATCGAGATCGTGATGGAGAAGCTGCGTTGAACCGCCGCGTCGGGCGCCCACCTCAGGCGCCGCCGCTGTGGTTGTGGCCCATCGTGGTCGGGTTCGTAGCGACGGTCTTCGCAGTCACACTCGACGACTATCTTGGAGAAGCCGTCACGAGCCGCGAAGCCAACGACCATGCACACCGCATGCGCATCGCTGAATTCGCACTGCAACGCGCCGATCACCCTCGAACCCTTCACGTCATCGCGCTCGGCGACTCGAGTCTCCGCAACGCTCTCTTCTTCGGCCACGAAATGGAGCAGTATTCACTCGCAAACGGCGGCCCCGAACTCCGTTTCCTTCGCATCACCCACCCCAGAGCCAAGCTGAACGAATTCCTCGCGCTATTCGACGCCATTCTCGCAGCCAAGCCTGATCTGCTGGTCATCCAGGCATGGCTGCTTCCGGACCGCATGACCGAGAAACGGCGACTCCGTCACCTCAGTTACCAAGCAGGAGAAATTCCGAGTTTCGGCATTTCGCGCAAGCAACACCGGGAGCAATTGCTGCACCACCGCAAGACCCTCCAACACCAGGCCTGGATCGTCGATCGCGTGATCGCAAAGCTCGGAAGCTGGATCGGATATGAGACCGGACTCGGAAGACGCTTCGCCGACCGCCAGCGGAGATACGCCTGCTACCCCGCATACCGTGACGATCAGCTCTCGGCGCGCGAAGGGGCCCACCCGGCGAGCGGAGAATTCGCTGTGGACCCCACAGCGGCTGCGACCATCGACCTGCTCGTCGAGCAAGCGGCAGCGGCCGGAATCAGGCTGGTTTTCGTCGACATACCAGTCGCATCCCCGATCGCCGAGCTTCCCGGAATTCGACGGAAAGACATGATGCAAAGGGACTTCTTTGCTTCGCACAGCGGCAACCCGACATTCGACCACTGGATCTTCGATCGAACGATTCCAGATGCAGACTTCTGCGACTGGATCCATCTCGCGCGACAAGGTCGCTCCATCTTCAGCTCCTGGTTCGTCGAGCGGCTGCAGCGCGTCGCGGCGGAGGCCGAAGCCGGATGACCTGGGTGCGCCTCGACATTCTCGGATGGGCCGCACTCGCCGTCCTGCTTGCGTGGCTTCCGCCCCGCCGCACGCAGCCCCATGCCGTCGCGGCCCTGACTCTGGTCTTCCTGTCGATCCATGCACCGCTGTCGGCGGCAATCCTCAGCCTTTTCGCTCTCGGCAGCTGGGCGCTACTCGCGCACGAGAACCACCCAACGCAACGCCTGCTGCTGGTAGTCGGCGCCGTCGTAGTGACATTGGTCAGCTTCAAGCTCGGGGCCAGGCCACAGTTTCCGACCGACCTCGGCACTGCGGTCGTTCCACTCTGATTGTCGTACTACGGCATGCGAGTGATTCACTACGCCGTCGAGCGCTACAAGGGAAAACTCCCCGAGCACCGGCTCGACCAGTACCTCTGCTACCTCTTCTTCCTGCCGATCATTTTCGCGGGCCCGATCACGGGATTCCCAGATTTCCTTCGCGACCTGCGCCGTAGACGATGGGACGCTGCGGTATTTTCGCGCGGCATCGAGCGCGTCGTCAGTGGTTACGCGAAGATCGTCGTACTGGGCAATTACGCAATTTCGATCCGATTCGCGCAGTACATCAACGACAATCATCCGTCGGGGACGCCGCTCGGGGAATACCTCGACTGCCTACGCTTCGGATCGAATCTCTATATCCAATTCTCGGGATATTCCGACATCGCAATCGGCCTCGGGCTGATGATGGGCTTCCGAATCGCGGAGAACTTCCGTCTGCCGTTCCTCGCGGCGAACATCGGCGAGTTCTGGCAACGATGGCACATGACGCTGACGGGATGGTGTCGCTCGTACATCTACCTGCCCGTTGCGGCGGCGACCCGACGACCCGCCGCCGCGACCGTCACGGCAATGCTGGTGCTCGGCATCTGGCACGATGTATCGATGCGGTTCGTTCTCTGGGGCCTGTACCACGGCGTCGGAATCGTTGTATGGCAGCGCTTCCGGTCGATCCGTCCGGAGATTGGTGACGGCGTGCTGTCGCGCATCACAGGCCGGCTGCTCGGCACCCTGATCACATTCCAGTTCGTTATCTTGAGCTTCGCGCTTGCGAAAGAGAACACACCTGCTGCAGCGGCACGCGTCTATACCGTGTTGCTCACAGGGTGGTGGTAGGACGAGAGGGAGGCCTCGGCAATGTACACCTGGTTGAGACGGATCCTGCCGGCCCGTGCGGCAAATTCCATCGCGGTGCTGTGGTACACGCTGCTCCTGCTGCTGATCTACGGCCTGTGGCAGGCCCCGCGAGCAGCGTTCCGTTACATTTTGATTTGACACGGTCGACGGATGAAGAAACCACCAGCGCGACCACGGATCCGCAGCGTGCTCGAGCAGCTACAAACCCTCCGAACCGGGCTGCAATTCGAACGAGGAAGGACGTGCCCTCATGACCACCGCTGGAACTCCGACGATGTCTCCGAAACTCCGCGCAGCCGCCGCTTCGACTTTCTGCCTGCTGGGCCTCGGTTGCGCGGCAACGCAGGCCTCGAACCTCCCCCTCGACCACATCGATCTCGGCGCCGGCTATCGTCCCGAGTCCCAGAACGAAAGGCACGACGTCGGCGACATCGCGCTGCTGATGTCTTTCTCGGGTGGTGGTACCCGTGCGGCCGCTGTCGCGTACGGCGTGATGCAGGAGCTCCGCGACACTCCCGTCACGAGTCGCGGCAAGTCCGAACGGCTGCTCGACGAAATCGACGTCATCACATCCGTATCCGGCGGCAGCTTCACGGCGGCCTACTACGGCCTTCACGGAGACCGGCTCTTCGATGACTTCGAAGATCGATTCCTCCGGCTCGATGTCAGCAACGGCCTCCTGCTCCGGCTGTTGATGCCTCAGAACTGGCTGCGGCTACTCACCCCCTTCTACAACCGCAGCAACCTCGCGATCGACTACTACGACGACAAGATCTTCGATGGCGCGACCTACGCCGACATGGAGAAGGCGAACGGCCCCCTGGTCCAGATCAACTCGACCAATATCTCCGCAGGTACACGCTTCACCTTCATCCAGCCCAATTTCGACCTGATCTGCTCGGACCTGTCGAAGGTACGCGTCGCCGAGGCCGTCACTGCGTCCTCGGCAGTTCCAGTCGTATTTCCGACCATCATCCTCGAAAATTATGCCGGCCGGTGCAGCTATGAAGAGCCCGAGTGGCTCGAGGAAGCACTCGAAATGCGCAAGACGCGACCCCGCCGCTACCACATTGCATCCACAATGCGCTCTTACACCGATAGCGACGAGCACCCCTACCTGCACCTCGTCGATGGCGGCATCTCGGACAACCTCGGGGTACGCGGCCCACTCGACAGCGTCATCGTCGGCGGCGGAATCTGGGACCGCCTGAAGCAGCTCGGCACCGAACCTCCTCGGCACCTCGTCTTCATCGTCGTCAATTCGGCGACCGAGCCCGCCCGACCTTTCCGTCTTCGCCCGAAACCACCGGGCATTGGTGAACTGCTCAGCTCCATCACCGACACCCAGCTCCATCGTTACAACTACGAAACCATGGAGCTGCTGGACGAAAACATGCAACGCTGGGCCGCTTCGCTCGACCGCCACGGCGACCCCGTACAGGTTCACCTGATCGAGATTGCCGAGCATCAGATCGACGACCCCGGCGATCGGAAGTTCTTCAACAATGTCCCGACTTCACTGAGCCTGGACGACGAGACCGTCGATCGTTTGATCGAGATCGGGCGACGATTGTTGCGTGAATCACCCGATTTCAAGAACCTCGTCTCACGGCTCCAACCGTAGACCGTTCAGGAACCCTCTTCGCGCAATGACGCCTGCGGGTGTTCTTCCAGCAGCCGAGTCAATCGCTCGATGGTGTCGGGACTGCCGAGAGCGAGCAGCCGGTCGCCTGCTCGCAGCCGAAACGTCGGCTCCGGAGGTGTGGTCACCGCGCCCCGACGCTCGACGGCGACGATGGTGGCGCCGGTGCGCGCGCGCACCCCGAGTTCGTGCAACGATGGGTCACCTTCGAGGGATTCGGGAACCTCGACCCATTGCGAAGTCACGCCTTCGAGCAGCTCGCTGAGCCACGGATCCAGAATCGTCTCCGGAGCCCTGAGGAAGACGTAACCCTCCTCCCGCAATTCGGCGGCAAAGCGTGCCACTGCCTCGCTCGAGATGCCGAAGGCCTTGAGCGCCGCGCCGATCAGCTCGAGCGTCGCTTCGAGTTCTTCGACGACGACCTGTGTCGCACCCGCCCGCTCGAGCCCGTCGACATCGAGCACGTAGGGCGTGCGCGCCAGGACCGGCACGCTCGGCGATATCTCGCGCACTCGAGCGACCACCTCGCGCGTCGCGATCGCGTCCGAGATCGCGACGACGACGAGCTTCGCATTCGCGACGTCTACGCTGTGCAGCAGCTCGGGCCGAGTCGCGTCGCCGTAAATCACCGGCTGCCCGAGCCTCAACGCTGCCCGCACCGTGACGGCATTGCCTTCGATCGCGACGAACGGAATCTCACGAGATTTGAGCACGCGTGCGAGGTTCTGACCGCCGAGGCCGAATCCGATCAAGACGACGTGGCCCCCGGGGCCGTTCCGAGGCGCTTCATCGTCACGTCTAAGTACTTCACGCCCGCGCGCGACAAAGGCCGCGATCCGCGGCGAGGCCTCGACCAGGAATGGCGTGAGCAGCAGCGTTGCGATCGAGCCCGCGACGAAGACCTGCCTCAGCGAATCGTCGAGTAGTCCCGCCTGCGCCGCAGCAACCGCGAGGACGAACGAGAATTCGCCCGTCTGTGCGAGCGTGAGCCCGGTGAGCACGCCGAGCCGCACCCCATGGCCCAGCCCATAGGCGACGATCAGGATGACGAGGCCTGCTTTCAAGAATACGACCATGCCCGTGTA
>JAFDEI010000097.1 GCA_019310425.1 Deltaproteobacteria bacterium | reverse complement strand
CTGCCTCGGTGACGGGGTAGCTGGCGTCTACCTCGACTACGTCGCCGGGCAGGTAGTCCTCGAGGTACTTCATCGGCTTCTCGGCCAGACGCGCGGCTGCAGCTTCGGGTTCGTTCATGCTTCCTCTTCGCCGGCGGGCGATCGGCTCGTCAGTGGTTCTAGGGGCGCGGCCCGACCTTCAGGATATCCGGCTTGATCATTCGAAACGGGTGGATGACGCTTTCCTGCCAGCCGTATTTCGCCGCGCTGGCACGATCGACGACCTCGACGATTTCGTCACCCGGAATCTCTTCTGCCGTCGCCTGGTATTCGTGGGACTCGATTCGCAGCCCGAGATTCGGGTCTCGGCGCAGGTTGTCGAGCCAGCGGGAGCGGTTGGTCCGCAGGTAGGGAACACCGTCGACGAGAACGAACCAGACCTTCGTCACGCGGAGGTCGCCGTCTTCGTCGGCTGTGACGACCTCGATGATTGCTACGTCGGAGAGGGAATCCCAGTCGGGATAGTCGGCCAGGGCCGGTGTCGCGGCGACGAACCACGCGGTGAGTATCAGGCCGACCAGGCGTGGCCCCGATCCGCGGCAAGGTCGAAGCGGTGCAGCGTTTCGGGCGCGTGAGATCGGTCGCGGTTCGGGTCGGATCTGCTGGTCGGTCATTTCGCTTGGGTCCTCGCGGCTCGGGGTCGCCGGATGGATAGCAGACGTTCCGCGCGGGCAGTCAAACGGGTTCGTCGGTGGGCCCATCACCCTGGTTGGCTTCGGCAGGCATTCCCAGCGGATCGACACCGCTGTAGATCCGCCGCGGATACGCGAGCGGGATTCCGGCTGCGCGCAACGCGTGCAGGACGGCCGCATTGATGGTGTGGCGTGCCTTCGCGGGTGAGACTTCGCGTGGGATCAGGCGATAGCGAATCATGTATTCGATTCCCTGGTCGCTGGTGCGCTGGATCCGATGATTCCGATCACCCGCTCCGGTGGCACGGCCTGGTCGACGGTGAAGAAGAGTTCGAAGCGGCTGGTTTCACCGGGCGACATGAAGTTGGTGATGGTCTTCTCCGAGATGATGCCGTTGGGGATCACGATCTCGGTGTCGTCGGCGGTTTCGAGGCGCGTGGTGCGCCAGTTGATGTCGGTCACCTTTCCGATCACGCCGTCGTCGAAGCTGGGTGTGCGGCCGTGGACCATGATCCAGTCGCCGACCCGAAATGGCCGCTCGAGGTTGATCGCCACGCCTGCGAAGATGTTCGTGATGTTGATCTGCACCGCCAGGCCGAGAATCATCGCGAGCACGCCGGAGGTCGCGAGTAGACCCGTGAGCCGGTAGTCGTAGACGAATGCGATGATGCCGAAGATCGCGAAGACGTAGATCAGGAAGCCGATGAAGTAGCGCAGGATGGACGGCGCCCGATGCCCGCTGTGTGCTGCGACGGCTCCCCAGATGAAGCGGTCGATCGCGATGTTGATCAAGAATGCCGGCACGAGCCACCACAGCACCGCGAAGGCTCGAGAGACGCGGGTCTGCTGGTACGAGCCGGTGAGATCCTTCAACCAGGCGCCGATCAGGGGTTCGGCGGCTGCGAGCATCAGCACAGCGAAGATCGCCTGGAGGATCCAGCGTCGCTTGGGGGCGCTGCGGCCGACGAACAGCAGCAGGATGCTGCCGATCAGGCCGGCGGCGACCAGCGAGCGGCGGAAGCGTTCCGGCATGCTGCGAGCGAGGCTGAGGCTGTCGGGACGGATGCTGAGGCCGAGCGTAAGCTGCGAAAATCGCCGCAGCGCTTTGCCGCCCTTCAAGAAGGACGGGTGTCCGCGGGCGTGCTCGTCGAACGACTCCTCGAAGAACAACATGTCATCGACGGTCCACGGGCTGGCGCTGCCGAGCAGGCGTCGGGCGCGGGCGGAGCGATCGAGGCGCGACTGGTCCCGGCCGATATTCATGCCGATCGAATCCACGGCAAAGATCAGATCGTCGCGTGTTCGGGTCGCGTGGTGGAGACTGATCGCTATCGAATGCTCGCCGTAGGCGGTGTCGAGGGTGTCGGCTCGAAAGCTGCCGCTGGCTCGGTAGAGGTGGTAGCGAAGCGGGCCATCGATCATCTCGTCGATCGCTTTGCCGAGTGCGATCGGTGTGATGGCGTTCGTGAACACGACGTCTTCGACGTTGCTGTCGCCTCGATGCCGGAACCAGACGTCGAAATCGAGATCGAAGCTGCCGTTCTCGAAGTCGAGGGCCCCGAAACGGCGCGCGACCACGCCGACCCGAGCGACTTCCGTCCGGTAGAGCTGTCGCCCCCCGAACTCGACCAACCGCTTCGGGTCGCTGGTTCCGTCGAGGCCCAGGCCCTCGACCAATCGCAGTTGACTGAAGGCCGAGACGATTTCACCGGCCGTGAAGCGACCCATCGGTGCCGGCTTCAAGGCATCGCCGACCTCGTCGAACCAGCTCGTTCCAGTAACGCCGTCTACGGGCGTGTACTGGTCGATTGCTGCGATCGCGGCTCGCAGGGCGGCGCGGTCTGCGTCGATCGTCTCGCGCGAGGGTGAGAGATCCCCTCGGCGCAGCGCCTCGATGATGACGGTGGCCGCATCGGCTGCGAAGGCCGCGTACCAATCCGGCGCCCGGTCATTGCGCGCCACGTAGGCGCGGTAGAAGTCTCCGGCGAGCCGGCCGGCCGCGTCGAAGAGCAGCGGCGTGCTCGCGTACAGGCCGTCCGTATAGTGGCCGCGCCGGATCTGTTCTTCCGGGAAGACCGCAAAGCCGTCGATGAAGGCCTGTGACGCGAGTGCGTCGGTCACGACGATGCGACCCGGATAACCGGCGTCCTTCAGCCGCTTCACCAGAGCGACTCCGGCTGCGGGCTGCATCGCGAGGATCAGCGAGTCGACTTCAGCACTGTTTGCCGCGGGAACGATCGCGTCGAGGCGATCGCCGAGCTTCGGATCGTCGGGGTCGAATCCCCAGCGGTCAACGCTTCGGATGCCGGCTTCAGTGGCCGCGGATTCCATGACGTCGGCGAGATACGCGCCGTACTTTGCGGTCTCGTGGATGATGCCGAGGTGCTCGCTCTCGAGGACCTCCGCGATGTACAACGCGACCAGCTGCCCCTGGACGCGATCGTTGTAGACGACTCGGAAGTACCACGGGTTGTCGCGGGTTACATCGACGCTGGTGGCCGCACTCGAAATCGCGGGGAGTCCGCGTTCGGCGTAGATCTCTCCCGCGGCGATCGAACAGGTGCTGAAGTTGTGCCCGATGACCGCGATCGTCTCGCTCTGGTCGGCAATTTTCGGTGCATTCTCGCGGGCCCGCGAGACGTCATTGGCATCGTCGTAGATGTCGAGGGCGAGCGGTCTTCCCGCCACGCCCCCCGCTGCATTGGCGCGTTCGATCACCAGTTCGATTGCGCGTACCGCGGAGAGTCCATCTTCCGCGCTCGGTCCGGATACCGGCCCCGCGAATGCGATTCGAATCGGATCGCCGGTCGTACGCTCACCGTTGGGCCACCACAGCGCCGCCACGAGGAGCAGCAGGCCGAGCGCGAAGGTGAGCTGGAGGATGCGGCGGGTGTCCACGGCTCCGAGAGTGACGCGGGGCGAGGCCAGCCGCCAGGAAAGTGTGGTCCCGCGAGTCGCCCGACGGCACCCTGCTCGCATCGAAACGGGCGCAGAGCTGGGGTACGGTCTTCGCTGCTTCGGTTCGAGACCTGGGAGGAATCGTGATTCGCAAGATTGCCGCACTGATGATCGTCCTGTTTCTGGCCGCCTGCGAGACCTCTCCCAGACCGGCGCTCCGCTGGGTGAAATCCGGAGGAAGCGCCGAGGATCTCGAGCATGCGCGTGCGGCCTGTGAGAACCAGGCCATGAAGCAAGAGCTCGGCGTCGACGACGACACTCTCCAGGCGCAGGGGCGCGCAAACGTCTTCATGCGTTGCATGAATGAACGGGGTTGGCAGCAGGTCCTGCCCAAGGCCGACGATTAGACCGAAGGCGCTTGTCCTCGTCGCCCGGCTGCCGTGCTTGGCTGCTGAGCGCGCGGCTTCTATGCGCCTGCGCCGTGACGCTCCGCTTCGCGCAAGCCGGCGAGTGGGCTGTCTGAAGCCGCCGGGCGGCCGTTGAGCCAGCCGAGGCCGGTCGTGATTGCGAGCGTCGCGAGCACGAACAGCGAGAGGTCGCGCCAGGGTGGCGAGAACGGCAATTCGAATACGAAGTGGACCAGCGCCGCCGACGCTGCCAGGGACAACAAGGTCCCGACCACGACAGCGAGCAGCGCGAGTGCGAGCGATTCGCCCGCGACGATCCGACGAACGACGCTGGACGACGCGCCGAGCGTGCGGAGCATCAAGGCCTCCCGTGTGCGTTCGTGACGTGAAGCGGCAGTGGCTGCGATCAGGATCAACAGTCCGGTTGCGAGCGTGAGCAGGGCCAGCGCCTGAACCGCGAGCCCGACCTCCTTCAGTACGGCGTCGAGGGCGCGAAGGATGACGGTTGCATCGAGTGCGGCGATGTTCGGGAAGCGGCCGACCAGGTCGCGTTGCAGCATCGCGCGGCGGGTCGCGTCGGCGACCCGCAGCAGCAGCACGTTGGTATGCGGGGCTCGTTCGAGGACGCCGGGTGGAAACACCACGAAGAAGTTGGTCGCCATTCGCCCCCAGTTGACCACACGCAAGCTCGCCACGACGGTCTCGATCGGAATTCCCTGGATGTCCCAGACGATCTCGTCGCCGAGTTCGATGCCGAGGCTCTCCGCGAGTTTGACTTCGAGCGAGATCGGAGCCGGCTCGTCGGACGCGCGCGAGCCGGCGCGCCACCAGCGCCCGGCGACGATTTCTTCGGTTTCGCGGAGTTCCGCCGAATAGGTCAAGCGATACTCGTGCTGCAGCGCCCAGCGGAAATTGCGGTCGAGGTCGGCATCGCCGAGCCAGTTCGCGGTGGACCGGTTGCGCAGACCGCCGATGCGTGCGGAGACGAGCGGCGTGCTCTCGAACAGCGCAGTGCCGCGCTCGGCCAGGAATTCCTCGAGCTCGTCGACCTGGTCGGGTTGAACGTCGAACAGCACCAGATTCGGGCGGTCTGGGCGGCTGTCGTTCGCGATGCGCGTCAGCACATTGTGCTGGACGATGTGGAGCGTCGAGACGAGGAACAAGCCGAATCCGATGGCGAGGGTCGTGGGCAGCGTGTGATTGCGTGGGCGAAACAGATTGGCGACGGCCTGGCGAGCCCAGAATGGCCCGCGCCGCGGCCGGTGTCGCCGCAGGAGCGCCATCGCGCCCGCCGCCGAGGCGGTGAGGGCGGCGAGCACCGCGGCCAGCCCAGCTGCGAATACCAAGCCGGTCACGATGCGGGGTGCCTGCCATAGGGAGGCACCCAACAGGCTGATTGCGAGCGCGACCACGAGTGCGCTGCGGCCCCCCGCCGCGGTACCGGAAGGTTGGAAGTCGCGCCGCAATGCGCGCAGCGGCGGGACACGCGAGAGGTCGAAGAGTGGCGCGGCGACGAACAACGTCGTCAGCCACAGGCCGAGCAGGACTCCGGTGAGCAGCACCAAGGGCTGGAATTCGAATCCCACATCGACGGGCAACAGATCGCGAAGCAGGGTAGGGAGCGCCCATTGCAACGCCGTGCCGGCCGCGGCACCCGAGATGCCCGCTGCGGCACCCAGCGCGAGCGCGAGCAGCCCATACGTGGCCAGTATGTCGTGTGAACTCGCGCCCAGAGACCGCAGGACTGCGACGTTCTCGTACTTCTCGCGCACGAAGACACTGACGCCCGATGCGACGCCGATGCCGCCCAACAGCAACGAGGCGAGTCCGACGAGTCCGAGATAGCGAGTCAGGGCGGCGAAGCTGCGAGACAGGTCGTCCTGGGTCTTCGCGACCGTCTGGATCCGAACGTGGGCCGCTTCGAGCGCATCGGTATTTTCGTCGAGCCAGGCCGTGAGTGCGGGCGCCGGGGCGCGCAAGAAGATCAGGTGATCGACCAGGCTGCCGCGCACGACCAGTCCGGTGTCCTCGACGTGCCGGCGCGAAATGAACATGCGGGGCGCCACGCTCGCCTGCAGGCCGATGCTCCCGGGTGACTTCGCGATCGTCCCGATGATGCGAAACCGACTCCGGCCGAGCGCGATGCTGCCGCCGATCCGACCGTCGAGTTGAATCAGGACGCTCGGGTCGACGAGTGCGCTGGGCTCTTCGGTGCCGGGATCGTGAAGTCTGCTCCACAGCCCGGGCGGCTCGGTTTCGACTGCGCCGAAAAAGGGATAGGCGGGCTCGGCCGCCTGTACATCGACCAGGCGAGTGCGCTGAGACGCTTCGTCGAGTGCCATCGAGCCGAAACGGGTCATGCGTGCGGTCGCGACGTCCGGCCGTGCGGTGAGTGCCGCGATCCGGGCCGTGAGCTCAGCGTCGAGCGGCGTTCGACTCGCAAGCCGCAGGTCGGCACCCAGCACTCGTTGAGATTCCCGGTCGACCGAATCCCGAACGCTCGCGCGCACCCCCTGCAGCGCCACGACGGCGGCGATGCCGAGTGCCATTGAGCTGCCGTAGAGAATCAGCCGCCGCCACGAAGTCCGGCCTTCACGGCGGGCCATCGCGAATACGAAGCGGTGCTTCATCCGCTGCGAACCGGCGTTTCGCCATGGCCGGCATCAATGCGCGCGATGCGGCCGGCGTCGAGGTGCAGCACTCGGTCGGTGCGTCGCGCCAGATCGAGGTCGTGGGTCACGATCACGAGCGTGGTGCCGGTCTGGTGATTCAGTTCGAACAGCAGATCGATGATCTCACGCCCGGTTTCGCGGTCGAGGTTCCCGGTGGGCTCGTCCGCGAACAGCAGCCGGGGTTCGTTCGCGAACGCACGTGCGATCGCGACGCGCTGTTGCTCACCTCCGGAGAGTTGCGTGGGGTGGTGGTGCAGTCGGTCGGCGAGGCCCACCCGCGCCAGCAGATCGCGCGCACGGATCTCCGCATCGGCGGGCGTCGGCGCCTGGCCGGCGGGCAGCAGTTCGAGCGGAACCAGCACGTTTTCGAAGGCCGTCAGCGTGGACAAGAGCTGGAAGTTCTGGAACACGAATCCGACCCGCTCCGCACGCAGGGCTCCGCGCTCGTCCTCACTCAGCGGGTCGAGCTCGATGCCGTCGAGCGCGACGGTTCCTTCGGTCGGTCGGTCGAGGCCTGCGAGCAGGCCGAGCAGCGTCGTCTTGCCGCTGCCCGACGGGCCGAGCACCGCGACGCTCTCCGCCGCGGCGACTTCGAGGTCGATCGACGTCAAGACGCTGAGCGGCGGGCCGCCGCCGGCTCGCGGATAGCGCTGGCTGAGATTTCGAGCGACGATCATCTGGATGCGAGGTTCCGAGCGCAGACTCCAACGGTACCGGGTGGCCCTGCTCCGCGCATGCGCGATCGCCGGGATCGCGATCTCGGGTTTCGGCGCGGTGCCGGGTTTCGCGGACGACCGGCCGGTCGTCCTGTTCCTCGGCGACAGTCTGACGGCCGGATATGGGCTCGTCGCGGAGGAGGCATTCCCGGCGCTGATCCAACAGCGCATCGATGCGGCGGGGCTGAACTTCCGGGTGGTGAACGCGGGCGTGAGCGGCGACACTTCTGCGGGTGGCCTGCGTCGGGTGGACTGGCTGCTGCAGCAGCCGATCGCGATCCTCGTGCTCGAGCTCGGCGCGAATGACATGCTGCGCGGGCAGAGTGTCGAAGCGATGCGTGCGAACCTGCGCGGCATCCTCGACAAGGTCCGCGCGGCCCGGCCGGACGTCCGCTTCGTGATCGCGGGCATGCGCGCTGCGCCGAACCTCGGCCCGGCCTACGGCCGCGAGTTCGAGGCGAGCTATGCGCTGATCGCGAGCGAATACGATGCCGCACTGATTCCGTTCGTGCTCGACGGTGTCGCAGGCGACGCCGCGCTGACTCAGCCCGATGGGATCCACCCGACCGCACTCGGTAACGAGCGGGTCGCGATCGTCGTGTGGGATGCGGTGAGCCCGCTGCTCACGTCGAAAGAGGAGCCTTGACGCGTCGAAAGGAAGCGAGAAGCAACCAGGACGCGGCACTCGGATCGCAGCATCCTGCTAGACTGGATGTTGTGAAGCACGGGAGGTATGAGCGCTGATGATCCCGCTGCTGTGGCCGGTTCGATTCGCGTTCAGCGGGATACTCGTCGTGCTGCTTGCGCAGTCCGATGCCCGCGCGGTCGATGCGCGAACGATGCCTCGTTTCGGCAGACCAGAGGTCTCGAACGGCCTGTCGCCGGCCGAGCGAATTTGGCCGTTGGCAGGCGGGCTGCACAACCTGCCGGCATGGCGGGAATCCCCGTCGCAGCTGCCGGAGCTTCCGGCTCCGTGGCGATCGTTCGCCCTGACGCATCCCTGGGCGCTGTCGGCTGCCGCTGCCGCGCCGCTCGGTCCGCCGTCCGCAACCTGGCAGGGGTGGATTCCATCACTGCTGTTGCTGGGCGCGTTCGTGGGAGTGCAGGTGGCTGCCGAGCCACCGAAGGAACCGCGCTGGTCGAGTCGGAATTCGTTCGATGACGGAGCTCGCGATGTGTTCAAGGGCGGCAGCCGCAGTACCCGAGGCGATGCAAAGCTCGCGAGCGATATCCTCCTCATCGGAATGGCGGGGACGCTGGTCGGCGACTGGTGGTGGCTCCGCAGAGAGTATGGCTTCTTCCGCAGCGCGCAGGTGGACTCACGCTGGCTATTCGCGAATGCCATCGTGACGCGGACCTTGAAGGTGAGCGCCGGGCGTGAGCGTCCCTACGTGCGGCCCTGTTCGGACGACGGCGACTACGTCTCGTCGTGCGGCGGTCGCCGCGACGGCAACGCCGGGTTCTTCAGCGGCCACGCCTCCAATACCTCGATGATCGCCGGGATTCTGTGCGCGCGGCACCTGAATCGGCGCAAGACTGGAATCGCCGACATGCTGGTCTGCGGTGGCGCAGCGGCGGGGGCGATTACGACCGGCGTGCTGCGGATGACCGCGGAGAGGCACTTCATGACCGATGTTCTCGCCGGCTGGGTCGTGGGGCTGGTCTTCGGCTACTTCCTGCCGAGTCATTTCGACTACGGCAGCGCGAAACCCGGGCCGCTGTCCTTCGCGGCCGTTACACCGGTCGTGGGTCGCGACTACTACGGCTTGCGCTACGGCTTTCGATTCTGAGTCGTGGATCCGTGTGCGCGATCGATCAGCGCGCGCATCTCGCTGAGCCGTGTACGTACATCGGCGGGGACGTGTTCACCGCCCGAACCCGAGTAGCCCGTGACGACGAATGCCTCGAGTAGTTCGAGTGCCGGCTCAGCGTATGGCTCGCCCGGGCCGATCTGGATCGCAGCCTCGAGAAAATGCTCTGTCTGTGAAGCCCAGAACGAGCGCCCGATGTCGGCTTCGATCACGCCCATCAGGTAGTACGCCTCGCCAAGCTGAGGGCTCGGCTCGGTCTGCCCCGCGACGTAGCGGTGCAGGATACCGGAAGCCGCAATCGCAGCGACGAGCGCTGAACGCTCGTCGCGCGCGACTTCGGCGGTGCTGGTCGATCTCATCTGGGCTCGGGCCTGCTCGATCGGCTTGTGTTGGGGCTGGCCGAACTCGAGGGCCTGGAGTGATCCGATCCAGATCTTCACGTTGAGTTGCACGCGGTCGGGTACGTCGTCGCGCTCGAGCAGCTTCTCGAAGGTGTCGATCGCGCGCTGGGGGTCCTGCCGAACGCGAAGGCTCACTTCGAGGTAATCTTCGAATTCGCCGGTGAGATCGATGTCGCCTGGGGAGATCGCCGGATCGGCGAACCAGGTTTCGAAGCTCACGAGCGCGCGATCGAATTGGCGCGTCGCGATTTCGTATTGGGCACGTTGGTCGAGCGGCAGCTTCGCAGCGGTTTCATCGTCTAGCAGTGTGTGGCCGAGGGACCGCCCCTCATCGTCCGGAAGGCGCGAGTGACACGCGACGCAGACATCGGTCACGTTGTGGAGCAGGAATCGTGACTGCTCGAAGCGCCCGTCCCTATAGCGACTGTGGACTTCGCGGGCGTCGGCCGCGAGGGAATGACTCAGGTAGGCAAGGCCGGCATCGCTGCGCACGGTGTGGCGTTCGAGGCGCTCGCTGTTGTCTGCCAGCCGCTGGAGCGCGGCCAGGATTTCGGCACGCTGCCCTGGTTGCTGGAAGCTCGCTTGATCGAAACTCGAGCGTAAAGCGATCTGCAGGGCGGTCACGATCCGGGACATGATTTCGGGTGTCGAGTCGTCGTCCTCGGCGTGGGCGATTGCGACTCCGACGGCGATCAGCGCCGACAGCGCGAGTGCCGATACGCGAATTTGAATTCCCTTCATCGGTCTTCCCCTGGAGAGTGGGCCGGATCGTCCGGCTCGATATGAACGGTTACGTCTTCGATGGCGAAACGATGCGCGATGGTACGCTCGATCTCATCGGAAATGTCGTGGGCGGCGCGGGTACTGAGCGAAGGGTCCACCGTGATGGTGAGGTCCACGGCCGCACTCGTGCCCGTCCAGCGCGATCGAACGGATACGACTCGGCAGACTCCCGCGACCGCTGTGACCGTGCGGGCGACGGCTTCGGGTGCGAGCGCAGCGCGATCGACCAGGATGGGGATCGCGCGGCGGAAGAGGTCGTAGGCGAGGTAGAGGATCAGGCATGCCACGCCGAGTGCGCAGGCGGTGTCGATCCACGGATGGTTACGTGCCGCGATCTGCCATCCGGCGATCACGACGCCGGTCGTGAGCACGTCGGCGAAGGTGTGACGCGCATCTGCGTGGAGAATCTCCGACCCCAATCGTTTGGCCCAGAGGGTCTCCCATGTCGCGACGGCGATGTTGATGCAGAGCACGACGAGCATCGCCACGAGCGCCCAGGGTTCGTCCGCCACGGGTGGCGAATCGCGCCTGAGCGACGCGAGAGCCAGCTCGATCGCAAGAACCGTGAGCAAGGTCGCGAGCGCGAAGACCGCGATGGTCTCGAACTTTCGGTGCCCATAGGGGTGCTCGCGATCGGGGCCCTGGCTCGAGACGCCGATCACGAACCAGGCGAGCACATTGTTGGCGATATCGGTCAAGGAGTGGACTGCATCCGCTCGCACCGCCATCGAGCCGGTTGCGATTCCGACGGCGAGTTTCAGCAGCAACAGACAGACGTTGGCGATCCCCTCGAACACGAGCACCCGGCGAACCAGCCGATCGCGTTCGGCGGGGTCGAAGTCTCGCGCCGTGCTCATCGACCCCGGGAACTCCACAGCGTGATGCTAGCTTCGTTCCAGTGTGTGTTCGATGCTATACGGCGTCGCGGATCCGCTTGTAACCGTCACTGATCTCTCCGAGCAGGAGCTTTGCAGCGTCGCGAACGTCGTGTAGCGGCTGCTCAGCTTGTTCGGAGATGAATTTCAGCTTTGATTCGACTTCTTCGATCTTCCGCTCCGATCGCTCCCAGATCTCCTTCGCCTCCACCTTGCCGAGGTGGATCTTGACTTGGAGCTCGTCGCGGATTCGCTTCAGGTCGTCGAACTCTTCCGACAGCTTGTCTTCGAGGCTCATTTCATCTTCCTTTCGATTCTTGCGAGTCGCGTTTCACGGCTCATTCGTCCCCGCCGTCCTTCTTCACCGTGACGACGGGGCAGGGAGCGATTCGTAGCGTTCGTTCGGCGACGCTACCAAGCAGGATGTGGCCGAGGCCCGTCAAGCCGCGGGTTCCCATGACGATCAGGTCCGCCCCGTGCTCCTCGGCGGTCGCCGATATGGCTTCGGAAGGGAACGCAGGCGTAAGCGTGAGATCGGTATCGAGGCCTGCCGAAACGGCTTTTTCGCGCCACTCGGACATTCGCGCTGAGGCGGCGTCGCGCATTTCACGGTCTAGATTCTCGGGAATCACGATGCCGTACGGCGAAATTCCTCCCGGATTGATGGGATAGCAGTGCAGCAGCTCGAGCCGGGCTCCGAGACCCTTGGCGAGGGTGATCGCAAATTCGAGCGCCTTTTCCGAATGTTCCGAGAAGTCGATCGGAACCAGGATGTTGTGGATGGAACTCATGCTTCCTCCGCTGTTACCAGATCAGACTATGTGAACGCTGCGCTCGATGACAAGCCCGGGCGGCATTCGATTCGCACGGACCGCGAGAAAAAGAGTCCACGGGGAACGCCCGGGCGGCCTCGCGTCGAATCGCTCCGGTGAGTTCGAATCGGGGCGCTCTACGGCCGGTCGCAGACCACAATCTGGAGTATCTTGCGAACGATTGGCACACTTGATGGGGGCTGCTGGAATTGAAGGGTTCGATCCGTTCGATGGTCGTTGTAGCGTTCGTGACGTCAGCCTTTGCCGGAGTGGCCTGCGCGCAATCGCTCGCGGAGCCCGACGAAGCGGCGTTCGATGCCGGGCTGGCTGAAATGGGGGCGGACATCTTCAAGCGGCGGTGCGGGTCGTGCCACGGTGTGGACGCACGTGGTCATGGGCCGGCCTCGGGTGCACTGAAGGTGCCGCCCTCGGATCTGACGCAGATCGCCCTTCGCCGCGGCGGCGAATTCCCGAATGGCGAGATCGCGCTCTTCATCGACGGTCGCTTCGATCTGCCGGCGCACGGCTCATACGACATGCCGATCTGGGGAGCACGACTCGGCGAAGCAATCCCGGAATCGAGCCTCGCCGAAGAGATCGTGCGCGGCAAGATCGCGACCTTGATCGAGTACCTGAAGTCGATTCAGCGCGGGAGCGACTGAAGGCCGACGCGCTCAGTCGCTTTCGCGCTCGACGAGCAGGGCCACCAGGTCGAGGCTCGTGATGATCCCCACGAGGCGGCCGTCGCTCGCGACCACCGGCACGCGGTGGATGCGACGTTCGATCAGCCGTCTGGCGACTCCGCTGATGGGGTCGTCCGCCGAGACGGTGACGGGGTCTTGCGACATCACGTCCCGCACCGTGGCCGATGCCAGCCGGGAGCCGATCTGTGAGCCGAGTTCCGGCAAGGTCTCCGCCGCTCTGGGCTCGTCGAAGGAGCCGACGTCGCGGTAGTAGTCCGACACGTACTCGGCGTAGCTCTGTTCGGCCACGATCTTGCGAACGATGTCCGAGCGCGAGACGACGCCGATGAGCCGATCGGACTCGATGACCGGAAATCCCGTGACGCGGTTCTCGATGAAGAGTTCGTCGAGGTCGGTCAGCGAAATGTCCGGTGAGACCGTCCGAACTTCGGTTTTCATCACGTCACGTGCCGTCGTTGCCATCGCGATCTCCTGATCAGAGGGGTTGCGTGGCCCTGACCGTAACGGGAGTCATGCGGTCTTGGCCACCTGGTGGGGGATGATGGTCACCGGGCAGGCCGCCTTCCGGAGTACCCGTTCGCTCACGCTCCCCATCAAAGCGCGGTGCATTGCGCCGTGGCCGTGGCTTCCCATTACGATCAGATCCGCCGCGTGGTGATCGGCTTCCGCGAGGATCTTATCGGCGGTCGCTCCCTGGATGAGCAGCGCGGTCGTTTCGATTCCGGCCTCTCGCAGCTCGGCCGCGGTCGCTTGAAGGCGCTGGTGTTCCTCGCGCAGGTGTTCGGCCAGCTGGTCGCGGACGGATTGCGGGCCTGCGTCGTAGCCCACGAAATCCGGGTCCGGGCTCGCCACATGGATCAGCCACAGCCGGGCCGAAAAGCACTGCGCGAGTATCTTGGCGATGTCGAGGACGACTTCACTGATCGGTGAGAAGTCGATGGGAACAATGATGTTCTGCATAGTTGGATCCTCGCGGGCAGGCGAACTGCAGCAGCTATCACGAACTCCGGCAGCCACGCCAGACAGCATGCGCACCGCTGAGAATATTTCAATGGGAGTAGTGCGGGGCCGCGGGGGCGGCTCCTGTTCCCATGAGGTAGACGAAACCCGCATACTACACCGGGGCGCTGTCGATTCGGATCGTCATCTCGGGCCAACCGCGAGAATTTCGGGTGTGGGCGTCCGTGATCCAGTCGGATTCGATGCGGATCGTCCCGTTTCGCTAGCCTCTCGCGAACGCCTGAGCCGGCTCTCACCGGAGAGTGTCATTGGAAGAACGTTCGAACGATCAAGTGCGGATTCTCGTGTTGTCGATCACGATGATGATCGTGGTTTCGCTGATCGTCATGCTGCTCACCGGCTGGTTGCTGTACCGCCATGATTTCGACGAACAGGCGGAGCAGCTCCAGGCGATGGTCCAGGGGCAGGCTCGACTCATCGAAGCGGTCGCGCGCTTCGATGCAACGCACAGCCAGCAAGACCATCCGGAGGGGGCCACGGCCGCCACGATCAGCCAGGTGGTCGACGCGCACTCGCGTCTCGGCGGCTTCGGCGAAACGGGCGAGTTCGTCATGGGGAGGCGTCAAGCGGACCAGATCGTCTTCTTGCTGGACTTCCGCTTCCCCGAACCGGGTGTGGAGCGGATC
>JAFDEI010000272.1 GCA_019310425.1 Deltaproteobacteria bacterium | reverse complement strand
CAGGCGAACCTGGCTCTCGAGGTAGTCTGCGAGCCGCTCGAGCACGGTCTCCAGCGCGCCGCCGGCTTCGCCGGCATTCACCATGCTGACGTAGAGGTCGGGGAAGGAGTTGGTCTGGGCGAGTGCATCCGCGAACGAGGTGCCCTGGTTCACCGCGTCGCGTACCTGTCCCAGCACGGACTTGAGCTTTGCTCGGTCAGCGCCGCGAGGCCCTGCACCAGCGGGATGCCCGCTCCGATCAGCGTCGCGGCCTGGCGCGTCACCAGCGCGAGGTCGAGCGGCGAAATGCGCTGGAACGACGGAAGCTCGAAGCGCCGGCCCGTGGTCGCTTCGATACTCGTGGTGCTGCTCTGCTCGGAGATTTCGGTAAGGACGATCCCGTCGCGCCGCAGGCGGGAACGCGCGAGCCGCGAGGTGTCTGCGTCGAGGAAACCCTTGGTGGCTCTACCTTCCCGAGTGACGCCCTTGTATGCGTAGACCGGCACGCTGCCTCCTCAGATCTGCGCGACCGCGCCTTCCTCTTCGGTGGCGCGCAGCACTTCCGCTACCGAGGTCTGGCCGCGCAGCACCTTGACGGCGCCGTCCGAGCGCAAGGTGTGCATGCCCTTCTGCGTGGCCTTGTGCTTGATCGTCTTGGAGTCGACGTTCTGGGAAACCAGCGCCCGGATATCGTCGTCGATGAGCATCAGTTCGAAGATGCCCATGCGGCCATGGTAGCCGGTGTGGTTGCAGCGGGCGCAGCCGTGCGCGCGGTAGAGGGTGACGTCGCGCTGCGGCGGCTTGACGCCGATCTCACGCAGCTCCTCGTCACTTGCCACGTAGGCTTCGCGGCATTCGGTGCACAGCACACGCACGAGCCGTTGCGCGAGCACGGCGACGAGAGACGAGCCCACGAGGAATGGTTCGACGCCCATGTCGACGAGGCGGGTGATCGCGCTGGGCGCATCGTTGGTGTGCAGTGTCGAGAACACGAGGTGGCCGGTGAGCGAGGCCTGGATCGCAATCTCGGCGGTTTCGACATCGCGGATCTCGCCGACCAGGATCACGTTCGGGTCCTGACGCAGCACCGAGCGCAGCCCGGCCGCGAACGTGAGGCCGACCTTCGGGTTGACTTCGATCTGGCCGATGCCCTTCAGCTGGATTTCGACGGGGTCCTCGATCGTGATGATGTTCTTGTCGGTGGCGTTGATCCGGGAGAGTGCGCCGTACAGCGTGGTCGTCTTGCCGCTACCCGTCGGGCCGGTCACCAGGATGATCCCGTTCGGCCGCGCGATCAGTCGATTCAACGCGCGCAGCTGCTCCTTGCCGAAGCCGATCTTCTCGAGGTCGAGCATCTCTTGTGTACGTGGCAGCAGACGCATGACGACACGTTCGCCGTAGGCGATGGGCAGGGTCGACAGGCGAACGTCGTAGTCGCGACCCGCGATCTTGAGTCGGATGCGGCCGTCCTGCGGTAGCCGTTTCTCGGCGATATTGAGGCCGCCCATGATCTTGATCCGCGACACGATGCTGGCGTGGAGCGCGCTCGGCAGCGGTTTGATGGGTTCGTACAGAACATCGTCGATGCGGAATCGGACCCGAATCTCGCTCTCCGACGGTTCGAGGTGCACGTCGCTGGCGCGCTCCTTGACCGCGTGTTGCAGCAGCGAGTTCACGAGCTTGATGATCGGCGCGTCGTCCGCCGCGTCGAGCAGGTCCTCGGGCTCGCTGCTGAATTCACTCGTGAGGAAATCGAGGTCGCCTGCGGCGTCCTCGGCGAGTGCGTCGGTCGAGCCCGGGCCTCGGTCGTAGGCCTCGTTGATGGCGCCGAGAATCGTGCGCTGGTTCGCGAGTTCGAGCTGGATCTCGGCGCCTTCGAAGATCAGCCGCAGGTCGTCGAGCGGGTCGGTTTCCATCGGGTTCGAAGTCGCGATGTAGACGATGCCATCGGCGTCGCGACGCAGCGGGACGATGCCGTGGTTCTTCGCAAACGCGATCGGGATCTTCTCGATGAGTTCGTCGTCGACGTCCTCGGCGCGAATCTGGGGGCGAACCACCAGGTCGAGCTGGCGGCTCCAGGCCGCCAGCAACTCGTCGGAACTCACGTGCCCCGCCGAGAGGAGGTGGTCGACCACTCGCCCGCCCTTCTCTGCCTGCTCGTCACGCGCGGCGTCGAGCTGCTCGGGTGTCAGCCCGGTCGAGGCCAGCAGGATCTGGCAGACGTCGTAGGAGGCGGGCCCCGGAGAATCCGTCGCCTGGCTCATGGCTGCTCCGGCGGCATCACGACCACACTCGGTGTGACGCCGTGCGCTCGCCCGATCTGCTCACCGGCGTTACGGGCGTCGCTGAAGCTGTCGAATGGGCCCACGTGCACTTCGAGCAGCAGCACGCCGCCGGCGGTCGAAGACACCAGCTCGCCTTCATAGCCGGCGTCGATCAGCGCCACGAGCAGGTCGGTCGCGGCGCGCTCGTCGCTGCCCATCGAGGTTTCGATGTAGTACGTCGGTGAACGCTTTGCCGCTTCGGCCGCGGCGCGGATGCGCTCGTTGGCTTTGCGTTGCTGCTGTTCGATTTCGCGCATTCGCTCGAGCGGGTGCTTGCCCGCGAGTTCGAGGACGCGATTTCGCACCGGATGGCCGCTGGTGACGGGCGGGTAGGGCATACCGGTGGTGACGGATTCCGCCCAGCGTTTTTCGGCCTGCCAGCGCTCGTCCAGGCTGAGCTCGACTTGGGTGTCGGTCCGGGTCACGAACTCCTCGCGCTTGCGGATCGACTGGTACTCCATGTCCTCGGGGCTGCGCACGATGTGCGGCGTCAGGAAGACGAGCAGATTGACCTTTTGCAGGCGGCGGATCTTGGTCTTGAAGGCCCAGCCCAGGATGGGAATGTCGCCCAGGAACGGGACTTTGTTGATGATGTCCTCGTAGCGGTCACTGATGAGGCCACCGATCACGACGGTGTCGCCGTCCGCAACCACGACCGTATTCTCGATGCGCCGGTTCGAGAGCGGCACCCCGACGTCTTCGGGGTTGCCGACGGCGATGGCCTTGTTGATGTCGGTGATCTCCTGAAAGATTTTGAGCCGGAGCGTTTCGCCCCCGGTGATCTGCGGGGTCACGCGCAGCGTGACCCCGATGTCCTGGCGCTCGACGTTCACGGAGCTGGACAAGCCGATGCTCTGGCCTGCGGCCGATTGGATCCGGCTGGTGATGATCGGGATGTTGTCGCCGATGCGAATCTCGGCCTCCTCGTTGTCCGAGGTGAGGATGTGGGGCGCGGAGATGATGTTGATGCCGGCGTTGTTCGCGGTCGCGCGGATGATCCCCTGGAGCGAGTGGCGGCTCGGATTGCCATCGTCGCTATTTTCGCCGGTGGGGTCTCCCGCGACGAAACGGCTGGCGAACGACGAGGCGAGCTCGGACGCCGGGCCGAGGCCCGCACCCGCGAGGGCACCGCGTGCGGCGGCGTCGCTCAGCGTCTCGACCGTGAACGCCATGTCTTCCGTGAACATCTTGTAGATGCCGTTGAAGCCGAGTTCACTGCCGTCGCCGACGTCGGCCTCCATGATCAGCGCCTCGACGAGCACCTGCGGCCGCTCGATGTCGAGCATCGCGATCACGTCCATCAGCGCGTCGTAGCCTTCCTTGCGCGCCTGGATCACGAGGGAGTTGGTGGCGGGGTCGGCCGTGACGCGGATGCCCTCGGCGAGGGCGGTCACCGCAGTGCGGATGGCCTGCGCCGCTCCTCCGCCGGCCCCGGGCGTCGCGCCGCCGGAAGGGGCGCGTGGCGTGCCCGACACCAGCGACTGAAGCGTCTGCGAGAGCTCTTCGGCGTCGGCGTGTTGCAGGTAGTAGACGTGGATCTCGCCTCCGCCGCTGACCGGAACGTCGAGCTTGTTCACCAGCGTACGAACTTCTTCGAGCTGGCTGCGGGGCGCCAGCACGATCAGCGAATTGGTGCGGTCGTCGGTGATCAGTCGTACCCGATTGAGCGGACTCACGCCGGTCGAGGTGGGGGCCGTCGGCTTGTTGGTGCTGGACCGGCGGGATCGGCTGGTGGCGCGTCGGCGCCCGCCGCCGCCCGACGAAACGTTGGCACCGTAGATTTCGGAGAGCTGGGACGCCAGCACGGATGCGTCCGCATACTCGACGTGGATCACTGCGATCTCGTCCTTGTAGGTGTCGACATCGATCGCTTCGAGGATCTTGATGATGCGCCGGACGTTCGACGCGCTCTCGGTCAGGATCACGGTGTTGGTCGTGTCGTAGGCCGAGATCGCGGCGTCCTCGCGTGACGAAGCGGTCGCGATTCGGCGGGCGTCGATTGCTGCTCACGGTCTCGATGCTGGTTTCCTTGGCATCGCGCAACGGGATCACCTTGAGTGCGCCGCCGGGTGTTTCGACGGTCGTAAATCCCTTGACCTGGAGCACCGACTCGAAAACCGCGTAGGCCTGTTCGAGCGAAACGGGTGTTGGTGAGACGATGGTCACGCGCCCGCGAACGCGGTCGTCGTAGATGAAATTCCGGTTCGTCATGCGCGCGATGGTGTCGATGACATCCGCGAGTTCGGCGTCGTCGAAGTCGAGTGAGACCATTCCCGAGGCATTGTCGTCGCCGGTCTGCGCCGAGGCGCCGGCTGCGCCCAAGGCTGCAACGGTGACGAAGGCGACGAGGGTCGCCGCCGAAAAAATGCTGCCGGCGATCCATGCCCGACGATTGTTCACGCTCCACTCCCCTCCACGAAATCCCCGCTGCGACTTCATTCTAATCATTGATGCTGAACTCCAGCGTGTCGCTGGAGCCGTCCCCGCGCTCGACGTCGACGGTGAAGCTGTCGGCCTCGGCGAACTCGGTCAGCACCTTGGCGCTCTCCTGGGGATTGTCGATGGTGATTCCGTTGAGCTTGGTGATCACGTCGCCGCTCTCGATCCCGATTTCCTCGAACAGGCTGCCGGGCTTGATCGCGTTGATCTGCAGCCCCACCATCGCGCCTTCCTCGTACTTCGGCAGGATCCGGGCCTGAGAAAAGAGATTGGTGGGATTGTTCATCACTTCGTCGACATCGTCGCGGTTCACCTTGAAGCGGTCGTCGTCGAGTCGCGTGACCTTCCGGGAAGGGATCTTGGGTTTCGGCCTGGATGGCCGCGAGGGTCGCCCGCGGGTTCTTGCGCTGCGGCTCTTCGCCGCGGTGCGGCCCCCTTTGACCGCAGGCCCGGCGTCCTCGTCCAGCACGAGCTCGCGCAACTTGCCTCCTTCAACGAGCACCAACCTACGCCTTTCGATGCGCTTCACCGTGGCTTTGTTCAACGTGTCGCCGATACCGACGATCAGCGTGCGTCGCTCGGATTCGTCGACCACCGCGGCCCAGGAACCGTCGGAAGGAATCATGGCCGCGGTTCCGAGCAGCCGCAGCGGCAGCTTCGTCGCAGCGAGATCCTCCTCGGGCGGGGCCTCGGGCTCGGGCGGGCGCGGTGGAGCCAGCATCGAGGCATTGAAGAGGTTTCGCTTCAGAATGACCTCACGGTCGCCCCACGACCGCTGCGGGGCGGCGGAACCTGCAGCCGGAGGCGTGACCTCCGCCGGCTCGGGAGTCAGCAGTGCCGCAAAGACCTCATTGGTGGTGTCGGCCACCATGTAGCAGCACAAGACGAACAAAACGCTGTTCGCAAGCCAGCTCAGGTATTGGCCCATCCGTTCCCCATTACGCCCCAACGCGGGCAGCGTTCACCCCCTGGAGGAAGCCGCCAGTATACCCCGGCACGCGGTCCCCTCAACAGGATCCTTCGAAATTCCAAGTAGTTAGAAGATCTTCTTGCTCTTATCGGCAAGTGCTCCGGACTTCTTTTGGGACACCTGCCGGAGCTCGACTGTTCGTCCGGCCGGTTCTTGCGGCTTTTCGCGCCCCCGGAGGCGAAAAACCGCCCCACGGTGCGTTGACAGCCGGAGCCCGGTGATGAGATTTGCGCGCACTCACGCCATCCACACGACGCGGTGGCCCAGCCGGAGGCACGAAACAGGCGATGTCAGATACAGGAAAGATCATCGGAATCGATCTGGGTACCACCAATTCGGCGGTCGCCGTGATGGAGGGTGGCCAGCCTACCGTGATTACCAACGAGGAGGGGGGGCGCACGACCCCTTCGGTCGTCGGTTTCACGGACGAGGGCGAGCGGCTCGTCGGGGCCATCGCCAGGCGCCAGAGCGTTACGAATCCCACCGGCACGGTCTACTCGATCAAGCGATTCATGGGGCGTCGATTGAACGAGGTGCCCGAGGAGATCAGTCTGGTTCCCTACGAGGTCGTAGAGGGCAAGGACGGATCCGCCGCGGTCAAGATCAAGGACAAGACCTTCTCGCCGCCCGAAATCTCCGCGATGGTGTTGCAGAAGCTGAAGGCTGCGGCCGAAGCGCAACTCGGTGCGGAGGTCAGTGCGGCGGTGATTACCGTGCCCGCATATTTCAACGATGCACAGCGTCAGGCGACCAAGGACGCCGGTGCGATCGCAGGGCTCGACGTCAGGCGCATCATCAACGAGCCGACGGCAGCGGCGCTCGCGTACGGGCTCGACAAGAAGTCCGACGAGAAGATCGCCGTCTACGATTTCGGCGGTGGGACCTTCGATATATCGATCCTCGAGGTCGGCGAGAACGTGGTGGAGGTGAAGGCCACCAACGGCGACACCCATCTCGGTGGCGACAATATCGACCAGAGGGTCATCATGTACCTGGTCGATGAATTCAAGAAGGATCAGGGCGTCGACCTCACCCAGGATCCGATGGCGTTGCAGCGTCTGCGCGAGGCTGCTGAGAAAGCGAAGATCGAGCTCTCGACGGCGTCGAGCACCGACGTCAACCTGCCGTACATCACGGCCGACCAGACGGGCCCGAAGCACCTGACCATGAAGCTCACGCGGGCGAAGTTCGAGCAGCTCATCGACGATCTGGTCGACCGCACCCTCGAACCGTGCAGGCAGGCTCTCGCCGACTCGGGCTTCTCGGCCGGCGACATCGACGAGGTCGTGCTCGTGGGCGGTTCGACCCGGATTCCGCTGGTTCAGAAAAAGGTGACGGAGCTCTTCGGCAAGCTGCGATTCAGGGCGGTGTGCTCGCGGGCGACGTCAAGGACGTGCTGCTGCTCGACGTGACGCCGCTTTCGCTCGGAATCGAGACGCTCGGCAACGTGATGACGCGGCTGATCGACAAGAATACGACGATTCCGACGCGTCGGAGCCAGGTGTTCTCGACCGCGTCGGACAGCCAGCCCCAGGTCGAGATCCACGTGCTCCAGGGCGAGCGCGAGGTGTCGGCCGGAAATCGCACGCTCGGGCGTTTCGTGCTCGATGGCATCCCTCCGGCGCCACGGGGTGTTCCGCAGATCGATGTCTGTTTCGACATCGACGCCAACGGCATCCTCGCGGTTTCCGCGACCGACAAGGCGTCGGGCAAGGAGCAGTCGATTCGGATCGAGGGCAGCGGCGGCTTGTCCAAGGAGGAGATCGGCCGCATGGTCGACGATGCCGACGCGCACGCCAAGGACGACGCCGTGCAGAAGGAGCTCGCCGAGAAGCACAACGCGCTCGACTCGATGATCTATCAAGCCGAGAAGATGCTGAAGGAGAACGAATCCGCGCTCTCCGAATCCGACTCGGCCGGAGTCCTCGCCGCGGTCGACGAAGCCAAGAAGGACCTCGAGAGCGGCGACGTCGTGAAGCTCGACGCGGCCCGGCAGCGGCTCGAGCAGGAGCTCCACTCGGTGGCGGAAACCCTGTACAAGGCCAAGACTGACAGCGAAGCGGGTGCGGAACCCGGCGCCGATCCGGCTGCGGGTGCCGCAGCCGATGAGGAAGGCGATGTCGTCGACGCCGAGTACACCGAGGAATCTCGCGACAGCTGACGCGAAGACGCCGATGGATATCTGGGAAGCTTCGATGTGAGCAGAGGGAAATCGCACGATCCCGTCGCCGAACTCTTCGGAGAGTTCGGTGACCGGCTGCGCGGGGACCGGTGGTTGCCGGACGTCGACGTATTCGAATCCACGAGCAGCGTGGTGGTGCGGTTCGAATTGGCCGGTGTGCGCAGTGAAGACTTGCGGGTAACCGTCGATGGCGGAATGTTGCGGGTGAGCGGTGTGCGACGAGTGCTCGATCGGTCGGACGTGAAGCGATTGCATCAGATGGAAATCGCGACTGGGCCGTTCGAGCGGCGGGTGCAGATCCCGGTGCCGATCGATCGCGAAGCAGTTTCGGCCAATCTCGCGGATGGTTTTCTGACGGTGGTGTTGCCACGGCGGGAGGCGGGTCCGCGTCAAGTGGAAATCGAGGAATGAAATCAGCTCGATGAGCGAAGAACCCGAAGATATCTCGTTGGACCTGCCGGCAGGCGGCTTCGGCCAGGGTGGGACCGAAGTCGTGGTCGGAAGTGATTCCGGCGAAGAGGGAGATCAGGTCGAGATCCCCGAAGAGCTTCCCGTGCTTCCGCTCAAGAACACGGTGCTCTTTCCATTCCTGCTCTCACCGCTGCTGGTGAAGTCGGAGCGTTCGCGCAGGTTGATCGACGAGGTGCTGGTTTCTCCCGATCGGCTGCTGGTGTGTTCCGCGGTCAACCGTCCGATCGAAGAGAGCCCGCTCTCGGACGACGTCTACCGTGTGGGAACCGTGGTGCGCATCGTCAAGATGTTGAAGTTCCCCGACGACTCCTATCGGCTGCTCGTCCAGGGTGTCGCGCGCGTATACGTCGAGGAGTTCGTTGCGGAGCAGCCGTTCCTGCGCGGGCGCATTTCGCGGCTCGAAGAGACCGGCATCGACGATTCCGTCGAGATCACCGCGCTGATTCGCAGCGTCTCGCAGCAGTTCGCTGCGCTGGTTGCGGAGAGCCCGCGCCTGTCCGACGAACTCCAGGTGCTGGCTGCGAACCTCGACGACCCCTCGAAGCTCGGCGACCTGGTCGGCTCGAATCTCGATTTCGATGTCGCGGGCAAACAGGGGATCCTCGAAGAGGCCCACGTTCCGACGCGGCTCGAGGCGGTCCTCGAGGAGGCGAACCGCGAGCGCGAAGCGATCAGCGTCGAGAGCGAGATTCGCGAGAAGGTCCAGACCGACATCGGCAAGACGCAGCGGGAGTACATGCTGCGGCAGCAGCTCGAGGCGATCCGGCTGGAGCTCGGCGAGGCCGAGGACGCCGAGGCCGAGACCGAGATGCTGCGCAAGCGACTCGAGGCCGCCGGTATGCCCGAGGAGGCCGATCAGCAGGCGATGCGGGAATTCGACCGGCTGGTGCAGATGCCACCCGCAGCGGCCGAGCACGCGGTGATTCGCACCTACCTCGACTGGATGGCCGACCTGCCGTGGTCGACATCGAGCGACGACCGGCTCGACGTCGACGAGGCGCGCCGCATTCTCGACGAGGATCACTGGGGCCTCGACAAGGTCAAGGAACGCATCGTCGAGTACATCGCGGTGCTGTCGCTCAAGAAGGATCTGAAGGGTCCGATCTTGTGCTTCGTCGGCCCACCGGGAACGGGCAAGACCTCGCTCGGACGCTCGATCGCTCGCGCGCTCGGGCGTGGCTTCGAGCGCATTTCCCTCGGCGGCGTTCGCGACGAGGCGGAGATTCGCGGCCATCGCAGAACCTATGTGGGGGCGTTGCCGGGGCGAATCATCCAGGGACTGCGTCGCGTGGGAACACAGAACCCGGTGTTCATTCTCGATGAGGTCGACAAGGTCGGAGCCGACGTCCGCGGCGACCCGTCTTCGGCATTGCTCGAAGTGCTCGACCCCGAACAGAACACCAGCTTCAGCGATCATTATCTCGAGGTTCCGTTCGACCTCTCGCATGTGCTCTTCATTGCGACCGCGAAC
>JAFDEI010000096.1 GCA_019310425.1 Deltaproteobacteria bacterium | reverse complement strand
GACGATCGCGTTCTCGAAGCGGCGGCAGGGCGCGCTGTACCGGGCGGCGATCTGGTTGGTGTGGCGGAACTACATGCAGCCGCGCTCCGAGCGGAAGCAGGATCCACCGCCCGCGGTCCAGATCGGGGTGACCTCGAAGGCGCTAACGATCAAGGAGATTCTCGGAGGGCGTCGATTCCCGTTTCGATTCGAACTCGGTGGCTGGCTCGCAGACTGCTACCACGCTCGGATTCCGACCCGCGCGATCCCGAACGCGCGGGCGCATCGACTCATTTACGCGGTCTAGTGGGAATCGTAAGGTCCGACGGTGCGTTTACTTCCGATGGACCCAATCTCCGAGCCACAACGGTCTATGTACGCTCCCGCGAGTTCAGAACGTGAGCTGCCAACCCGTTACGACGCGCCATTTGCTGCCGAGTTGAGGGCCATCGAGCTTCTGCCACGGTGGGCCGCCCGCTTCAACGCCGAAGCGGTGCTCCCCGAAACGATCCCACGGCAGCGTGACGCTCAAGCCCGCCAGCAGATCGATGCGTTGGCCTTTGCGCAGGTTGGGATCGGCGGTCGGCACGGCGTTCGGATTCAGGGCGTCATCCGCACCCTCGATGTTGCCCCAGTACGCGTAGACGAATCGGGCCGAGAGGTCGAGCCAGTCGAGGACCGGCAGCGTGATCCAGGCGGTTGCATCCGCGCGATGTCCGAGCCGGTAGTCGTGTCGATTCTCGCCGAAGCGAACCGTACCGATCACCTGCGCGCCCCAGCCGAGCCAGTCGTTCGAGCCGATGTAGGTCACACCCGGCAGGATGTCCCAGGTGCCCGAGCCGATCTGCATCGGGTAGGGGAGGCGCTTGTTCCGGAATTCCTCCATCGTGACCGGCACCTGATCCTTGTGGCCGATTCCGCCGGTCGGGAAACTCAAGCCGAAGTGCAGGTGGGCGCTGTGGCGCCCGTTATCGAAGAACCTGAAGAGACCCGACAGGCGCAAATCGCCCACCCCCTTCGAATTCGTCTCGAAGCGGCTCTGGTTCATCATGCGGTGATCCATCGAGAGTTCCACGTACGGGATCATCGCCGTCAGCGTGACCCAGTCAGCCGGCGCGTACATCGCTCCGAACATGTGCATCTGCATGTCCATGTCGGTGGGGCTCACCATGTAGCTGCCGCCCGGCATCAGGATCTCGTCGATCGAAACCTTGCTCGTTCCGTCGCGGTTGCCGTCCATTCGCATCCGCGAGTAGCGGTACGAGAACATGAATCCGCCTTTCGGATGCATGTGCGCAGCCATTACGCCGATCGGTTCCAAGATTTCATGATGGGCGTGGTCGCTGTGGCCTCCGGCGGTGTCAGCCGAGTCGCCTTCCTGGGGCTGGTCTTCGTGGTGTTGGTGGTGTTGCTGCGAAGCCTCATCGGCGGCGTTGCCACCCATGTCATCTGCCGCCGCTTCGTTCGCCGCGAAGGCGATGAACGCGAGTGCAAACGCAATAATGTATCCGGTGCGCATGAGATCGATCTCCATAGTCGATAGCTGCGATGGGAATCCGAGACGCGTGCGATCGCGAGTGGACGTCGTGTCTCCACGCCGCCTCGCTGCGACCGGCGCTTGCCGCACGAACGCGCGGCGATGCCCGGATTCCTTCGGGTGTTCTTGATTCAGTTCTGCGTGGGGATCGGGGGGGGGGGGCGCTAGCCCGGGACGGGATCCAATGCGAGGTGGGGAGCCTGCGGCGGCTGTGAGACGGTTGCCGCGTGTCGCAGGGGCTCGATCCCCAAGGCGCGAGCCCAGCCGGCGCGTGGGAGCGCGAAGCCGATCCTCACAGACGAGTTGCCGGCCGAATCCGGAGAATCGGAACAACCGCAAGAGCAGGGAGCGCTGAGCTGAGCGGCCGGCTCGGCATCAGCGACGTGTTGGTGGAGTGCGGGGGTGTCGCTGTTCGGGTGTTGCGCGTGCCCCGCATGCCCCGCGTGGTTCGCACGGTTCGGATGCGGCTCGCCCTGGTGAGCGTTGCCGGCGTGCGTCTCCGCGATCTCGTGAGCGGGCCGCGAATGCCCGGACGCCGTATCGCGAGCGTCCGTCGTCGCTGCCGTCACGATCGATTCCGACATCGCGCACGGAATCACGACGACCGTGAGATAGGCCAGCGACACGCACAGGACGGAGATTCGGGAGAGGAGCGACACGGGCGGGGATTCTAGGACAGGAGCGCCCCGTGAAAAAGGTCGCTGACGCGCTTGACAGCGGATCGTACCGAGGCGGATGCTGTGCCCCGGAGGGTCGGTATGAGTCGTCAGGCTGCGATGCGCGCCGCCGTCTACCGGGAGCCGGGAAGGCTCACGATCGAGGAACGCCCGGTTCCGCGGCCTGGCCCGCGCGAAGTGCTGATCCGGATCAGCCACTGCGGTGTCTGCGGCACCGATCTTCATTTCGTGATGGACGGATGGGGGCGGCCCGGCTCGATCGGCGGACACGAATACTCGGGCGTGATCTCGGCGGTCGGTTCCGATGTCGTCGGCTGGGTCGTGGGCGATGCGGTCGTGGCGGGGCAGGATGTCGGCTGCGGCCAATGCCGCCAGTGCCGGAATCACCGCGTGAGCCTGTGCGAGGCACAGAGCGATGCTGCGATGGCGGAGTACGTCGGCGCGTTTGCGGAATTCAAGCTGGTGGGAGCGGAGCAGTTGCACCGCATTCCGAGCGAACTCTCGCTCCGCGAAGCCGCCATCGCCGAGCCGTTGGCGGTTTCCCTGCACGGAATCACGCAGAGCGGCATCCGGCCCGGGCAGCGCGCGCTCATCACCGGTGCGGGGCCGGTCGGAATGTTCACGCTCGCTGCACTGCTCGTGCACGGGGTCGAGGACGTGGTCGTGAGTGAGCCGTCCGAAGTGCGCCGTGCGCTCGCCGAACGAGTCGGCGCGACCCGCGCGATCGCGCCCGATGATCTGGTCGTCCCGCCATTGCCGTTCACGATCGTCGACGAACCATACGACGTCGCGTTCGAGTGCTCGGGCAAGGCGGTAGCAGTCGAATCCGCGCTCGCGGGGCTCGGCAAGACGGGCACGCTGTGCCTGATGGGGACTGGCGCCGAGCGGCCCCGGTTCGACGCGATGCGTGTATTGATGAACGAACTGGTCGTGACCGGCGCCTACGCGTACGACGAGAATGGGTTCGTCCGCGCACTCGAAATGATCGCGAGCGGTAGGCTACCGACCGACCTGCTGATCGCTGAGAACGACATCGGGCTCGACGATCTGCTGCACGCGATGCAACAGCTCGTCGCCGGTGAGATCGGCGGCAAGCTCCTCGTCGCTCCGAACTGACGCGCTGGCCTGGGGGAGTCGTGGAATTCGCAGATCGCGTCGTCATCGTCACCGGAGCCTCGTCGGGAATCGGCCGCGTCACCGCGCGCTCGTTTGCGGCGCGCGGAGCGGTGGTGGTTGCGGTGGCTCGGCGAGAGGAAATGCTGAAGCGCCTCGTCGCCGAGTGTCACGAAGATTCACCGCGCTCGCACTACATCGCCGGCGATCTCGGGCGGCGTGAATTTGCCGAGCACGTCATCCAGGAGACGGTCGAGCGTCACGGGCGCGTCGACGTTCTGGTGAACAACGCGGCGATCAGCAAGCACAAGCAGATCTACCACGTCAGTGCCGACGAAGCCGAGCGCGTCATGGACGTCAACTTCCGCTCCTGCCTGTGGACCACCTTCGCGGTGATCCCGCCGATGCTGCGGGCGGGCGGCGGCTTCATCGTGAACGTCTCTTCGTTCGCGGCCGATGTCGTGCCGCCGCGCGAATCCGTCTACGCGGCATCGAAGGCCGCGATGAGTGCTTTCACCGAAGGCTTGTGGAACGACCTCGAAGGGTCGGGGATTCACGCCGCGCTGGTGATCCCGGGAGCGATCGACACCGAAATCTGGGACAAGGAAGACGAACCGGTGGCGTTCGACGGCGCGAAGGCCCCGCCGGAGATCGTGACCCAGGCGATCTTCGAAGTGATCCGGAAGCGGCGCCGGGAGATCACCGTGCCGCGACGCAAGCCCGACCTGATGCTTGCCCGCTTCCTGCGCGCGTATTTCCCGGGCCTGCTGCGTTTCGGCATGCGGCGAATGGACCCGGTCCCGAAAGAAGTGATCGAGCGCGCACGCGCACGTGCTGTTCGTGGGCTGCGGCTCGGCGACCGGGGCGAGGGTTGAACCTACTTCGCCGACGAGTGCCGCGACTTCTTTCGGGAGTGATAGACTCGTTGCTCCGCTGGTCAAGTCAGGAGAGGTCATCGGCATCGCGATGCTGGCTGGGATTCGAATTCTGGATCTGACTCGCGAGGCCGGTTTCCTCGCGGGCAAGATTCTCGCCGACCTCGGTGCCGAGGTCGTCAAGGTCGAGCCTCCGGGCGGCGATCTCGAGGGTCGCCGTGGTCCCTTTCTCGGGGAGGTATCCGACCCCGAGCGCAGCCTGCTTTGGCTTGCGCTCAACACCAGCAAGCGCGGCATCACACTCGCGCTCGATTCCGAACGCGGTCGTGCGATCTATCGCTCGCTCGTGAAGGTCAGCGACGTGGTGCTCGAAACCGAGCCGCCCGGAGCGCTGACGAAGCTCGGTCTCGATTACGAATCGCAGCGCCAGGCCCACCCTGGCCTGATCCATTGCGCACTCACGCCGTTCGGGAGCGAGGGTCCCTTTGCCTCGTACCGCGCCCACGATCTCGTCACGGTCGCGATGGGGGGTAACGCGGCGCTCACCGGAGATCCGGACCGTCCGCCGGTTCGCTGCTCGATGCCGACCGCCTACTACCATGCCGGGCCGGAGGCCGCGCTCGGAATCGCCATGGCGCTATTCGCGCGCGCGCGCAGTGGTGGTGGGCGGTTCGTCGATGTATCGCTACGCGAAAGCCAGTTATCGACGCTGATGACGGCCCCGGGGCAGCACGCCCACTCGCCGCGCGTCCGTCGTCGCAACGGCTCGTTGCTCGGACGTTCGCGCGAGATCTGGAAGGCCGCGGACGGTGACATCACCTTCGCCTTGCGGGGTGGGCAGGCACGGACCCCGAATTTGAAGGCGACGGTTGCCTACATGGCGGAGGCGGGCATGGCACCGGACTGGCTCGTCGATTACGACTGGGCGGCCTACAACCTCAACAGTGCGAGCGACGACGAGATCGCGCGCCTCGAAGCCGCATTCGGGGCCTTCTTCGCGACGAAGACGCGTCGCGAGCTCTATGATCAAGCACTCGCACGGCGCATCATGCTGGCTCCGTGCAACGACGCACGTGAGATCCTCGACCAGGCGCAGCTGCGTTCCCGCTCGCTGTTCACAACGATCGACTATCCCGAGTTCGGTGCCTCGATCGAGCACCCGGACTTCTTCGCGAAGTCGAGCCGCTGCCGCATCGGCATCCGCAGCCGCGCTCCGCGCATCGGAGAACACAATGCCGAGGTCTTCGGCGAGGTGGGGCTGTCGGCGGCGGATCTCGCAGCGCTGTCTGCCGAGGGGGTGATCTAGTTGACGGCGCCGGGCGACGGGATCTTCGCGGGAGTCAAGATTCTCGAACTCGGTGCCGGTGCGGCCGGACCGGTAGCGACTCGCTACTTCGCCGATCAGGGAGCCACGGTGATCCGCGTGGAGTCGTCGAAGCGGCCCGACTTCCTGCGCATGTATCACCTCACGAAGGACGGCCCGCACGATCTCGATGCTGCGCCGATGTTCGTGCTGATGAACCCGAACAAGCAGAGCATCGCGATCAATATGTCGTTGCCCGAGGGCGTCGCTCTTGCGAAGCGTCTCGTCGGCTGGGCGGACGTGGTTTCGGAGAATTTCTCGCCGAAGGCAATGGCGAAGTGGGGCCTCGACTACGAGAGTTTGCGTGCCGATCACGACGGTCTCATCATGGTGAGCAGTTGTCTGTTCGGCCAGACCGGCCCGCAGCGCATGTATCCGGGTTTCGGCGGGCAGGGTTCCGCGCTCGCGGGCTTCAATCATCTGACCGGCTGGGAGGATCGCGATGCGGTGGGGCCGTTCGGAACGATTACCGACTCACTTTCGCCGCGATACGTCGCGTTGCTCATCACCGCGGCACTGCTGCGGCGCGATCGCACCGGTGAGGGGCAGTACCTCGATGTGTCGCAGATCGAGACCGCCGTCTACAGCCTTTCGGAGATGATCGTGCGCTGCAGCGCGAACGGCGAGGTCGTCGGCCGCCGGGGAAACTCCAGCGACGACGCGGCGCCCCACGGCATCTACCCGTGCCGCGGCGACGATCGCTGGATCGCGATCGCGGTCATGAGCGACGCGGAGTGGCGTCTGCTCGCGACCGAGATCGGCGATCCCGAACTCGCCGATGCGAGCCGCTTCGGGGGTCTCGCACAGCGACTCGCACAACGCGACGAGATCGATCGACGACTCGCCGCGTGGACGCAGGCCTTCGACGCGCACGAGCTGATGGCGCGCCTCCAGGCGGTCGGCATCGAGGCGGGCGCGGTCCTGACCCTCGATGATCTGCTTGCGGACCCGCAGCTGGCCGCGCGCGGGCACTTCGAAGTATTGCGGCACGATCGGCTCGGTGAGCTGCAGTTCGAGCACTGCGGCATCCGAACCGCCGCGGCACCTGCTGCGCAGCTGCTCACGCCTGGTCCGAACCTCGGGGAGCACACGAATGCGATCCTCCGCGATCAGCTCGGAATGGACGACGACGAAATCGCCTCGCTCGCGGAACGGGGTGTCCTGGTTTGATGGGGAGGCCGGTATGAGTGAACGCCTCGATGGCAAAGTCGCGGTCGTAACGGGGGCATCGCGCGGTATCGGGCTCGCGACTGCGCGAGTTCTCAGCGAGCGCGGGGCGCGGGTCGCACTGATCGCGCGAACCCGCTCGGCGCTCGACGACGCCGTTGCAACCATCGGTGATGCCGCGTTTGCGGTGGTTGCGGATGTCTCCGACCCCGACTCGGTACGTGCGGCGTTCGCGGAGATCGAGCGCGACGCGGGGCGGCTCGACCTGCTCGTGAACAACGCCGCCATCGCGCGGCTGCACCGCGTCGAAGACGCGAGCGACGAGGATCTCGCTGCGACGGTCGGCACGAACTTTCTCGGAGTCCTCTATTGCACCCGAGCGGCGATCCCGATGCTGCGCGCGAGCAGCGGCGTGGTGGTGAATATCTCCTCGGAAGGTGTGCGGCGACCGTTTCCGATGCTGTCGGTCTATCTCGCGACGAAGGGGGCGGTCGAACTGATATCGTACGCTCTCGGGGAGGAACTCCGTGCCGACGGAATCCGCGTGACGCTGCTGCGTTCGGGCGCGTCGACTGGTGGTTTCGCGCAGGACTGGGACCCCGAAGAGGGACGGCGCGCGCTGGAGCTCTGGAAGGAGCGCGGGCTCCTCGATTTCGCGGGGATGCCGATGCCGCCCGAGGTCATCGCCGAGTCGATCGTCCACGCGGCGACGCGCCCGCCCGGGGTGGGCGTCGATCTTCTCGAGGTTCGCTCGTCGACGCCGTTTCCGCGTCATTCCGACTGACGAAGCTGCCGCTGCGTTCCGCGGTCGCCCACGCTATCAATAGCCGACCCACCGCGGTGGTCGGAGACTTCTTGGGGATCGAATCGATTCGGGCATTCGCGGCAACTCTGCTCCCCTGCGGTTCGGCGGTGCTCGGCTTGCTGGGGAGCGTGCCCACGGCAGGTGCAGTCGCCGAGGAGGACCGCAGCTTCGCGGTCACGGAGGAGCGCGAACCCTGCACGGACTTCCATCCCCTGCGCAACGCGTATTTCGGCGACATCCACTCCCACACGAGTTTCTCGCAGGACGCGAGTGTGAAGGGAACCCGAAACGAACCGCGCGACGCTTATCGCTTCGCGCGCGGCGAGCGAATCGGCATCCAGCCCTACGACGAGCAGGACGTTCCGTGGGCGACGGTTCAGCTCGAACGTCCGCTCGATTTCGCTGCGGTGACCGATCACGCGGAAATGCTCGGCGAGGTGCATACCTGCCTGACACCGGGCTTGCCTGGGCATGACTCCTGGACCTGCCGCATGTACCGCGGCTGGCCGACACTTGCATACTTCCTGATGAACGCACGGGTGTCGCGAGCGAATCCGATCCGCTTCGCGTTCTGTGGGGCCCTTGGGATCTACTGTCTCGAAGCCGCGCAGATGCCCTGGATGGAGATCCAGCGCGCGGCCGAAGCGGCCTACGACCGCAGCGCGGCTTGTCGATTCACCAGCTTCGTGGGCTACGAATGGACCGGGTCGCGCAGCTCGAACAATCTCCATCGGAACGTCATCTTCCGCAACGAACGAACCCTGGACCTGCCGATCAGCTTCTACGAGGAGTCGCGTGCCGAGGGGCTCTGGGAGCAGCTGCGCGCGCAGTGCCTCGACCGGGGCGACGGTTGCGAAGCCATCGTGATTCCCCACAACTCGAACCTCAGCAGCGGACTGATGTTTCAAGCAAAAGACCGACTGGGCCAAGGCTACACTGCGGCCACAGCAGCATCGCGTTCTCGCATCGAACGGCTCGTCGAGATCATGCAGCACAAGGGCGATTCGGAGTGCAGCCTCGGCGTCGACAGCACCGATGAGCTGTGCGGATTCGAAAAGCTCTCGTTCGGGAGTCTCGGCGGCAAGTACATCCCGTTCATGGGGGATCCCACCGCGCCCGCGAGCTTCGTTCGCAACGCGCTCAAGATCGGCATCGAGCAACACGCGAAGGTCGGTGCCAACCCGTTCAAGCTCGGAATCATCGCCGGTACCGACAGCCACGTCGGAACGCC
Source organism: Deltaproteobacteria bacterium (assembly GCA_019310425.1). Taxonomy (GTDB): domain Bacteria; phylum Myxococcota_A; class UBA9160; order UBA9160; family SMWR01; genus JAFDEI01. Next base: position 4,721 of record JAFDEI010000096.1, on the reverse strand, counting down.
CGGCAACGTGAGCGAGGACCGCCACGTGAATCACGCCGGCCGCGGCAAGCCGGTTCTCGCCAAAGCTCCCGCAGGGCTCCAGGATCTCATCGAGTTCAACCCGGGCGGCCTGGCGGGAGTCTGGGCCGAGGAGAACGCACGCGATGCGTTGTTCGCTGCGCTCCAGCGCCGCGAGGTGTTCGGCACCAGCGGGCCGCGCATCCCGGTGCGCTTCTTCGCCAGTTGGAAACCCCCGGGCGACGCCTGCCGCAGTGGCACGCTCGTCGAGCGCGGTTACGCAGAGGGCGTGCCGATGGGGGGCGACCTGCCGCCGCGCCCGCCCGATGCGACGGCGCCGTCGTTCAGCGTCTGGGCCATGCGCGACCCCGGCTCGCAGCGACGCCCGGGTACCAAGTTGCAGCGGTTGCAGATCGTGAAGGGTTGGGTCGAGAACGGCGAGGCGCGCGAAGTCGTTCACGATGTCGCGGGCAGCAGCGCGGGGAATGCGATGGTCGACGTCTACACCTGTGAGCAGTACGGCGACGGCTTCGACGACCTCTGCACGGTCTGGACCGACCCCGATTTCGACCCGGAGCAACACGCCTTCTACTATGTGCGTGTCATCGAGAATCCCAGCTGTCGCTGGAGCGCCCACGCGTGCAATCGCCTCGGCGTCGACTGTCTCGACCGCCGCAGTGCGAACCGCGAGCTCTTCGGGCAGTGCTGCACTCGCGACCGACCGCGCGATATCCAGGAGCGCGCCTGGTCCTCGCCGATCTGGTACCAGCCGGCACACGGGGCACCGTGAACCCGCTGCGCAAGCCTGCGGTTCATTTCGTCGCGCTCGGCCTTGTGCTCTACCTCGCGAAGGCCGCCGTCTATCCGCTCGAGTCGTCGCTGCCCGCGCAGACAGTCATCGTGATCGAAGCGGCGCGCGTCGAGGAACTGCGGCGGGACTGGCTCGCGCGCAGCGGATCGCTACCGAGTGAACGCGGCCTCGAGGCGCTGGTCCGATCCGAGGTGGATGACCGGCTGCTGATCGAGGAGGCCCGCAGGCGTGGGCTGCATCGAAGCGATCCGGTCGTGCAGCGTCGGCTGCTGCAGAACATGAAATTTCTGGGTGATGCGGCCGGGAGTTCGGCGGCAACCCAACTCGACGAAGCCCACCGGCTCGGGATGGACCGGAGCGACCTGGTCGTCCGACGCCGTCTCGTCCAGCTGTTGCAGCTCGAGGCGTACGGTCGCGCGCGGGTTCCCGAACCCAGCGAGGCCGAACTCGAGACGTATCTCGCCCTGCACTCCGATCGCTTCATGCAGCCCGCGCGGCTGCGCCTGCACCACGTCTACTTCAGCCGCGATGGTCGCGGCGCTGCGGCCGAAGCCGACGCCCGGGCCGCACTGGTGCGGATCGTCGCGAAAGCGAACGTCTCCGGCAGCGCGGACGATGAAGGCGACCCGTTCATGTTCCCGCGCGATATGGCGTCGCGCTCCGAACGCGAGCTGGCCAAGACCTTCGGTGCCGAGTTTGCAGGGGAGGTGTTCGAGCTCCCAATCGGGGGATGGAGTGGTCCCGTCGCCTCCGCCTACGGCGAGCACCTGGTGTTCGTGCACAGCCGGTCACCCGCGGCACTCCCGCCACTCGGCGTGGTGCGCCGGGAAGTCTTCGAATCCCTGCTTGCGGAGCGAGGAAAGCGCGCCTTGCGGGAGACCCTGCGCGAATTGCGTGGGGATTACACGGTGCGGATCGAAGGCCGCGCCGCACCCGATTCGTCCATTCAGGACGGCGGATGATGCGTCTCGGCCGTTGCTGCGCATTTGCGGGACTGCTCGTCGGGGTCTTTCTGGCCTGGCCCGCGGCCGCGCACCCGCTGGCACCATCGCTGCTCGACGTTCGCGAGCGCGAGGGCGGGCGGGTCGACGTGGTCTGGAAGATGTCGCTGCTCCAGCCCCGCGGCTCGAATTTGCAGCCGGAGTTCCCGTCGCATTGCACACCACTTTCCGAACCAACGGCCGAACGTGGCGACTCGAGCGTGACCTTTCGCTGGAGCGAGGACTGCGGTGCGCGCGGGATCGTCGGCGAAAGCCTGCGCGTCGTAGGCCTCGAGCGCACCCGCACCGATGTGCTGGTCCACATCGAGCTGCGCGACGGTCGCCGTTTGCGGCGGGTGATTTCGGGTGCGGACGCGGCGTTCGAGGTGAGCGAACGGCAGAGCCGCTGGCAGGTCGCGTTCGATTACGGTCGCCTCGGCGTCGATCACATCCTCTCGGGTCTCGACCATCTGACTTTCGTACTCGGGCTGATGCTGCTGGTCCGGAACCGGCGCGCGCTGCTCTTCACCCTCACCGCTTTCACGCTCGGCCACAGCGTCACGCTCACGGCTGCGGCGCTCGGCTATGTGGACTTTCCGACGCGGTTGGTCGAATTCGCGATCGCGGTGAGCATCTTCGTGCTGGCGGTCGAGCTGTCCGCCGGGCGCGAAGGTGACGCGACGCATCGTCGGCCCTGGGGGTTCGCCTTCGTCTTCGGTCTGCTGCACGGCCTGGGTTTCGCGGGCGCGCTCGCGGAGATCGGCTTGCCCGCCGATGAGATCCCGCTCGCTCTGCTCACCTTCAACCTCGGAATCGAGGTCGGACAGATCGCGTTCGTCGCGGTGGTGTGGGGCCTGCTCGTCGTGATGGGCCGCCGCGCCGAGGCGGCTCCGGCGTGGCTGCGTGCGTTGCCCGTCTACGCGATCGGATCGCTCGCGGCCATGTGGTGCATCGAACGCGCGGTCGCCTGGCTCCGCTGAGAACGCCGGCCGCTGGCATGTCCGATGTTCGCTAGCGCTCGAAGTACGACTTCGCACCCCGCGTCCATTCCGGCCCGTCGCCCCAGTGGAGCCGGGTGCGCTTCTGCCGGTGCTCCGGGTCGTGCTGTTCGCACGCGGCTGCGTACTCCACAGTGGTGGCCTGGCCTCCGGGAACCGACCAGAAATCTTCTTCCAGGTCGAACAGCCCGCCACCGGCGTAATGGAGAATCGTGATCCCCGGAAAGTCGATCGTGCCCGACCCCGACGGATGGTCGCGACGGTTCTGCATGTAGACGATGACGCGGTCGGCGTCTTCGTCGACCGTGTGCCATTCGTAGGCGGTGTAGAGTTCGCAGTATTGCTCCATGATGGGCACGATCCAGGAGCGGATGGCTTCGCGGCCGCGCATGCTACCGAGCACGTGCTCCACGTACTGCGCGTCCTCGGTGAACATTTCGGCGAAGCCGTTCCAGTCCTCGGCGACCGCTCCGGCGTGCCAGTACTTGCGAAAGGCCTGTTCGATCTCGTCGCGCTTGAAGCTTCCCATTCTTCCCTCCCGATTTCTCCGGATTCCCCTGGCGCCGGCTCGCCGGCGCCATCTGTTAGACTCATCATAGAGTCGTGTTTGCGACGGGGAAAGCGCGAATCCGACCGGGAGAAACGGTATGTCGGACAAGCTTGCGAAGACCGACGCCGAGTGGCGCGAACAGCTCGCACCCGAGCAGTACGCGGTCTGCCGCGAAGGCGGAACCGAGCAGCCGTGGAGTGGCGTCTACAACGACTGCAAGGACGCGGGCACCTACCGCTGCATCTGTTGCAATAACGAGCTCTTCAGCTCCGAGACGAAATTCGATTCCGGTAGCGGCTGGCCGAGCTTCTGGGCGGCCGTCGACGACGCACGAGTACACACCGAGGTCGATACGAGTCACGGCATGCAGCGCACCGAGGTCCGCTGCGGACGCTGCGATGCGCATCTCGGCCACGTCTTCCCCGACGGGCCGGCACCGACGCAGCAGCGCTACTGCATCAACTCCGTCGCGCTCGACCTCGAACGCGAAGAGGATCCGGGCTGACGGCCGGATTCGATCCGGCCCCGGGGCTTGGGGCTGCGCGGGATTCCGTGTCGGTTCTGACGAAGCGTCAGGCAACCCCGCGCCATCCTCGCCGAAATTCCTACACAAAAACGATGAGTTAGCGATCAGCTCCTGACGGTGGAGTCGGCGGCGTAAGCACTGCGTAAGCAGATCCGAAATAGCGGCGCTCCGGCCTCGAAAGTTCGATTTTTCTTGCAGATTGGGAATGCCGAGCGTCTAATTCAATGCTGCAGTAGGCACATTGGGTGCCGACTGTGACCCAACCAGAAGCTAGGGAGGTGCGATATGAGAACCAATTATCTCTTGACTACTCTGGCAGTGGCGGCCTGCCTGCTGCTCAGCGTCTCAACCGCGTATGCGAAGGCACCGCTGAACGTCGACTGTGACCTTCTGGAAGCAACCAACGACGCTGTGAACGACTTCCTCGACGGCGAGGGCGTCCAGTTCAACAACCTGGGCGATCTCGTTTCCGCGTCGATCCTGGACGAGGCACTCTTCGACCAGCTGAGCGCCCTGATCCTGCTCTTCTCCGGCGGGGAGATCGAATTCACGTCTGCTTCCCAGGCGGTCAGCACCAATGCAAAGTGCGGGCTGATTCCGCAGCTGATCGGCAACATTAGGGACTGATTATCGGCTTTCCGGTGGTGGCCCTGCCTCCGCCGGGACCGCCTCACTCCTCGCCTTCATTGGAATCGCAGCGGGGCGGAGGCGCAGAGCAGCATAAGTGCCCCCCTATGCGGATTTGACGGTTTCTTGATTGTCGCGGGATGGCGGGCCTAGACGCCTTCGCGGACCACGCGGGGGAAGGGCTGCTCTAGTTCGAGTGCCTCCGCTTGGCGGCGAGGCCGATCCCTGAACG
>JAFDEI010000271.1 GCA_019310425.1 Deltaproteobacteria bacterium | reverse complement strand
TCGACCTGGCGCTGGACGGTAGAGACATGAACACCGAACTCCCAGGCGATCTGACGAAAGGCGGAGCAGCCGAGCACACGAAACAGCAGCGGTTCCTGGAGCTGGGGGAGCTTCAACCAGTAGCTGGTGGAGAAGGTCTGTGTCGAGAACGACCGTTCACAATGAGAACAGCGGTACCGCTGAATCTTGCTCGGCTTGGCAACGCGGTAGAAGAAGCCTTTCTTGATGGCACGCCAAGTATCCGAATCCGCGTGGGAATCACAATCCGGGAAGGGACAGTGTGGCGGCGCACGATGCGCGGAAGCAGGCATGCCCCGCTACTGAGCAAAGCGTGTGCCAGGCCCATTCTACGCAACACAACTCAAGGGCCGCGGCGGCGGGATACGAACGGGCGTGGTAAACCTCGGGGCCCTGAATTCGGAGCCTGACATGGAACTCGCTGCACTGCTGACTGCATCGACGCCTGCGATGGGGAGTCTCGCGCTGTTCGTCGGGCGCGTGTTCATCGGCGCCTGCTTCATCGTCCACGCGCTCGGAAAGCTGGGGCTGGTGGGTGGCGGCAATATGCAGGGCTTCGTCGCCTGGCTCGAGGAGCTGGGGGTGCCGTACGCCCCCGTACAGGCGCGCGTCGCGATGCTCTCGGAACTCGTGGGCGGAACGCTGCTGCTGTTGGGCCTGTTCGCGCGTCCCGCCTGCGTTCTGCTGATCGCGACGATGATCGTCGCGACGCGACTCGGCCACCGCGATGCCGGCTACCTGATCACCAATGATCCGCCCGGTGGCGAGTACACCATCAATCTCGCGGTGATCTGCCTGATGTTCCTGCTGTTCGGGCCGGGCGCCGTTTCGCTCGATTACCTGCTCTTTCAGGCGGGTTAGAAGCAGCGCATTCGTCACCGCCGACCGATTCTCCCGATCCTTCGATCGGGCTAAGGTCGCGCCGGCAGCGAACCGATTCTCCTCCCTGAGGTGCGGAGATTCGCCTGCAAAGTTGGAAGCGTAGGGGGGCCGGCTGCGTGTGCGCTCGGCGCCGCGATGGTGCTGGCGGCGATCGCGTGGGCTTGCCTCTCGGATCCGGACGTTCCGTTCCTGGCGGACCACGGCGAGGCGGAGTGGATCGTGTTTCCGCAGCCCCCGACCCCCGCAGTCCGACCAGCCGTTGCGCTCGAGGCCCACTTCACACGGCGCTTCGAGCTTCGGTCGCAGCCCGACACGGCGCAGCTCTCGGTGCGCGGCTTTCGTGCGTTTGCGGTCTCGATCAATGGCCGGCCGGCGCTCGCGAGTGCGGAAGGCGCCAACTGGAAGCGAGCGAGTGGGGGCAGCGTCGCCGAGCTACTGCGGCAGGGTGAGAACGAGATCAGCGTCGTCGTCCGCAACCACCGCGGGCCCCCCGCGCTCTGGCTGGAGCTGCGTGCGAACGAGCAGTGGATCGCGAGTGACGCGGGTTGGGAGGTGACACTGGCGGGCTCCACGCTCCGGCCGGCGCGACTCGCGCGGGATCTTCGCGCCGCGGTGAACGAGTGGTACGCCTTTCCGGCTCCGGCTCGCAGCATCGACGCGCTGCGCGATCACGCCGGCGCACTCGCCGTGGTCGCTCTGCTCGCCGCTGCCGTCGTCCTCGCGGCGCGTTCTCTCGAGCGTCGGTGCAGGCGGAAAAACGGCGAGGACCGCATCGAAGTCGCGCTGTTCGCGGCACTCGCCATCGCGTGGGGGCTGCTCTCGTGGAACAACGGCCCGTCGCTCTCGCACCTCGATGGCTTCGACGTCACCGGACACCTCGAGTACGTGCAGTACGTACTCGATCACGCGCGAGCGCCGATGCCCGACGAGGGCTGGGAGATGTTTCAGCCACCCCTCTACTACGCCCTGGCTGCACTGGCGCTGGCGGTGAGCGGTCTCTCCACCCAGGATACTGGGGCACTCGTGGTGCTCCGCTGTCTCTCTCTCCTCTCCGGGATCGGCATGCTCGCGTGTGTGGCCTGGAGCCTGCGACTGCTGTTTCCGGACCGTCCGCGGGCGCGCTGGCTGGGTCTGTTGCTCGCGGGCTTCGTGCCGATGAACCTCTACCTCTTCCATTTTCCGACCAACGAAACGCTTGCTGCGGCGCTGGCTGCCCTCGCCGTGTGCGGGATGCTACGCGTGGCAAGCGACGACGAGGTCCCCTTCGCGCGCTGTGCCTGGCTCGGCGTGTGCCTGGGCGCCGCCATGCTCGCGAAATTCTCGGCCCTCGTTGTGGTCGTGGTGGCGCTTCCCACCTTGGCGGTCCGGCTGGTGAAGAGCGGAGCTCCCTGGTCCACCTGCCTGGCCAAGCTCGGCACCACGCTCGGCGCCGCTCTCGCGGTCTGCGGCTGGCGCTTCGCCGAAATCTGGGCCCGCTTCGGAAAGCCCTTCGTGCCCGCATGGGAAGCGGCTCCGATCGACCCGTTCTGGCAGGATCCGGGCTTCCACACCTCGAACTCCCTATTCGGTCTTCGACTCGCGCTCGAATCGCCCCAGCGGGCCGCGCTCGGAAGCGTTGCCGACGGTGTCTACGCGACGCTGTGGGCGGATGGCCTGAGTTCCGGGCACCGCGCGCTGTGGGCCGCACCTGCGTGGAACTCCGAATGGATGGCTCTCGGCGGACTGCTGGCGTTGGTCCCGTGCCTCGGAATCGGAGTCGGCGTCCTCTACGCCATGGTTCGCGTGCTGCGCAGGCGCGATCCGGCGTGGTCCGCACTATTGGCGGTCGCGGCCAGCAGTGCGCTGCTGTTGCTCTACCTCAATCTGACGGTTCCGAGTCACGCCCACGCCAAGGCCTTCTTCGCGCTCGCTGCCGCGATTCCGATGAGTGCGTTCGGAGCACTCGGACTCGATTGGCTGTCTCGCAGAAGCCGCCCGATTGCCACCGCAACGCTGGTCGGCTTCGGCTGCTGGGCGATCTTCGCCTACGCGACCTACTGGATTCCGCGCGACGCGGCGCACAACCACGCGCGACTCGGCCGGCTCGCCGTTGCAGCGGGAGATTGGGAGCGGGCGCGAGTGCAGCTTCGGTTTGCAGCGGAGCGCGAGCCCAGCCAGCCGCTGGCCCGGCTCGGCGCCGCCGAACTCGAGCTGCGCCAGGGCGAGGTCGCCCGCGCCCTCGACGCGTTGGGCCCCACGGTTCCCCCCGATCGGCCGACTCGTGCGGAGTTCGCGCTGATGCGGGCGCGCATTCTCGCACTCCAGGGTGCACCGGAAGCCGCGATTCCCCGCTATCTCGAGGCGCTACGTGGCGGAGCGAACGCAGACGAGACGCACTTGAACGTCGCACTTGCGCTGCGCGGCACCGGCGAAGTCGAGTCTGCGATTCGACACCTGCGCGAGGCGATCGCGGCGCGCCCGGATCTGGGCGAGGCCCACGCCGCTCTCGGCTCCACGCTGCGCTCCGAGGGACGTCTCGAGCCGGCCTTGTACCATCTCCGCCTGGCGAGTGTGATCCGCCCTCGGGATCCCGTTGCACTGACCGAGGCCGCCTGGATCCTGGCGACGCATCCCGATCCGACTCGGCGGCGGCCGGAGGAAGCCATCGCCCGAGCGGAGCGGGCCGCTGCACTCACCGGGAGCGGCCACCCCATGGTCCTGGATGCACTCGCAGCCGCTTACGCATCGGCGGGTGACTTCGATCGTGCCGTCGCGGCCGCGGGGCGAGCAGTGGCCGCTGCGACGCGAGAACCCGCGCTGCAGCAAGCCATCGCCGCACGCCGAGCACTCTACGCCCGAGCGGTTCACGAATGACCGCGCGCGATCGGCGCGCGAGCGGGTCTGCTTGCTGCGTGGGGCCATGTCAGGCGAGTTGCCAGTCGTCCGTGAGCGGCTCGGGGTCGCCCTCCCTTGCGACGCGGCCCTCGCGCTCGAGCTTGAGCAGGTGCGAGCAGACGGACTGGCCCGCGGCCGCGTACAGCGACTCGGGGTAGGCTTTGTAAACGATCTTCACGATCGCCGGGATCGTCTCCGCCCCTTCGCGCATGGCGGCCATGATCTGCGCGTCGCGTTCCTCACGGTGCGCGATGTACTCGCGGATCTTCGCGACGCCGTCCGCGATCAGCGGCCCGTGGGCGGGGTAGATCGACTTCGGTCTCTCCTCGAGCATGCGGTGTAGGGACTGCATGTAGTCCGCGAGGCTGCCGCTCTTCGACGGGATCACCGTCGTGCCGATGCCGAGCACGTTGTCGCCCGAGAACAGCGAGCCTTCCTCTTCGAGCACGAAGCAGAGGTGGTCGATGGCGTGGCCGGGGGTGTAGACGGCGCGCAGTCGC
>JAFDEI010000270.1 GCA_019310425.1 Deltaproteobacteria bacterium | reverse complement strand
CGAGGAGATCGCAGCGCTCACCGAGAGCGGGATCATGGCTTGACACGCGGCGCCGCCAATTCGGGCGACCCATCGCAGCGAAAAGTCACCCCCCAAACAGCCGAAACCCTCGGAGTCACAAGGACCTCCGAGGGTTTCTCATTTGGTAGCGCGGGCCCGATCAGACCGATTGCATACGAAGTCTCGTCGGCATTCCGTCCGTATGCACTTCAGAGGCTAAGCATCAGATATCGTTTCGGATTCGGCCGCTCGGAGGGCCGATGCCCAATCGAGCCCTCAAGGTCCCTGAGTAGACTTCGATAGCCAATTGGCTATCGTGAATGACATGTCGATCACACACATCGTCCGGGAAGCACGTCGGCGGTCGGGCCTGACACAGGCGGAGTTGGCCGAGCGGGCAGGGGTCCCGAAATCCACGGTCGGGCGAATCGAGTCCGGAGCCCGTGTCCCCTCTACCGAGATGGTCGAACGCCTCGTTCGAGCCGCAGGGCTCGAAGTTTCGGTCTCTCTCTCGGAACCCGACCCCGGTACAGATTCGATGTTCGAGCGCACGCTCCGCCGAAGCCCGGCGGAGCGCCTCGCGGACGCCACCCGGGTGGCGCGCTTCGTGTTGCGTGGGCGCCGCGAAGTATCAAAGGCTTCCGATGGTTAGCTCCGGCTTCGATCCCGAGCGCATGCTCTCAGCGCTGGCAGATCGCGACGTTCGCTTCATCCTGATTGGCGGAATGGCCGCGGTCCTCCATGGTGACGTGGGCGTGACCGTCGACATCGACGTGGTTCCGGAGCGTTCGGACGAGAATCTCGAGCGTCTGGCCGAGGCGCTGCGTGGACTCGGCGCCCGCATTCGCACCGAGTCGGAGCCGAAAGGGCTCTCATTCGACTGCTCAATGGAGTTCTTCCGAAACCTGCCGCCGGATGCGATCGTGAACATGACCACCGAGGCCGGGGACCTGGACGTCACCTTCTGTCCAAGCGGAACGTCCGGCTTCTCCGATCTCCTGCGTGACGCGGTCGACATCGAAGCGGCAGATCGACTCCACATCTTGCTTGCTTCCCTCGAGGATGTCATTCGATCCAAGCAAGCGGCCGACCGGGAGAAGGATCGGCTGGTCCTGCCCAGGCTCCGCAGATTGCTCGATCGCCTTCGACGAGGCGGTGGGTGATCGCGAGAACTCCAGGGCACCAGAGGCTTCCTGATCAAGCCCGCTAGCGATTGCCCCTCAGGTTCGAAATCGGATTCGAGGGGCTCACAGCCGGTGCTCCTCCGCCATCCGTTCGGCACGCGCCGTCGCGCCGATCTCGGTGAACGAACGCTGGGCCGTCCGCAGGGCGAGCTCCCGGGCGGGGGCGTCACCGCGCAAGCGCGCGATCTCGGCACTTTCGAGATCGATGCGCGGGAGCAGCAATCTCGCGCCGAGCGTGTCGCAGGTGTCACGCAGCTCGGCGAGCATCGCCTCGACACGGTCCGCTGCTGCGAGGCCTTCTACGCGCAAGAGCAGGCGCGCGTGCGCGAACCTCGCGTCAGGTTCGGTTCCCTGACCGGCGGGCAGGCCGAGGGCGCGCGCCTCCTCGACCAGCTCGGTCGCGCGGCGGTAGTCCCCGGTCTCGATGCAGATCTCCGTCAGCGTGTTCAGACTGGTCGCGTACCAGGAGCCACGCTCGTCGATCGAGAGGGCCAGCTCGGCGGCCTCCCGTGCGCGGCTCCACTCCCCTGCAGCGGCGTGGGCCTCCGCGAGTGCGTGGTATGAAGCGCCGCGCATGTAGCCCCCGAGACGCTCGGCGGCCTCGACGGCTTCGCGGGCGGCGCGCAGCGCTCCTTCGGGATCACCGAACGCGGCATGGCAGCGCGCCAGCGTAGCCACCGCCCAGCCCACCACCTCGACCGCATTCCGCGCCCGAGCGAGCCGGTGGGCCTCCTCGGCCATCCGCGCCGCCTCTGCCAGCCGTCCCTGTCGGAGGAGCGAGAAACTTCCGGAGCAGAGAAGAAACATGTAGGCGCGGGAGCGATGGATCGTGCTGGACAGGCGGGGGTCGCTGCGCATCTGCTCGACCAGCTCTTCGTTGACTCGACGGCTCTCGTCCGGCTGACCCACGTGCCCGTAGGCGACCGCCCAATCCGCCACGAGGCGCAGCGTGAAGGCGGGGTCGTCGATCTCCCCGGCGATCTCCCGGGCCTCGTCGATGAGTCCAAGGGCCTCTTTCGCCGGCTCCAGAGCGACGGCCTTGGAGCCCCCGTAGGCGGAGCACAGCTGCGCGACGGAGCGCGCGTCGTCCATGCTCTCGGCGAAATCGCGTCCTTCGCGGAAGGCCGAGGCCATCTCGTCGAGGTCCCAGCCGATTCGCCAGGAAAAGCGCAGGATCCACACGCACGCCGCGACGCCCAGCCGCCTTGCCTGCTCGGTGTCTCCGGCTTTCGACGCCAGCTCGCGCACCTTGCGCCAATGCCGCATCGCTTCGGCCGGATCGCTGAAGCCAACCCAGACCGCGGCTTGATGACTCCAGCGGGCCGCATCGAACGGCTCTCCCGCGCCTTCCCAGTGGTGGCTGATCCGCGCGGCTGCCGCGCTGGGCTGGTCGCCGTGAATCTCCTCGATCGCGCGCGCGACGGTGCCATGGAGGCGCGCGCGCCGCTCGCCCAACTGCGACGCGTAGGCGACCTCCTGTGTAAGGGGGTGCTTGAAGGTGTACTCGAGCTCCGGGAAGAGCGCATGCTCGTAGACGAACCCCGCCGAGCCGAGCGCCGCGAGTGCGGCGTCGAGCTCGGCGTCGGCGAGATCGACGACTTCCCGCAGCAGGCGGCGCTCGAACTGCTTGCCGATCACTGCCGCCGTCTCCAGCACCTGCTTCTCGCGGTCGGGCAGACGATCGATCCGAGCGGCCAGGACCGCCTGCACGGTATCGGGCACGCCGAGCTGCGCGAGCGGCGCGATGAGGAGATAGCGCCCGGGCGTCCCTTCGAGCGAGCCCGACTCGACGAGCGACTGGACGACCTCCTCGATGAAGAAGGGATTGCCCCGCGTACGCTTGTAGATAGCGTCCTGAAGCGACTCGACGCTCGGGTCGCCTCCGAGCAGATCGGCCAGCAGATCGCGAACGGCCTCCGTTCTGAGCGTGGGCAGGGGAAGTCGCTGGTAGCGGGACCTCTGCATCCAGTCAGCGTGGTACCCGGGCCGAAAGTTCACCAGCAGGAGCACGCGGCTCTCGCCGACGACGTCGACCATCTGCTCGAAGAAGCCCTCGCTTCCGCCGTCGATCCACTGCAGATCCTCGATGAGAACGACGGCCGGGTCGGCACCTCCCAGCGTCTGGATCAGCCGCTTCGCGATTCCGAAGAGCCGGCGCTGACGTTTCTCGGGGTCGATCTGCGGGGCCGGGCGCTCGGGGTCCGGGACGCCGAGGAAGTCGAAGATCACCGGGAGCGAATCGGTGAGCGCCGGGTCCACGCGCACGAGTCGCGCTGCGATCTTGTCCCGCGTCGTCTCGGCGCTGTCTTCCTCTGCGATCGAGGCCGCGGGCTTCGTGCACCGGAAAGCCACGAGCGCGAGCGTGCTCGAGGAACTCGAAGCAGAGGCGGCTCTTGCCCGTCCCCGCCTCGGCGACGACCCCGATCACCCCTCCCTCGCCCGTTCGCGCCTGCTCCAGGCCCGCCTCGAGCGTCGCCATCTCGTCCGCGCGCCCGACGAAGCGCGAGAGGCCGCGGGCGCGCGATAAATCGAAGCGGGTGCGCAGAGGACCCGCTCCCATCAGCTCGAAGACGCGGATGGGCTCGCTGGCACCTGCGATGTTGAACTCCCCCAGATCCTCGCTGCGGACGAAGCCCTCGACCCGGCGGGCGGTGGGCTCGGCCATGTAGACCTTTCCCGAATCGGCGAGCTTCTCCATTCGCGCGGCGAGCCCGACCGTGTGCCCCTGCGCCGTGTAGTCCATGCGCAGGTCGTCACCGATCTTTCCCACAATTACCGTGCCCGAGTTGAGGCCCATGCGGACCGGGAAGCTGAGTTCCTGCTCGCGCTTGAGCTCCTGCGCGTAGCGTTGGAGATTCTGTCGGAGGTAGAGCGCCGAATAGCAGGCGCGCTGCGCGTGGTCCTCGTGGGCGATCGGCGCTCCGAAGAGCGCCATGATCCCGTCGCCCGTGTACTGGTTGATCGTGCCCTCGAAGCGATGCACCCCGTCGGCCAGGATCTGGAAGAAGCGATCCACGATCTGGTGCCACTGCTCCAGATCGATGCTCTCTTGAAGATCCATGGAGCCCTCGACATCCGCGAAGAGCACGGTCACCTGCTTGCGCTCCCCTTCCAGGGCGCTGCGGAAGGTCAGGATCTTGTCGACCAGGTGCTTGGGCGTGTAGTCCCGGGGGACGCGCTCCCGTTCCAGAGTCTCGGTCCGTGCCGGAGGCACTGCGCCAGCCCATGCGAGAGCGCCTCCTTCCCGCACGCCCACCCGTTGAATTTCGACCAACTCCTCGATCAGCTCGTCGAGAGCGCTGTCGTCGAGGTCGAACTCGCGCTGGAGAGCCCGACGGGAGACGCGCCCGTTGCGTTCCAGAAATGCTCGAGCCCTCTCGACGGTCTCCAGAAAACTCATCGTAGCCAGCTCCTCAGCGACCTCGAACCGATTCTACTCGCTGAAGCCGCGCTGCGGGGCGGGTATTCTGCCTGGATATAGGGATGTTGCGGGCCTGGGTGTCCCGCAAGGTGGAGCTGGACCGGGCTCGTTCGATCGAATCCCCCACAGTAGTCCCCACAGTTCAGTATCGGCTCGTGGGCGTGGTTCACGGACTACCCTCGCCTGCTCACAGACTTCGAGGGGAAGACGATGTACTCCAGAACGATCGCTGCGGCCCTGATGAGCGTTCTCCTGGTCGCGGCGACCGACGCCTCCAGCGCCGAGTTCTCGGTGGGAACGCCTGCAAGAACGAAAACGCCCGGAAGCGCAGGCTTCCGGGCGTTCCTCTTGCTCGTGAAAGTGGTAGCGGGGGCCCGATCAGACCGATTGCATACGCGCCTGCGCCGCCATGTCGTTCAGATGCACTTCAGAGGCTAGGCGTCCTGCTCCACTCGCAGATCACGCGCTTCAGCGCGGCTCTTCCTTGGCGCCGGCCGCGTGGCGATCGTCCGCTGGAATGGCTCGCACGCCCCGAAACCGCTCGGCGTTGTAGAAGAAGAAATAGGCGATTGGCCCGTCCACGACGAAGAGGCGAGAGTCGCCGAGGCCTCCCCGAACACTGCCGGGCTGCGTGCACCCGCGCCTGACGAGCCTTCTCGGACTCTCGAATGCCAGGCGCGGGCGAGCGGGCCGCTCTGGATCGCCCGTGTGGGGGTACTGTGTCATCGGCTCGCCTGGGGAGTGATTCCCGAATCGCTCGGGGCTACCGTCTTGCAGACTGCAAAGTATCCGGCGCCAGGTCCGGGCTCCAGACGAGGAGCCCTTCACGGGAGTTCATTCATGAAGCTGTCTACCCGCCTACCGACCGTCTTCCTCCTCTTCTTCGTCGCCGTCGTTTCGCTCGGCAACTCGGAGTGCGCCGAGTCCGTGCCGCAGGGCTCGACTGACCTGCCGCAGACCGCCGACGCGGGTGAGGATGGCATCGACTCGTGTGAGGGCTGCGCCTGCCCGCGGATCTTCGTTCCCGTCTGCGGTGAAGACGGCAATACCTGGCCCAACGCCTGCGAGGCCCAGTGCGCCGACGTCGAGATCGCCAGCGTCGGCCCCTGTCCCAGGTTCGAGTGCGGTGGCCCAGAGGGCGGGGCCTGCGAGGAGGGCGAGTTCTGCGATACGCGTCCGGGCTGCGACGCGAGTGCGCGGGGCTTCTGCGAGGAGATCCCCGGTGCGTGCACGGACGAGGACTCCCCGGTCTGCGGTTGCGACGGCGTGACCTACCCCAACGATTGCGCGAGGCGCGCGGCCGCCGTAACACTGGACTTCCGGGGCGAGTGTGACGGCGGACCGGAGCGGTGCGACTCGAACGAGGACTGCGGCTACGGCGAGTACTGCGGGCGCCGGGAAGAGGTCTGCGACTCCGAGCCCGGCACCTGTCTCGAACGGCCAGTCCTCTGCTCGCTCAAGTTCGACCCGGTTTGCGGCTGCGATGGTGAGACCTACTCGAACGCGTGTGCGGCCGCAGGAGCGGGTGCGAATGTCGCCTACGATGGCGAATGCGATCCGGGGCCCGTGGCTTGCCGCGACAACCTCGATTGCTCGGACGACGACTACTGCCAGAAGCCGGAAGGCCGCTGCGACTCGATGGGTGTCTGTGAGCGGCGGCCTGATATCTGCCCCCTGGTGATCGACACCGTCTGCGGCTGCAACGGGGAGTCCTACGACAACGAGTGCGTCGCGGCGACGGCCGGCGCTTCCGTGGACCACGACGGTAAGTGTGATTCCGATGGGAAGGTGGCCGTCTGCCACATCCCGCCCGGAAATCCCTCGGCGCGTCACACGATCTACGTAGGAGAGCCCGCGGTGCCGGCGCACCTCGGCCACGGTGACTACCTGGGAGAGTGTCGGGAGTAGGTTCGGCGGCCCTGCCTGCCGTAACTGAGCCCTTGAAGCAGAACGGCGCCCTCTGGACGAGGTCAAGCTCGAGGAGCGCAACCTGATCCGTGAGATCGCGAAGCTCTGAACTTCACAGGAGTTCTACGAAGTTCTTCGCGAGCTGCGCGAAGAGAAGGCCGCGATCCAGGCGCGCATCGAGGCGGGCCAGCCCGAGTGGAGTCCGGCGAGCCTAGAGAAGCCCGTGAGAGCGGCGATCTCGCAGATCGAGTCAACTTGCTCCAGGCATCCCCGGAGAAGGCTCACCTGGCGCTGGAGAGGCTCCTGAGAGGCAACCGGATCACGGTTCATCAGAGCCCGGGCAGCCGCGACTACAACATCGAGGGAACGGCCGAACTGACCCTCGAAACACATACGGCCGGCCGTCCTGAGACGACCGGCCGTATGCTTCAAGTGGTAGCGGGGGCAGGATTCGAACCTACGACCTCCGGGTTATGAGCGCGGGAGCGGCGATCTCGATTCCCCTTATTGGTCGGGATCTTGCGGAGTTAGTTCGTCTCGCAAAACGAGCGGATGGAGCATTTAGAGACAGAAGTCCCCACAATCGCGACGCCGAGGATTGGACCAGCGGCGGGATGATGCGCTACCGGAGCCGCCGCGACCTGCGCCTCGATGACGAAGACCATCTCGTTCCCGGCCGATCCGGGCCGAGATGCCGTGGTATCTCAACTGATCGTGTTGGCGCTGGCGTTCGTCGCGATCGGGGCGCTGGTCGGACGGCGCGAACGCCGGAGCTGATCCGAGGGCCGCCGGCGGGGGTTACGCGAAGAGCCACTCCGCGCAGCCGGTCTTCGTCAGGACCTCCCGCAACGCCGGGTCGTCGCGCAAGGGCTCGAGCTTCTGGCGTAGCTGGTCGAGCGACCACGCGTGGTACTTGAAGGTCTTCTGTTCGTAGGGCTGCCCGTCGAAGACGAGCCGCGTCTGGTGTTCACCCGCCTCGACGGCCTTCTCGTTCGCCACACTCCAGGGGAGGAAGCGCCCGGCGACCTGTTCTTCCAGGAGCGGTCCGAGTGTCGGAAGCAGCGTGTCGAGTTCCTCGAACGCGCCCTCGGCGCCGGGGTCGTCCATGCGCAGGATCCATCGTTCGAGCGCCGGCGCCGTCTCGCGGATGTGTCGCCCGCAGGTCGGGTCGGAGTAGGCCTGGTTCAGGTTTCCCCAGATCCCGAAGTCGGCGAAGGCCGGCCGGCCGCCGAACAGGTACGCGCGGTCCGCGAGGTGCCCGTCGAGCCACTCGACCGTGCGGAAC
>JAFDEI010000269.1 GCA_019310425.1 Deltaproteobacteria bacterium | reverse complement strand
AAGCCCGGTAGCCGTGGATCAAGCGTCTGCCGGTCAGCTGGCTGTTCGTTCGTCCGCCCTGGTACATCGCGGGCTCGTAGTTGCCGTGCCATTGCGCAAGCGGAACGCGCTCGCGACTGATCGTGTCGGGCAGCACAATGTTTCGACGGTCGTACAGGTCCCAGTATCTTCTGGGACAGTTGAATGGCAGGTGCGGTCGGACAAATCCAACCGCCAGGAAGAACGGGCGATCCTTCAGGCGGCGGAGCTCTGCGACCGCGTGGGCGGCGAGTTTCCCGTCCAGGTAGGTGTCGTCCGAAACGTCGGCGCCCTCGGTGACGGGCCCGCGAGGCAGCATCGTCTCGTAGCCGGCGTCCTTGAAGAGCTGCGGCATCGTCACGAGGCCGGGATTGGCCTCCCCGAGTGACGGGCGCATGAGATACACGCCCGAGGTGTGGGGATAGGTGCCGGTCAATAGCGCGGCGCGTGACGCCGCGCAGGCGGACACCTGCGCATACGCGTGATCGAAGCGTAATCCCGCGTCCGCGAGGCGGTCGATGTTCGGTGTCACCACCGGCGCACCGTAGGCTCCGAGTTCGGGGCGCAGATCGTCCACCGAGATGAAGAGCACGTTCATCCGCTCAGATTCGAGCGGAGCTGCCTTCGAACCGGTGGCCCCGGCAACCGCGATGAGCGCGGCGGCAAAGACGCACTCCACCCGCCTTCGAAATCTCACCGATTCGGAATCCGGCGGTCCATACGCCAAGAATACGCGAGCGTGTGAACAGGTTCGATACCCGAAGCTGAACAGGATCGCGGTGTTAGTGGTGGGCCCTCCAGGACTCGAACCTGGGACCGTGGCAAGAAACGCGAATGATTCCGACAGGTTGCCTGATGCTGGATCGGCCCAGCGACAAGCTGGCGACAAATCCGCGCAATGCGGATGCACCAGACACGGCCCTCTCAAGCCCGAGAATCCGGCTCTTCCGAACACTGGATACTGTACGCGCTCGACCAGTACTCTTTTCACCATCAATGTGAGATTTGAACCATGTACTGGTGAGGTGAACGCATGTGGGACTTCCTCCGGCGGCTCTTCAGCGGACCCAGTGCGGATCCCAACGCGCGTGACAACCGGCGGGACGAATACGAACCTTCTTCATACCACTCAAACCCTACGGTCGATCGCTACTTCCGAGCTGCTGAACATCATCACGACGGCAAAGGCGGATCACGACTACCCGAGGACCATTCGGGCGGCTAGAGATTCGTTCCCGCTCCTGGCTGAAGTCGCCCGCGACCGCCGCGAGAATCTGCTCGCTGATTGGTTGCCCGCTGTTAGCGGAGCAGAGGAGGATGCAGACCTCAGCGAGCAGATTCTCGCGGCGGTCGCGGCCACACCAGGGCTTCAGCAGAACAAGCTCAAGAAGGTCACGGACGCGACCGACGGCCGCCGCGTGGGCCTGCGGGCTCGGCTTCGAATTCGCACTGCTGCTTGCGCCCATCATGCGGCTGTACCGCCGGCGAAAGGTCTCGCACTGAAATCGAGCTGAACATTGCTGGAAGCGGCGAGAATCGACAGCACGGGGGCAGTTCGAAATCAAGAACTCAGAAGCGGAGTTCGCGAAGCCCGAATCCACCCGGTAGCGTGGCCTTCTGCGTTACAGCGATCCCGTGAAGTTCAAGAAGAAGCCGTGGTGGTCGTAACTCAGATCCGTCAGATCCTCTGAGAAATCCGTGAAGTTGTACCCGATGCCCACCTTGAAGTGGTCTCCGAGGTAGCGGGAGATCGAGACCAATGCCCCGGTCCGGCGCTCGTCCAGATCCGGGAGATGCAGCATTCGCCCTTCCGCCAGGACTTCCCAGTTCTTCAAGAAGCGGTAGTCCGTTCGCAGGATGTACAGGTGCGCGTTGTTCGAGAAGAAGTCCGGGTTCACCCGGTCGAGGCTCACCTCGCCACGCCGGAAGGCGTACTTGCCACCCACCGACCACTCCGGCGTCAGGTCGTAAGACACGTCGAGTGACGCCACGTGGCTCCGCTGGATGAACTGGGAAGCGGATCCCGTCGAAGTGAACTGGTCCGTCGTCGGCATATTGG
The DNA here is from genome assembly GCA_019310425.1 of Deltaproteobacteria bacterium. Taxonomy (GTDB): domain Bacteria; phylum Myxococcota_A; class UBA9160; order UBA9160; family SMWR01; genus JAFDEI01. Next base: position 6,074 of record JAFDEI010000269.1, on the reverse strand, counting down.
AGAAATACGTGTACTTCGCCAGCACGTTCAAGCGGTCGTTCGTCACCGGCCGGAACGCGTAGCCGAGGACGGCCTCGGTGTAACCGCCGTCGTAGAACGTGCCTTCGGAGCTGTCGCTGGTCGAGTAGTTGACCTTCCCGAGGAGGCGGGAGCTCGGCGTCATCTGATACTTCAGGCTGCTCCTGAACAGCCAGGTGGTGCGTTGCTCGTGACTGCCGTCGAGCTGCTCACTGTCGTCATGGCGGTACTCGACATTGCCCGAGAGCTGCAGCTTGTCGAAGCGGTAGCCGGCGGCGATGCCTCCGGCGCGGCGCTCGGTTTCGGCGTACGTCTGGCGATTGATCAGGGTGCCGAGTTCCCAGCTACCGGTCACACTCCAGCGATCGGAAGTGGCGAGCGTCATGCCCATCGCGCGGATCAGGCCGTTCTGTGCGCCCCCGTGCTGAAAGCGGTCTTCGACATAGACGCTGCCACTGTCGGAGAGGCGAGCTCGAATGCCGGAAACCAGGTTCCCGCGGCGCTGGTGTCGGCCGTCGATGCCGCGCTCGTTCTCGACCGCATAGCTCATGTAGCGGTAGGTCTCTTCGCTTTCCTGGAAGCTCGTGCCCAACCTGACCGCGGGGCCGCTCGCGCCATAGGAAGCCTCGCCGTCGATGACCAGCCGGTCGCTGATGCGGAAGGCACCGCCCAGGCCGTAGCGCTCGTTCCGATCGCGATCGTCCGACTTCATGAGCGTGCCCTGACCGAAGCCGTAGGCGTTCCAGGCGCCGCCCGAGTCGTAATCGACCTGGACCACGCCGTCGACGCGGTCGCCCTCCTCCTGGGTGGCCAGCACGACGGGCGAGTCGTCTTCACGGTGGTCGAAACGAACGCCCGTACTCACGCTCCAGTACTGCGTCAGCGCGTAGCTCAAGTCGATCTCGGCATGATGGGAAGGTCGAAGACTCCGCCGTACAGCTGCGTGTCGGTAAGCGCCGCGAACCCCGGAGCCGAGTAGCCGGCTCCGAGCATCTGACCGTAGAGGGAGAGACGCCCGCGTCCCCAGCCGGCGGGCAGCAGGTCGGCGAACGCGACGCTCAGATCGGCCCGGTAGCCATCGGCCTCGGCCATGTCGTACGCGAGCGGCGCGGTGCCGAGGAAGTTGAAACCACCGTCGTCGGAGCCCAGCGTCCTCGAGACGAGGCCTTCACTGTGGCCGTACTGCAGCTTGAGCCACGTTTCGGCAGTGGTGCGCAGAATGACGTCCCCGGCGTAGAGGTCGCTGTCCGCGCCGTCGTCGTCGTTGTGATTCGCGGTGGCGCCGATGCGAATGAAGTCGTTCAGCCAGCCGTGGGCCTGGCCACCGACGGCGAGCGCGTCGAGATCACCGAGTCCGGGTGTGAACTCGTACTGGACGACGAGCCACAACTCGTCGCCGTCGAGACCCTGGCTGCGCACGAGACTGTTGTCCTTCGGCCGTTGACGAGGCCCGTGTCCTTGTCGCGCGTTTCGATGCGCAGCCTCTCCGAGCCTTCGAGCAGATCCTGCACCCGCAGGTAGTAGAGCGAGCCGCCCGTACCTCGGAACTCTTCGCGGCTCGGCACGGTGCCGGGCTGCGCGGCGAAACCGTCGACCACGACACGCTGCTCGCCGAAGCGCGTCGTAGCGACCGTCTGGTAGTGGAGATTCGCCCCGTAGAGACCGCGGTCGACCTGCGCCAGCTCGTTCTCGAGGTAGCCGACCTTGAAATTGCCCCACATCGCGTAATTCTCGCGCTGGCTGAGCTTGATGTAGAACTTGCCCGGCGTCTGGTCGACGAAGTCCTTGAACAGATCCTCCACCGGGCCCTCACGCGTGTCGGCGTGGGCGGTCAGGCCCCAGTCCTCGCCGAAGCGGCCCTTCAAGAAGAAGGCGAGACGGCCGTCGACCATCGAGTCGGGGTCGAAGGTCGAGTCATCGCCCTGCAGATCCTTTCGGGAACCACTCGTCTTACCGCCCGAGATGGTGAGGTCCGCGATCCCGACGTAGAACCAGTCGTCGCGCTCGATTTCGAGGTCGCGCAGGAAGAGTTCGCCGCTTCCCGACGGGTCGAGCAACGCCACCTCGACGGTGTGCATGCCCTTCGGCAGCACGGCTTCGGCGACGAAATTGCCGTGCTCGTCGGTGGGTACGGGTGCGCCCGCCAACCAGACGGTGTGGCCGGGCGGCACACCGCTGCCCCGCACCTGGACGGCACCGGCGCCGGAGAGCGGGATGCCGCGGTGCAGCGCGCCCGTCTCACCGTAGCCCGCGAGCAGCGGATCGGGGGCGGTCGGGATGGCGGCCTGCCCCTGCGCGGCTGTCATTCCGGGAAGCTTCGCAGCGGCCCCGGCCGGGACCAACCACAGCAGCTGCGGCGCGGTCTCGTCGAAGCGACCCTCCGCGTCATACGCGCGCAACACGAATGTCAGTTCTCGCATGGGCGTCGAGACGAGTTCGACGGCAGGCTGCCAACGCGCGGTGCCGTGCTCATCGACCGCGACCACCGCGAGCGGCTCGGCCTGCGTCGACTGACCCTGCTCGAAGATCCGCACCTCGGAGCGCTCGATGAAGTGCCCGTAGTTCGTATACATGCGGAACTCGGCACCCGATCCGCTCGAAGTCCCGTCGGCAACCGGCGACGCCGCGAGCGGCACGTCCGCAGCCGCGTCCGGCTCCGGGCCCGCCGCGGGCGCAAGCACCACGGCAACCGCTGAACTCGGACCCGCCGGCACTGCCACCGCGCCCGTCTGCGAAGTCACGCTGAGCCTCGGCCGGGCCTCGAGATCGTCGAACTTGAATTGGATGTCGGCGTCGTCGAGAGCCACGTCCGTGCAGCGCTGGATGTCGGCCGAGCTGCGGCCCGGATCGTCGAGCGGCTTGCCGTCGGCGGTGATGTGCATCAAATTGAGCGCCAGCGGATTCTGAGCGCGCAACTCGCGGGTGAGGGGCGTGATGTCGATACCGTCGCGGTCGTCGAACACGCTCGGCTCGTCGTAGACCACCTGCACGGCCACGTGGTCCGTGTCGCCCTGCAGGAAGCCCCCGTTCACGACGTCGTTCGAGTGAACGTAGCCGCGGCCCTCATGCTCGGTTTGCGCCTCGGGGAGCGCGAGGACACCGCGCACCTGCTCCATCGTGCGGCGCGCGCGCGCGGCCGAGAGGCCGACATCGTCGCCGTAGACGACAGCGGTGCGCCGATCGAGCCTTTCATTGCGCGTGTAGCCGAGGAAGCGCAGGCGCACGTTGCTCGCGTCGGCTATCTCACGCGCGACATCGTCGAGCGCGCGCACGAGTGCGTCCGTGTAGCCCGCGGGAATGCGCGGCTCGCCGTCTTCGATCGGAATCGGCTCGATACGGCCCCAGGGCGGGTCGTAGACCTTCGTCACGAGCTCGGCATCGCCCGGATCGGGACACGGCTGCGGCTCGTCGGGCAGCTCCTGCAGCGGATCGTCGTACCAGAACTCGACCTCGATGCGTCGGTTGAGAGCGCGGCCGCGCTCCGTTGCGTTCGAAGCGACCGGGAACGCCGCGCCGTGGCCGTCGCTCGCTACGGCGGCCGTAGTCAGCTTCAGCCGGTCCTGGATCGCGCGCGCCACGCGGTGCGCGCGGGCCTTCGACACCGCGAGATGCGTGCCGTAGATGCGCGCCGCACGTCCCTCGAGCGGCGTGTCGTCGGTGTAACCGATGAACTTCACCGTCACGTTCTGCCGATCCCGCAGGTTGTCGAGCGCCTGCCGCACCTGACGAACGAAGTCGTCGGGGAACCTCGCGGTATCCTCGGCGATGTTGAGCGGCGCAATCAGGTTTCGAATGCGAGCGCGGCGGTCGTGACCCTCGCGATAGCGCAGCTTGCACACCGTCTCGGTGCGGCAGATCTTCACGCGCTTGGTCTCGTCGCTGATGACGACCTCCTCCATCGCCAGCGCGTCGCGCATTTCGTCGTACCAGACCTCCACCTCGACGCGACGGTTCTGTTCGCGACCGGCCTCGGTCGCGTTGCTCGCGACGGGCTCGCTGTCACCCGCGTAGGCGAAGGAGATGCCTTCGGGCGGAAGCGCCAGCGCCGCCTGCAGATACTCGGCCACCTCGCCCGCGCGCTCGCGCGAGAGACCCTCGTTGTCGCCGTAGATGGCCGCCAGCGAGGCCCGGAGCGGCTGATCGTCGGCGTGTCCCACCAGGTGCACGCGGACGTTTTCGAGGCCGCGCATGTCGTCGAGCACGCCGCGCAACTCCTCGACCGACCCCGCCGGAATGTCCGCAACGCCCGAAGGGAAGTGGATCGGCGGCATGACGCCCTTGAGTTTGACCGTCTCGGCCCGCTCGCTGATGACCTCGCGCTCCTCGAGTCGGTCGCCGCGATCGGTCGCGAGTTGCTCGGGATCCTGTGCCCAGGTCGTGAGCGCGTCGGGCGACAGGTGTCGCTCGGCTGCATCCCCCGTGTCGACGTCGCGAGTCGTGCCGCGGCGGAAGGGGGCCTTGAGTGCAGCGACAAAGCTGCCATTTCGGAATGGGGCCGCAATGGCGTCCGCCACCGAGCCGACCAGCCCCGAAACGAACGAAGCGCCGGCCGGCGCGCCATGGCGCCAATAGACCTCGGATTCGACTAGGAGTTCCTCGTCGCTTCGCTCGCGCCAGCGTCGCACCACCTCGGCCTTGACGGCGGCGAGGCGGCGGTCGACGAGAATGGACTCCTCGAGGTCGCCCACGTAGGCGAGTCGCAGCGTTGAGGGGGACTTCGTCAGTTCTTCGAGCAATCGGTCGAGGCGGGGCGTCCACTGCTCGCGCATGACGGTCGTACCGGGCTCGAACACGGCATCCGCGAGGTCGAGGCCCACGATGCGGTGAATCGAGGCGCCGTACACGAAGCGCAACGCCTTGCCCGCGGTGGCGCGTTTGACCTGTGCCACGCGCGTCGACATGCGGTAGCCGGTCGGGAGCGAACGCTCGTCGAGCTTGAGGATGAAATTGCTGCCGCGGTCCTCGTTCGGCACGACGGCGCACGTGATATGGAAGCGCCCGTGCGGGTCGGTCGTCGCCACCAGGCCGCGAGCCGTCACGAGGCGCACGCCCGCAAGCCCTCGCTCGCCCTGCTCTTGCGAGCCGTCGCGATTGCGGTCGTCGAACACCTTGCCGATCACGTCGGTGCATGCAAAATCGGGATCGGGCACGACGCGCACCGTGGCGGAAGCTTCGCCCGAGAGCGCCCGGCCGGTCAGGCTGCTCAACGCCTGGGCTCGGTTGGTGAACTTGCCATCGCCAACCCCCGCACCCACCGCGAGCAACAACACGGCGCGGGTCGTGCCCGCGCCCGGGACACCGACATCGGTGAAGACGAGTTCGCGTGCGTCGGGATCGTGGATCGGATCGAAGGACTCACCGTCGACGCGGGCCGAGCCTTCGATGTAGCGGAAGCCTGCCGGGAAGCGGTCGACGAGCGTGAGATCCGGGATCGGGGTCGCGAGATCGTTGCGCACCGTGATCTCGTAGGGCACGAGGTCGCCGCGACTCACCTCGCGTGACGGCGTCGTCTTGGTGATCGCGATGTTTCCGAAGATCACCGGGTCGACCGGCAGGTGGTTGTTGAAGAGTTGGCTGGTGCCGGGCGGCGCGCTCGCGTCGAGCAGGAGGTGCGTGTGATAGTCGGTGCCCGGCGACTGGGCCGGGAGGGACGGCGGCGGCGCGAACTCCGAAGTCTGCACCTCGCAATTCAGCGCGGTCGCCGTCACTGCGTCGGTCGCCGCTCCCGGGCAGGCCGGTACGTCGAAAGGCTGCGTCGAGCCGTCGGTCTGGGGCGGGATGATCAACGAGAAGCCACTCTCGAAAGTGCCCGCGGCCGGCATCGAGAGAGCGATCTCGTAGCTGACGTCGCTCCGGCAGGCCGTCGAATCCGAAAAATTGAGATCGAACTTGTAGTAGCCGTCGCTGCGCGTCACCTGACCTTGTTGCACCGGATCGTCGAAGCAGTCGGGCGGCAGCGCGATGCCGGTACGCGGGTCGATCAGGCTGAGGGTCGCGCCAGCGACCGGCGTGCGTCCGAGCGAGTCGTAGACGACGCCGTTCGGGTCGATCGGCAG